>CALAXC010000377.1 GCA_937894775.1 uncultured Clostridia bacterium
CAGGCAAAAACCGCAAATTCCGCGCGTCAAAAAAGCCTACCGTCGGCTTTTTTGCGCAGGGACTGCGTAAATGACGCAGCCCCTTTTTTATTATCTGCTTTTTTCGTATAACATATCTGAAAGCTTGCAGAGATCTTCCATTGTAAGTCTTTCGCCGCGAATATTCGGTTCGATACCGCAAAGTGTGATAATTTCGGTGATCTCGTCCTTCGAAAGATCGGTGAATACCGAGGAGAGAGAATTTGGAAGTGTTTTTCTCCTTTGCTCAAATGCACCTTTAACCGTTTTGAAAAAAGTCTTTTCATCTTTAGGTTTATAAGGCTTTTCCTTGTGCAGCTTTATTCTTATTACTGCCGAATCTACTTTAGGCTCGGGAATAAAACGGTCTGACGGAACTGTAAAAAGCATCTCGGGGATTCCGTAATATCTGAGTACGGCAGTTATTGCACCGCAATTTTTATCTCCCGGTTCTGCACAGAGTCTGTCTGCTACTTCTTGTTGTATCATTACCGTGATATAGTCAAAGGGAAGAGCGGATTCCAAAAGCATCATAAGAATGGGAGTAGTTATATAATACGGAAGATTTGCACATACCGATACACCGCCTTTTTCAAAATACGGTGCGAGTATGGATTTAAGATCGGCTTTCATAACGTCTTCGTTTATAACTTTTACGTTAGGAAAAGAACCGAGTGTATATTTTAAAACCGGAATCAGACCGTTATCTATTTCTATCGCAACAACCTGGCTGTGTCTTTTTGCAAGCTCTTGCGTAAGTGAACCGATTCCCGGACCGATTTCAAGGATCGTGCTTTTGGGATCTTCGCAACAGTTATCGGCTATATCTTCAACAACAAAATTGTCTGTTAAAAAGTTTTGACCGAATTCCTTTCTGAAATTCAGTGAGAACATCGCCATTGTTTGTTTTATTGTCTTTATATCACAAAGATTCATATTTTCCTCTTGATTTTTAGGGATTGAAATTTTGAAGAGTCTTAAAATAGAACTGCCCCAAATTTGCATTTGGGACAGTCCCTTTTTGTATTTGTTTAGAAGTTACTACTCTTTGACTTATTACTGTTTGGCTGAGTTTTACACCAAGAGCAATCGCAATAGGGAATAGCGCTGTAAACTCTGTAGGTGCCGCTTGCCTTCCATTTTTCGTCGAAGTCGATATTACCACCGTGAGGAGCAAACTGCATATTGTCAGGAACGGTTTCCTTAAATATAGCGTTCATAGGATCGTTTTTAAGATCGCAATCCCTCATTTCGTATGAAGCAACGGGCCAAATAACCATAGTTGCCTGAACATATTTGTAAACCTGGTCTGCGGCAGTGTTATTGTAGCCGTGGTGAGAAGTCTGAACTATATCTGCCTTAAGGCTTTCTTTGTAGATCGTAGCGAGTGCTGTTGTGTTCTGAGGATAAGCATCACCGAGAACCAAGAACTTTTTGTCGTTGAATTCGAACATCATTGACAAGGATTCGTCATTATGGTTAGAGATCTTCTTATCTATTACGAGGTCGAGGGAGCCATACATAGTAAATTTGCAATTTGCATAGTAGAATACCTGACCCGGATGTGCTTTGATAACGTTTTTAACCTTGAAAGCATTAACTATTTCATCCATCCAACCGTTACGGCCGTCAACGTTATTGGCGGGACGGTTGTAGATAAGAGTGTCTATCTTTATCCACTGCTTGCATTCTTTAGGCATTACGTTATGAGTTCTGTTCTGTCCTTCAGACGGACGTGAAACTTCATAAGTTCCGCGAGCCATATCAACAAGACCGCCTGCGTGGTCGGAGTGAACGTGAGTAATTATCCAAGCTGCGACCTGAATGTTCTTAGGATCTTCAGCATGTCTTGCAAGTGTAGCATATACCCATCCCGAAGAAGAACCGTCATTGTCACGTCCGCCTACTCCGCTGTCGATGATCACAAAACGTCCGTCGCAGAGCTTGAATATAAGACACATTCCGCCCGGCCAAGAGGAGTTTTCGATCTCAACGAGAGTCATAAGGGATTCTTCTGTCTTGGTATATCTGTTGTCACCTGAAAGTCCGGGAAGAGTAAATCCTGCAGTTCCCGAACCGCGTTTGTCTATCGCGGTTCTCAATTCGTTCTTATTGGGGAAGAACATAAAGTGAAGTATCTGCGTATCTGTTACGTAGGTTGCAAATTCATTGTTACCTATCTGATTAGTGGTATACTTTTTAAATCCGTTAGCTTCCGCTTCTTTGCAGCGGGATTCAAAATCAGATTTTGTTGCATTGGTCTTCAAGTAGGTGTAAGAGCCCTGTCCTGCATCGTACTTTGTACCAAGATCGCTTGGAAGATCTGCTTTGGATTTTATTCCGGTTGGATCAAATTTATCCGTACCCGATGTATGATACTGAAGCTTTATGTTGATATTCCAAGCAGAGTCTATATTTATCTCGGTCTTTGAGCCTTTTTTGTTAAGGTTGTTTTTGAGTGCGGTGATAAGAGATTCTACCGAGTCTTTTGTTGAGAATGCGATAACGTATTTGTTGCCCGTAAAGGTTGCTGTAGCTTCGCCTTCGCCAAGCTTTCTGTATGCTGCTTTTGATTCGTCATAATCGGTTTCACCAATAAGTATTGCAGGACCGTCATAAAGCTCTTGACCTGCAGCAACGAAGTCTGTAGCTATAGAAGGGCTTACACCCGTTCTCTTTTTGATAAGATCCTTTATCTGATTATATACTTCTCTTTCTTCACTGGAAGCGGTTTCACCGCGGATCACTTTTGCTCTGTAGTCGCCTGCAGCGAAGAGGGTAAGTACTCCGTCTATCGGCTGAAATTCTGTTTGCTGTTCGGTTGCATCATTTGAACCCGAAGCATCGGGGTCCTCTTCCGAAGTACAGGAAGCAAACACCGTGAGTACTGTTATTAGTGCAAGTATTAAGGAGATTAGTTTTAAACTTAAATATTTCATCAGTATCCTCCAATTTTGAATAATATATAAGTATAGTGAAAGATATCATACTCCATATAAATTATAACACAAAAGTCAAATTCTTACAATGTACATTTTAACCGAATTTTGTTGACCTCAATTGTGCAGAATGAATGCTCTGTTTGACGGTTTTGTGAAAAGAAAAGGACTGAGCTGTCAGGGCGCAAAATTCTTGCTTTTGCTCTGAACAACTCAGTCTTAAAGTATTATTGCTTTTTCTGTACAAAGGTCGCAGATTCTATTGTGACGGTTGTTTTTGGCTTGTCATTTTCATCGGTTTCGAGTGCCGCTATGATATCAACGGTGTCAAGTCCGTAAATAACGTATCCAAATGTTGCATAATTGCCGTCAAGATCGGGTACATCCTTGTGGCAGATGAAAAATTGAGAGGATGCCGAATCAGGGTCGTCTGAACGTGCCATAGAGAGTACTCCGCGCTTGTGTGAAAGATTGTTTGTAAATCCGTTTGATGAAAATTCACCAAAGATCTCATCCTCGGAGCCGCCTGTTCCATCGCCCTTAGGATCTCCGCCTTGAATGACGAAATCGGGAATTATTCTGTGTATTGTAAGTCCGTTATAAAATGAACCTCCGACAAGTGCTTTGAAATTTGATACGCTGAGAGGTGCTACCTCGGGGAAAAGACGAATGAGTATCTTTCCTTCGTAATTTTCAACCGATTCGGTTTCGTTTATTTTTACCGTTCCTTCTATTTTCATATTAAGCAAAACATAGTCGGTGATCTCTGACGTAGCTTCAAAAAGATCGAGATTGTCGACCGATGACAGATCTATATTTTCAGCGGTGGGACGGAGAGAATAGAGGTCTGCGTTTTCGGGAGTTTCTATTTTTTGTACTTGATTTACGTTTTTGATATATATTTTTGTAGTATCTTCAACGAGCATTTCTTCATAATAGTAGAATGAAAGAGTTCTTTCGAAATGTGTTAAGGTTCCGTCTTTGTCAAAATAAACACGGTATTTAACAGGAGATGCAATACTTCCGCCGGTCAGTTCATAGTATTCTTCTTCTTTTATCAAGAAGTCGAGATAATATTCTTCACCTTCAGATACGAAAAGCTTGTTTGAAATTTTTGATTCGCTGAGTTCTATAAGCATTTCTTCTTCGGTTATGCTGCCCCAACTTTCCATAAAATCAGAATACGATATATCAACTTTTTCGTTTACGTTATTAACTTTTTTATAAAGCATCGTTCCGTCATGAAGAAAGAATTCTTTGTTGACGCCCGATTCGTAAAGATAATAGAAGCTATCGCCTGAGCATTTATGCAGAGTGTGATGTGCTTCTTCTGTCGTTTCGCCCTCGAATGTCATTTTGTAGGTGGTATATACGTCGATCTCGTAATTCTGAAGAGCGGTCACGTAATCGATAGCGGCTGTGTAAAGTTCCTTTGAATCTTTTCCGTTAAGGGTAGGGAAGCCCTTTTTGGCGGTTTCTGCAGTGTCTTTAGTATCTTTATTTTCTTCTTTATTAGTGCAGCCTATGAGTGTAAAGATCATTAGCAATGCCATAAGAAGTGATAATATTTTTTTCATTTATATACTCCGTTTTGTTTTTTATAATAGTACCGCTTTACTATCAAAAATGATAATAAAGCGGTACTGACTTGGAATAGTGAAATTATTCTTTGTAAATATCCGAGCTGCTCTTCTTTGAACAGTTGGAGTTTCCGCAATGTGTTCCGTCACACTTTGGAATAGCGGCGAGCATTTCGGAACGTGGCATTACAGTGGTCTTCCAGTTTTTATCGAATACGAGATTTCCTTCACCCGGTCTGTAATTCTTTCCGTTGCTGAGGGTTGCTGTTCCTGTTCCTCTGCTTTGGTTGATGTTTCTTACGTTACCTAAAGTAACCAATGAAGAAACCATACTCATTTTTACGTTTACGTTATAATCTGTTCTCTGATCGCTTTTTGCTACGGGCCAAATGGTCATTTCGGGATTGCAGTAAGAGTTTACTTCGTGATCTCCCGTATCACCGTAACCGTGATGCGACAGCTGAAGAATATCGGATTTTAATGATTCTTTATATATTGCTGCTACTACGGGGTTGGGGATAGAGTCGCTATCGCCCGTGATCAACATTGATTTGTTGTTAAAGATAGCTCTTGACATAATCGAAAAATCGTTAAGGTCTGAGGATTTACCTGCGTTTTCTATCATAAGGTCGAGAGAACCGTAAATAGTAAGTGTAAGGTCCGCAAAGTAGAATACCTGACCGGGATGCGCTTTGACTACGTTCTTTACCTTGAATCCTTCGATTATCTTCTTCATCCATCCCTCTCTGTTGCAGTCGGGGAAGTTGTCGGGCGCATTGTAGATTATTTTATCTATTTTGATATACTGTTTCATTTCCTTAGGCATTACGGTATGCTTTGCTTTCTGATATCCGTAATAGCCGAGCGCCATATCGTAAAGACCGCCTGCGTGGTCGGAATGAACGTGAGTTATGAGCCAAGCCGCAACTTGAATGTTTTTAGGATCGTCTGCGTGCTTTGCGAGTGTTGCGTATATCCATCCTGAAGAAGAACCTTTGTTGTTTCGTCCGTCGGAGATGAATCCGCCTATTCCTGCATCTACTATAAAAAATCTTCCGTCGGAAAGCTTGAATATTAAGCACATTCCGCCTGGCCAGTCTGCGTTTGAAATATCGCAGAGGATCATTTTTGAATCGGTTACGGGTTTATATCTGTTCTCACCCGAAAGACCTGTAAGCGCAAAACCGTTCATTCCTTCGCCACGTTTATCGACCGCGGTTCTGATCTGGCTCTTGTTGGGGAAGAACATTACGTGAACTATCTGAGTTTTTGTTATATAGGTTGCAAAGAGGTTGTTTCCTATAGTGTTGCTTGTATATTTTTTCAAGCCCTTGGATTCAATGTCCTTACAAAGTGCCTCAAATGTTTCTTTTGTCGCACTGTTTTTAATATAGGTCTTTGAGCCTTGACCGGAATTGTATCCTGTGCCGAGATTTGGCAGGGAAGCTGTTTCTACAAGTCCGTTTTCGTCAAAGGTCTCATTACCCGAAATAACGTATCCTGATGTCACGTTTATCTTCCATTTTGATGTAATGTTTATTTCGGTTTTTGTTGATTTCTTGTTAATATGGTTTTTGAGGGTAGTCATAAACTTATCTAAAACATCTTCCGAAGAAATTGCTATTACATATTTATTTCCTGAAACGACTGCAAGTCCTTGTTCGTTTTCAAGTTTTCTATATGTTGCTTTTGATTCGGTATAGTTGGTTTCACCAATGAGAATAGCGGGACCGTCATATTTTTCTGCGCCCGATGCTTTGTAGTCGGTTGTGATCTCGGGGGATACTCCGGTCTGCTTCTTGAGAAGTTCTTTAATCTGGTTATATATCTTTTTCTCGAAAGTTGTTGCTTTATCGGGAATGATGATCTTTGCTATATATTCTCCGTTTGCAAATAGCGGAATCGAGTCACCAGTGTTTTTATCTGATTCGTTTTCGTCTTCAGGATCAGTTGGATCAAGTGTCTCTTTTATTAGATTGGAATTCCCGTGAGTATCCGAAGGAACAGGATCATTAATTTCTGCGCAAGATGCGAGAACCGAGCAAACGGTGGCAAGCATCAGTAAAAATGCGAGCGTTCGTTTAAATAGCGTTATGCGTGTATTCATATATTTTTCTCCTCAATTTTACGGTATACGATATGTTGAGTAAACACATTCCTACAATAATTATATCATAAATTGAAAATGCTATCAATATATGTTTTTAACAAACTTTATAGTGTTTTATTGTGCATAATTAAAATACCGCTTTACCATCGTTATAGATGATAAAGCGGTATAATTGATTGTTTGTTTTATCTGACACTTAAACTGTGGAATTATGCGTACCAGCTCTTCGAACTCGTCTTTCTGCCGCAGTTTTTGTTTCCGCAGTGAGTACCGTCGCACGTTGGGATCAGGTCTACCATAGTGCTGCGAGAATCGGAATAGGTTGACCAGTCTTTTCTGAAGATGAGGTTTCCTGTACCGGGTTTGTAGTTCTTAACTCCCTTAAGGGTAGCGATCGAGCTGTTTACGTCTATTGTGTAATTAGAACGAAGATCGGCATTTGAAACCACCCAAAGTACCATACTGGGATTACAGTAGGAGTTTACGTCGTTAGAGCCTGTTCCACCGTAACCGTGGTGAGCCAACTGAAGGATATCTGCCTTCAAGAGCTCTTTATAGATCACAGACAACTGTGCGTTTGGTTTTGCTTCACTGTCTCCCATAAGAAGGGCGGTCTTTCCGTTGAATTCAACTTTTATCGAAAGTGACAGGTGGTTAGTGTTACCAATACCGCCTTGTTCAACTATAAGGTCAAGTGAACCGAATACGGTGAACTTGAGATCTGCAAAGTGAAATACCTGTCCTGGGTGAGCCTTGATTACGTTCTTGATCTTGAACTGCTTGATTATTTCGGGGATCCAATGCTCTCTGTTGCAGTCGGGAAGATTGTCGGGAGCATTATAGATAAGTTTATCTATCTTGACATATTGCTTTATTTCTTTAGGCATTACGGTGTGCTTTTGACCCTTATATCCGTAATAACCGAGTGCCATATCGAACAATCCGCCTGCGTGGTCGGAGTGTGGGTGTGTTATAAGCCAAGCCGCTACTTCGATGTTTTTAGGATCTGCTGCGTGTTTTGCGAGAGTTGCGTAGATCCAACCCGAAGAAGATCCCATATATTTACGGCCGTCGGAAAGCAATCCACCGATACCCGAGTCAACTATGAAGAAACGTCCGTCGGCGAGCTTGTATATGATACACATTCCGCCCGGCCAGTCTGCGTTGGATATATCGCAAACTATCATTTCCGAGTCATTTGTCTTTTTATATTTGTTTTCACCCGAAAGACCTGCAAGAGCAAATCCGTCCAATCCTTCGCCGCGCTTATCGACAGAGGTTCTTATCTGTCCCTTGTTCGGGAAGAACATAACGTGAACTATCTGCGTTTGAGTTACATAGGTTGCAAAGAGGTTTGTTCCTATTGCATTGCTTGTATACTTTTTAAGTCCGTTACCTTCAAGTTCCTTGCAGAGCGACATAAAAGTATCTTTGGTGGCATTACTCTTTATATAGGTCTTTGACCCCTGACCTGAGTTGTGACCTGTTCCGAGGTTGGGAAGGGAAGCCTGCTTTATAAGACCTGTATCGTCGAAGGTTTCGTTACCTGATGTAAGAAAATCAACTTTTGCTGTGATCGCCCACTTGGAGTCGATAGTGATAGTTTCTTTACTTGCTTTTTTGTTCAGGTTAGTTTTGAGAGTCTCGATAAGTTTTGCAGCAGAATCGGCAGATCCCAAAGCGATAACGTATTTGTTACCCGAAACTTTTGCAATCGACTGATCGTTACCGAGCTTTCTATATGCGGCTTTTGATTCTTCATATGCGGTTTCACCGATAAGGATAGCGGGACCGTCATAAAGTTCTTCATCTGCAGCAACAAAGTCGGTGTTGATGGTGGGGTTGACACCTGTACGCTTTTTGAAGAGTTCTTTTATCTGATTATAAATGCTTTTCTCAAAAGCTGTTGCCATTTCACCGCGAATGATTCTCGCTGTGTACTGACCGTTTGCGAAAACGTTGATCAAACCGTCTTCACCGGTTTCTCCTCCTTTGTCGCCTTCTATAATATCTGTTCCGTCTGCGGTGTCGGAATTGCTTTCCAAAGAATCTTCCTCCGAAGCGCACGAAGCAAATACTGTGAGCAACGTTGACAATATCAAGAGAATCGTTATCATTCTTTTTAATACCGTTTTCATATATCTTTATCCTCCTTAAGAATATAGAAACAAATATTGGATATAAGCCCATTCATAGTATAATTATATCACAAAAAAATATCTGTTACAATGCACAATTTTGACAAAAATCACGTAGTCTTATTGTGCATAATTAAAAACACCGCTTTACTGCCACAGGGATAATAAAGCGGTGTTTTATTTTTTTTATTACTTGGAATCAGCTATTGTAAGAGTTCCAAGTACTGGTTTTCTTTGAGCAGTTTTTGTTTCCGCAATATGTGCCGTCACATTTAGGAATCATATTTATTATAGTACTTGCCGATTCCGAATAAGTGCTCCAATCTTTTCTGAATATAAGGTTACCCGTACCGGGTTTATAGTTTTTAGCATTCTTAAGAGAGGAAATCGAGCTGTTTGTATTTATTTTGTAATTGCTACGTAAGTCTCTGTTTGAAACGACCCAAAGAACCATAGACGGATCACAGTAAGAGTTTACGTCGGCATCACCCGTATCACCGTAGCCGTGGTGAGCGAGCTGGAGGAGATCCGATTTGAGAGTTTCTTTGTATATTGCAGCCAAACGAGGATTTGGAATAGTGTCGCTATCTCCGAGGAAGAGCGCGGATTTTCCGTTTATTTCAGCTCTTGAAACAACCGAGAAGTCATTAAGGTCTCCGGAGCTTCCCGATTTTTCCAACATAACGTCCTGTGAACCGTAGATCGTTAATTTGAGGTCTGCGCAATAGAATACCTGACCGGGATGCGCTTTAACTACATTCTTTACGTTGAATGCTTTAATTATTGTTTCCATCCAACCGTTTCTTCCGAATTTTGTGGTTGCCGGCTGGTTGTAGATTATTTTGTCGATTTTGATATATTGCTTTATTTCCTTAGGCATTACGGTATGCTTTGTACCGTTCTTTGTTCCGTGATAACCAAGCGCCATATCGTAAAGACCGCCTGCATGGTCGGAGTGAACGTGCGTTATAAGCCAACCTGCAACCTGAATATTTTTAGGATCTGCCGCGTGCTTTGCGAGTGTTGCATAGATCCAACCCGAAGAAGAACCGATCCATTCACGACCGTCGGCGAGCTTACCGCCCATACCTGCGTCAATGATAAAGAAACGACCGTCAGCGAGCTTGAATATAATACACATTCCACCGGGCCAGTCTGCGTTTGAAATGTCACAAACTATCATTTCAGAATCGTTTGTCTTTTTATATTTGTTTTCACCCGAAAGACCGGTAAGTGCAAAACCGTTCATTCCTTCACCGCGTTTATCAACTGCGGTTCTTACTTCTCCTCGGTTGGGGAAGAACATTACGTGAACTATCTGTGTTTGTGATACGTAAGTTGCAAAAAGATTTGTTCCTATTGCATTGCTTGTATATTTTTTAAGCCCATTGCTTTCGAGGTCTTTGCAAAGATTTGTAAAGGTATCTTTGTTAGCGTTGCTCTTTACGTAGGTCTTTGATCCTTGACCTGCGTCATAGCTCGTTCCGAGATTGGGAAGGGAAGCCTGTTTGATAAGACCTGTTTCATTAAATGTTTCGTTACCTGAAGAGAGAAAATCAACTTTTGCTGTTATCGCCCACTTGGAGTCGATAGTGATAGTTTCTTTACTTGCTTTTTTGTTCAGGTTAGTTTTGAGAGTCTCGACAAGCTTTGCAGCTGAATCTGCAGAGCCTAATGCGATAACGTACTTGTTACCTGAAACTTTTGCGATTGATTGATCGTTACCGAGCTTTCTATATGCTGCTTTTGATTCGTCATAATCGGTTTCACCGATAAGGATAGCGGGACCGTCATAGAGCTCTTCACCTGCAGCAACGAAGTCGGTGCTGATTGCAGGATTAACGCCTGTGCGCTTTTTGAAAAGCTCTTTTATCTGATTGTAAATTTCTTTTTCAAAAGCACTTGCCATCTCGCCGCGGATTATTTTTGCGGTATACTGACCGTTTGAAAAAACGTTGATCAATCCGTCTTCAGTGTTTTCGTCTGCGTTTCCGTCGAGTATGTTATCTGTTCCGTCTGCGGTGTCGGAATTGCTTTCCAAAGAATCTTCATTCGACGCGCAAGAAGCAAATACGGTGAGTATAGATGCTAATATCAATAGCAGAGCTAATACTTTTTTTAATGCTAATTTCATATATTTATCCTCCTTGATAGATAAAACACAATCGTAAAAAAATATATTACATAAATACCTATTTACACTATAATTATACCATAAAATCCACTTTTTTACAATGTACGAATTTTACAATTTTATTTATTGTTTATTGTGCATAATCGATACTGTTTTTGACGGTATTGTGAAGACGTAAAAAATCAAGTCAGATCTTTTGATTTTCGAAGCTTTATTTGCGTTGATAAAAAGAGCTCCGCCGAAATTCGGCGGAGCTGAAATTTAATTTTTAGGTTTGCCAAGTACCTACCCAGAAGCCACTGCTATGCTTAACCTTTTCAATAGTGTAAGAACCGTTGGGGTTGAATTTAATAGTCATATTCTTATCTGCTGCAACCAAACGGTGGTCATTATTAAATATCTTCAAAGCACCCATATGGCCAACCGCATCGTAATAACCTGCAGGGTCCTGACCGTTCTTGAGTCCTACGGGAATAAGAGCATAGGTCTGGCTCTTTCCGGCTTCGGTTACACCCGCGCTTGCCATAACGTTAAGCGCATTCTGGTCATTACCGCTCTTATAGTCGGTGTTGGTGTTACCGTATCCGTGATGTGCAACCTGAATAAAGTCTGCTTTGAGTACGGAATTACCGTTGCCTATTCCACCGTAAATATCACGTATGAGCTTTCCTTCCTGAGGTTCGCAGTCACCGCAGATAAGGACCTTCTTGCCGTACATTTCAAGCATAAATACTACGGAAGAATCGTTACCGTTTTTCATTTTTTCGTGGCTGCTGTTTTCTATTACGTCGATAGAACCGAGAATAGTTACGTTAAGCTCAGCCAAGAATAACTGTACACCGGGGTGAGCCTTGATGACTTGCATATTCTTGTTGGTTTGAGTACCCTTAAGCTTGTTGATAGCATTGGGAACCCAACTCTTACGTCCTGACATATTGGATACAGCGTTCATTTGTGCATCGCTGGGCTGGTTATAAACGAGCTTTTCTATGATAACGTCGTTTGCGTGCTTATTAGCCATACCCATAAATCCGCCTGCGTGGTCGGTATGAATATGAGTTATAAAGTACGCTGCAATAACAGGCTTGTTGCTGTTACCTTGCATTTTCTTCATTGTGTTGAGAACAAATGTGGCAGAATTTCCACCTCCGCCGGAATCATAAGCGAATCCTGCATCGATCACTATGAATCTTCCGTCCGAAAGCTTGATCAAATATCCCATTCCGTTCTGTGCCGCTCCTGAGATCTGTGTCATACCGAGCTGAACAAATTCTGTGGGAGTGGTCGCTTGCTTGTATACGTTTTCACTCTTTAATCCCGGAAGTCCAAACGTGCTTCTGGGATCTACTACTACTTTGATCACACTCTTAGGCGCAAAGAACATAACGTGAACTATCTGTGCTTTTGTTACGTATGTTGCAAATTTATTGGTGTGAAGAGAATTAGTGGTATATTCGGTAAAGCCTGCCTTTTTAAGTGTTGTAAGGTAACTTGTGAAATGGCTTTCTTTTGCGTTGTTAGCGATATAGATCTTAGAACCGTGACCTGCATCACGTCCACTTGTAGCCCAACCAAGTCCGTCTATGCCGGGAAGAGAAATAGAATCTTTAAGTCCTGCTTCGTTAAAGGACTCTACCTCAACGCTCTTATTCCACTTGGAATCTATAATGATCTCTTTCTTTCCTTGCTTGTTGATAATAGCTGAAAGCTGCTCGAAAAGTTCAAGGCCTGCCGATTCGTTGGAGTAAGCTATAACAAATTTATTACCCGAAATAACTGCTTTTGCCTGACCGTCTTTAAGCTTTTTATAAACTTCTTTTGATTCGGGATAATCGGTCTGTCCTATAAGAATAGCGGGACCGTCATCCAATTCAGCGCCCGAGGCTACGAAGTCAGTTGCATGTGAAGGTATTTTACCTGTCTTTTTCTTTAAGAGTGCGCGGAGATCGGCATACATTGTTTCGTCAAATTCGCTTGCGATTTCATTACGTACAACTTTTGCCTGATATTCGTCATTTGCCCAAAGTACGATCGTGCCGTCTTTTGCTACAACGTCGCCTGTATTTTCATTTCCATTGCTGTCAGTGTTTGCGTTTTCGCTTCCACCGTCTGAATAATCAGAACTTCCGCCGCCTATATCGTCGTTGCTTGCGCATGAGGCAAGGGAAGCGAAAATCATTAGCATTGTTAATATAAATGCTATTGATTTGATAAGTTTAGATTTCATAAAATCACTCCTTTTATTTCTTTCCATAATATATTTTATCATAATATCCTTTTATTTGCAATTAGCATATTTTACAAAAAAATATCGGTGTATTTGTATAAAATGAAAATCCGCTATTGTCTTATAAAAGTTAAGATAATAGCGGATCTATGTGATTTTTGATTATCAGTTCAAAACGTTGTTTATAAAGTCTTGTTTGTTACCGACAGGTTTATAGGGAAGTGACAGTACAGTATCTGTTCCTCTCGCCAAGAATACGTCGGTTGCGTGCTTTAGTGCCTCACGTATCGTTGATTTTGAATACGTTGTGTATGAGGGCTTTCTGTTTCCGTGATAGAATTCCTGAGCACGTTTAGTGTTAGAGGGCCAGAGAAGGACCTTTGCCGCAACTTTTGTATACATCGCTGGTGTATCTACCCAAATTCCGTGGTGCGCTAATGTTACCATATCGGACTTTAAATGGGAATTATACATCTTTAAAATTATATTCTTCTGTGTGCTTGTGGCATCTGCAAGTACCATTGTCGAGGTTCCCGCAACTGTTACTCGTACTATCAATGAAGAAGAGTTTACATTGTCAAGCTTTGTTGGAAGAAAATCTTCTACGGTAGATATTATTTCAACACTTGCTGACTTACCGAAGGTGTATATCTGACCGGAGTGCGGTTTAACTATTTTAGTGGTGCGTGAAAGATGCTTTGCAAGGAGATTTTCCAAGCGTGTTACCGAATGACCTTCCTTATCTGATTCGGATTGTTTGTCTGAAGAGGATAAATTGTCATAATATGACGGAATGTGATAATTGAAGTATATACCTTCGATATCGACCTCGTGTGCGTGCTGCTGTAAAAATTTTTCTAATGCTTCCTGATGGTCACCGTGAGGGTGGGAAACAAACCAACCCGCAATAGTATATTTTGTTGCGTTCGGCTGTATCTCGCGAAGTTCTTTGTATATTCTGTCGGCTAAGAAATATCCGCCGTCGATTATTAAGAATTTTCCGTTAGGAAGCTGGTATATAAGTGCAAGACCGTTTTCTGTGCTTTCACTCGGGCCGATAAAGGTAAGCGTCGGCTTGAACTTTTCGGGCGTGTCATCGACCTCTTTTGAGGGGATATCCTTGATGGGGCCTGCGATAATACGGGTCTGTTTTCTTCCGTTGGAATAATAAACGGTAAGCGCTGTATTACCTTTTGTGAAGGTGTAGAAATAATTTCCGTCAACATCATCTCTGTTAGAATACTGTGTATATCCACTTGATTTTACGGTGGTGCAGTATTTCTTGAAGGCATCAAGGTTAGTACTGCTTACGACGATCATTTGTGTATCGCCTGAGGAATTTACTGTTTTTTGCGAACCGCCCTCATATTTTGGTATGTTTTTAAGTTCTACAGTAGTGCTTTTCGCAACGTAAAGAGTATTGACCACCCAAAAAGATTCCTTGCCATCGCTCTTTATAGCTTTTGAAAAGAGATCTACAAGCGCTTCTCCTTCGATAGTATCGGAAAAATAGAAAATTATTTTTCTTCCGATGACTTTTATTCCGTATGCATCGTAAGTTGAACTTTTGTAAACCTCGGCGGATTCGTTGTGAGCGGTTTCACCGACGAGTATTTCATAAGCATCTGCATCATAGCTATCCCCGTTTTTGAGATAGTCTGTGCTTTCCTCGATAGCGACTTTGGTTTTTGTTTTGAGAACATTTCTCAGTTTTGTAGCCACAGCTCTTTCGAAATCTTTTGCTTGGTTCGCGGTAACTACCTTAACGGTATAATTGCCGTTTACAAATAAAGGAAATACGTTGTCAGGAAGATTTGACGTATCCGGAAGGGGTAATTCCCCGGTATTGTTTGAACCGTCTTGTAAAGAATCCGATGAAATATCGGATGAAATATTTGAAGAATCAGAACTGTTTAAGTCGTCTTTTGGCATTGCACAAGATGAGAATGAAGTTAAAAATGTCAGAATTACCAATAATATAGATACTGATTTAATAAATTTATGTTTCATAAAATCACCTCTTTAATTCTTACCCAATATATTTTACCATAATATCAAGCCCTTTGCAATTAGCATATTTTACAAAAAAGCATATCTCAGTTTGTGTAAAATTAAAATCCGCTATCATCTGCGTTGATGCATTGATGATAGCGGATAGGATATTTAATGTTTTATCCGTTTAAAACGGTGTCTATAAAGTTTTGCTTATTTCCAACAGTTTTATATGGAAGTGTCAGTACGGTATCGGTGCCACGCGCTAAGAATACATCTGTAGCTTGATTAAGTGCTTCTCGGATTGCCTTCTTTGAGTAGGTTGTTGTCTTTCCGTGATAGAAGTCTTTAGCGGATTCTGTGTTGGAAGGCCAAAGAAGAACCTTTGCTCCTACTGCGGTGTACATTTCAGGTGTGTCTACCCAAACTCCGTGGTGAGCGAGGGTTACTATGTCTGATTTTAAATGCTTACTGTACATTTGCAATACGATTGTTTTTGCGTTTTTAGTAGCATCTCCGAGCGCCATAGTCGACATTCCTGCAACGGTTACTCTAACAATCATACTCGAAGTGTTCAAGTTATCAAGCTTGGTAGGAAGAAAATCTTCTACTGTAGATATTATTTCAACACTTGCGGATTTACCGAAGGTATATATTTGACCTGTGTGCGGTTTGACTATTTTGGTTCTTCGCGATAGATGTTTATCTATGAGATTTTGTAAACGAATTACCGAATGACCTTCTTTTGCTGCCTCGGTTTGTTGTTCCGGAGCAGTAAAGCTGTCGTAATACGAGGGAATGTGATAGTTGAAATAAATACCTTCTATATCAACTTCGGTTGAGTGTAGCTTTATAAATTCTTCTAATGATTCCTGATGGTCACCGTGAGGATGGGATACAAACCAACCCGCAATGGTGAATTTGGTTGCGTTAGGTTGAAGTTCACGAAGCTCCTTATATATTCTGTCGCTTAAGAAGTATCCACCATCAATTATTAAGAATTTACCGTTTGGAAGCTGATATATAAGAGCAAGTCCGTTTCCGGTGCTTTCACTCGGGCCGATAAAGGTAAGCGTCGGCTTGTATTTTTCAGGATCTTCGGGGGTATCGTCAATTTCCTTAGAAGGGATATCCTTGATGGGTCCTGCGATAATACGGGTCTGTTTTCTTCCGTTGGAATAATAAACGGTAAGCGCTGTATTACCTTTTGTGAAGGTGTAGAAATAATTTCCGTCAACATCATCTCTGTTAGAATACTGTGTATATCCACTTGATTTTACGGTGGTGCAGTATTTCTTGAAGGCATCAAGGTTAGTACTGCTTACGACGATCATTTGTGTATCGCCTGAGGAATTTACTGTTTTTTGCGAACCGCCCTCATATTTTGGTATGTTTTTAAGTTCTACAGTAGTGCTTTTCGCAACGTAAAGAGTATTGACCACCCAAAAAGATTCCTTGCCATCGCTCTTTATAGCTTTTGAAAAGAGATCTACAAGCGCTTCTCCTTCGATAGTATCGGAAAAATAGAAAATTATTTTTCTTCCGATGACTTTTATTCCGTATGCATCGTAAGTTGAACTTTTGTAAACCTCGGCGGATTCGTTGTGAGCGGTTTCACCGACGAGTATTTCATAAGCATCTGCATCATAGCTATCCCCGTTTTTGAGATAGTCTGTGCTTTCCTCGATAGCGACTTTGGTTTTTGTTTTGAGAACATTTCTCAGTTTTGTAGCCACAGCTCTTTCGAAATCTTTTGCTTGGTTCGCGGTAACTACCTTAACGGTATAATTGCCGTTTACAAATAAAGGAAATACGTTGTCAGGAAGATTTGACGTATCCGGAAGGGGTAATTCCCCGGTATTGTTTGAACCGTCTTGTAAAGAATCCGATGAAATATCGGATGAAATATTTGAAGAATCAGAACTGTTTAAGTCGTCTTTTGGCATTGCACAAGATGAGAATGAAGTTAAAAATGTCAGAATTACCAATAATATAGATACTGATTTAATAAATTTATGTTTCATAAAATCACCTCTTTAATTCTTACCCAATATATTTTACCATAATATCAAGCCCTCTGCAATTAGCATATTTTACAAAAAAACACGTCTTGGTTTGTACAAAATTAAAATCCGCCAATATCTAACCGAGGTTTGAATAATGGCGGATATGTTTTTTAACTTGGATCTTGTAAAATATTGGTTATAAAGTCTTGCTTGTTGCCGATCGGAGTATAGGGAAGGGGAAGGACTGTATCTGTTCCTCTTGCCAAAAATGCGTCGGTTGCGTGCTTTAGCGCTTCTCTTATCGTTTCTTTTGAATAAGTTGTATAAGACGGTTTTCTGTTTCCGTGATAGAATTCCTGAGCACGTGATGTGTTAGCGGGCCAAAGAAGAACTTTTGCCGCAATCCTTGTGTAAATCTCGGGAGTATCAACCCAAATGCCGTGGTGAGCCAAAGTTACCATATCGGATTTTAAATGCGAATTGTACATTTTTAAAATTATCTCGTTTAGTGTACTTGTGGCGTCTGCGAGTACCATGGTAGATGTTCCCGCAACCGTTACTCTAAGTATCAAAGAAGCGGAGTTTACGTTGTCCAGCTTTGTGGGAAGAAAATCGTCTGTTGTAGTGATTATCTCAACACTTGCTGATTTACCGAATGTATATATTTGTCCCGAATGAGGCTTGATTATTTTTGTTGTGCGCGAGAGATATTGGTCTATAAGATTTTGTAATCTGATTACCGCTTTACCTTCTTTATCACTTTCCGATTGTTTGTCGGGAGAACTTAAGTTGTCATAATATGAGGGTGTGTGATAATTGAAATAAATTGCTTCGATATCAACCTCGTTTGCGTGAAGCTTTATGAATCTTTCCAATGTTTCCTGATGGTCACCGTGAGGGTGAGAAACGAACCATCCCGCAATAGTGAATTTAGTTGCATCGGGCTGAAGCTCGCGAAGCTCTTTATATACTCTGTCGCTTAAGAAATATCCACCGTCAATTATTAAAAATTTACCGTTTGGAAGCTGGTATATAAGCGCAAGACCGTTTTCAATACTTTCACTCGGTCCTATCATTGTAAGCGTAGGCTTGTATTTTTCGGGATCTTCGGGGGTATCGTCAATTTCCTTAGAAGGGATGTCTTTGATGGGGCCTGATATTATTCGCGTTTCTTTTCTTCCGTCTGTGTAGTAAACGGTAAGTGCGGAATTGCCTTTTGTGAAGGTATAGAAGTAATTTCCGTCGATGTTATCTCTGTTGGAGTAGAGAGTATATCCGCTTGAGGTTACTGTAGAGCAGTATTTTTGGAAAGCCGCAAGATCGGTGTTAGCTACTACTACCATCTTGGTATCGTCAACGGTTTCAACTTCGGTTTGTGTACCTCCTTCATACTTGGGGACGTTTTGAAGCTCTACAGTATCACATTTTGCAACTGAGAGAGTATTCGAAACCCAAAAAGTATTATTGCCGTTGCCTTTTACAGCATTTGAAAAGAGGTCTACAAGTACATTTCCTTCTGTTGTGTCTGAAAAATAGAAAATTATTTTTCTTCCTATGAGTTTTATTCCGTAAGTATCGTACGGAATATTTTTATGTACTTCAACCGATTCTTCGTGTGCGGTTTCGCCAATGAGAATTTCATAAGCGTTGGGATCGTAGCTTTCGCCGTCTTTAAGATAGTCGGTGCTTGCGTCGATCGTGACTTTGGTTATTGCTTTGAGCGCGCCTCTTAATTTTGTAGCTATCGTTCTGTCGATGCTTTTAGGATTATTTGCGGTGACGATCTTTACCGTGTAAACTCCGTTTACAAATAACGGAAATACGTTCTCGGGAAGCTTTGAAAGATCGGGAGCGGCAGTGCTTTCTGAATTATCGGAGCTTTCTTGTGAAGAATCTGAATTTTGATCGTTGTTCGCATTTGTGCATGCTGCAAGGGAAGTTAAGATCATAATTAAAGTTAGCAACAGTGCGGTAGTGCGTATAAAGAATTTCATTGTATACCTCGTTGGTTTAGCCTTTTATCTTGTTGAGAATTTCTTGCTTGTTATTTACATATGTATAAGGGAGAGGAAGGGTTATATCCTTCTCATTCGCTATATAAATGTCGGTTGCTTGATTAACAGCAGCGACTACGGCAGTGTTTGTTATTTGGGCTGCCGCATTCTGGTAATTTGAGGGCCAGATAAGAACCTTGCCTTTTATTGTATCGTAAAGATTTGCATAGCCGGGATATGTTCCGTGGTGAGCAAGCTGAACCATATCGGACTGGAGATAGTCACCGTACATATTTCTTAATATATCACCCGATACGTGCGTTGTATCTGCAAGTGCAAGGAGATGGTGATCTTCTATATTAACTCTTACTACAAGGGAAGATGTGTTAAGATAATCAAGTGTTTTTGGTAAAACGTCTTCAACCGTATAAAGAATTTCAACCTCGGTAGAACCGTATTTGTATATTTGTCCGTTGTGAGGCTTGTATATCTTTGTGCTTGCATCGAGATATTTTGAAAGATCATTTCTGAACGATGATGCGCTTGAAGCTCCGTCGGACCCTGTGGTTACAGAATTGTACTCCTGTGCTGTGGTATAATTATAAAGTACACTTTCTATTTTTACGGATTTAGCGTATTTTTTGAGGAAACTTGTGAGACCCCGTTGGTGATCTCCGTGTGGGTGTGTTATATACCACGCGGCTATAACGATTTCCTGATTTTGAGCGGAGGCTCTTGAATTCTTATTTTCTTCCTCGTCTTCCTCATCGTCGTTGTCGCTTCCCGAACTTCCGCCTGAATTCGGGAGAAGCTTTTTCAGAGTGTTATAGAGACTGTCGGCTTTAACGTATCCACCGTCGATAATGAGGAATTTGCCGTTTGGAAGAAGATATATAAGTCCAAGTCCGTTGTTTAACCAAGTACCCTGGGAAAGTATCGTAAGGGAGGGTTTGACGGTTTCGGGTGTGTTATCAACCTCCTTA
The DNA here is from genome assembly GCA_937894775.1 of uncultured Clostridia bacterium. Classification (GTDB taxonomy): domain Bacteria; phylum Bacillota; class Clostridia; order Oscillospirales; family CAG-272; genus HGM12713. Next base: position 20,122 of record CALAXC010000377.1, read on the forward strand.
GGTGGAATGTCTTTTATAGGACCTGAGATGATTCGTGTTGTTTTTGTTGAAGGAGAGAAGTAAACGGTAACCGCTACAGGTGCCTTTGTAAAAGTGCTGAAATAGTTTTTGTTTACATCCTCGCGTGAAGAGTAGAGAGCAAAGCCTTGAGCTTCGAGCTTTTGGCAATAGTCTTTGTATTCGTTTATAGTAGTCTCCGAAGCGACTATCATTGAAGTGTTGTCGCTACAGTCTACAAGGCTGTGATTTCCTGCTGAATACTTAGGAAGATCCTTTAATTGAAGGAATCCGCTCTTGTTTATTGAAAAATCTTTTTCAAGGAAATATGTTCCGCCTTTGGAAGTGTTACTCTTTATAGCTTTTTCAAAGATATCGGCAAGCGCTGTGCCTTCTTCTTTTGATGTGAAATAAAAGATCAATTTATTTCCTGAAATTTTTATTCCGTATTCACCGTATGCTGCATCGGCAAATATTTCTTTACCCTCGCTATAGTTGGTGTTTCCGACAAGTATAGCGATTTCGTTGGGATCTCTTGTCTGACCTGCCGCAAGAAAATCGGTAGCATAGGTTGTTGTAACCTTTGTTTTTGTTTTTAAAACGCCTCGTATTTTTGCATACACGGTTTTTTCTGCGTCTGTTGCAAATTCGGGGACGACTATTTTTGCGGTATAGGCATTGTCCTCAAAGAAAATGAATTTTTGAGGATCGCGATCCGATTCGTTTTCTAACGGTGAAGATGTATCTGAGGAGTCGGTTAATTTATTCTCGTTTTTGTTCTGTTCATCATTTTTACTATTATTGTTTGCACAGGAAAACATTACGGATGCTGACATTAGTAACGCTAAAGCAAATGATAACAGTTTTATGCTTTTTTTCATATTAACCTCCTGTCTTTTTGATTTATAAAATTCCGTTTTTGTATTGAAAAAAACGGTTTAATATGATATAATTATATTTGTGGCACATGCCTCCATAGTTAAATGGATATAATAAACCCCTCCTAAGGGTTAGTTATGGGTTCGATTC
>CALAXC010000378.1 GCA_937894775.1 uncultured Clostridia bacterium
GAATATTTGTATCCACGATCACCTTCTTGTCTTGCGATATGGCGATCAGCTCGGCAACCTCAAACTCTGCCGCCTCGCGACCTACAGCATACATCCACCGCTCGTATTCCTCGGGCGTGCGAGTGACAAATTCGCGCCAATCGGTGAGGCTCCTGTTGTAGCAGAGATCGGGATGCGTTTCGGGTGTTGCCACGATCTCGGAGACCGCCATGTGATAATTCTCACCGCAGCACACCATGTCGTACCGCTCGGCAAGCATCTTGACCGTGGTAGACTTGCCTGCATAGGCAGTTCCGGTGATGAAATATACGTTTTTCAGATAGTGCTTCAGAACGTTGTTTTCAATCTTCATTTTACCATCACCTTTATAAACAGAGATGCTTTTTCATTAAGATTCTGCTTCCATCTGTTTTCAGTATTTCGTATCCATTTTTCTTGTAAAGTTTTTGTGCAGATAAGTTTGCGGTTTCTACATGAAGCAATATATCGGTTATGCCGTTTTCATTAGCATATATCTCGGAAAGTTGCAATAGTTTTGTGCCAATCCCACGGCTTCGATATTCCTTCTGCACGCAGAAATCGTCCAGATAAGCAAATGGCACATTTTCACGCTTGAGTTCAACAGAGATATAACCAATTACGGTATTGTTGAGTTCGGCAATGATCACGCGGTCCTCGGAATCGTTAAAAAATCTGTTGAGATAATCGCTTTCGTAACCAACGACAATTTCTTTTTGATATATAGACCGAAGCATTTCGATAAAGAGATTTTCTATCGCCGTTTTATCACGCAAGGTTGCGGTTCTAAAAACTATGTCCATATATCTCTCCACTCAATTCTTATTTTATTCTACTCCCTGCATCTCCATTAAGTCGCGCAGGTCTCCGAAGCTCTTATTGTATTGAGCTTGGGAGATCGCGCCGTTGTCAAGGAATGTGTCGAGTAACTTCTTCTGCTGGCGGAACAGGCTAACCTTCTGCCAACGCTCTTTTGTCATAAGGTTCGAGTGCCCTGTGCGGATCTCGCCGAGCAGTGACACTTCTATCCCCTCTGTTTTGCGCTGATAGACGAATCCCAGCTTTTCCTGCACGCGGCGGCTTTTCTCGTTGCCGTCGTAATAGCCGCACCAGATGCGGCTCATGCCGAGATCCTCGAATGCATAGCGGAGCATCTCACGCGAGGCTTCGGGAATCAGCCCCTGCCCCCAATATGGCTTTCCGATCCAATAGCCAAGCTCGTATTCATCGTCCGCTTCGGCAAGGTCGTTGCGATGAAAGCCAATGCTACCAATTGGTTTGCCGTTCTCCTTGAGGCACACCGCATAGGTCTCGGGCGCGGACAGCACCGTGCGAATGATCTCACGGCTGTTCTCCACGCTCGTGTGCGGTGGCCATCCGGCAGGTGGTCCTATATCGGGGTCACTTGCGTATATGTATAGATCCGGTGCATCATCATCGCACCACGGGCGAAGAATGAGGCGTTCTGTTTCAAGTATCATGTTTTTTCTCCGAATATGTAAAATATACCTCGTGAATCGCTGCGACTGTTGCGACGGTGCATACGATCGGCAAGGTGTACGTCAGGTCAACAAAGCCTAAAGTCATAGGTAAAAAGAACAGCAACAGCCCCGTTATCTTATTCAGAAGCGTATGAGGGGATATGAGTTCCTTCGTGCGAACAAATCCCCAAGCCGCGTTTCCAATCTTGATCATAGCGATAACGCCGATCCATATCCACAGCCATGCGGGGATAGGAAGATGCGGCACGAACTTGATCAGAGCCACGGTCATAAACACGAAATCCGAAACCGTATCAAGCCTTGCTCCGAATTCACTTGCACTGTTTGTCCTTCTTGCCACAGTGCCGTCTATCATATCGCTGAGTCCGCAAAGCAGATAGATCACACAAAACCACGCCGATGTCAGCGGTATCAATAGGAGAGGCAGACTCAATACAATGCGCGAGCCCGTGATGATGTTTGCGATGTGTTTTTTCATAAATCAGTTGCCGTCAAAGGTTGATTAGCCTTTTTATTTTACAATTTCATATTCCCAATCGATGATACCGCCGAATTCCTTGACGTTGGTGTAACCGAGCTTTACAAGCTCCTCGGTTGCAATTTTGCTTCTTCTGCCGCTTCGGCAATAGACGAGGATCAACTGCTTCTTATCGGGAAGCTCCTTTTCGGCGCGGTCGGCAATTTCGTATTCGGGAATCAGTATCGCTCCGGGGATATGCCCCTCGTCGTATTCTTCTTGCGTTCTCGCATCAATGATGATATATCCGCTCTCGCTATCCATCAACGCCTTGGCTTCCGCTCCGCTGATCTGTTCATAGGTTGCAGAGCCACCATCCGATACGCACCCGACGCATCCAAACGGTAACGCGAGAGTGAGAAGCATGAGGAAAAATCGTTTATTTCTTTTCAACATATATTCTTATCCCTTCTGACGCAAACTCCGCAGTTCCTTCACCGTACTTATCGATGTTTTTCTTGAATCGCTCGTCGGCAACGTACATCTCGCCAAGGCCTGCGAGGATCTCGTCGGTGCAGGTGTAGTAGTTCTCCGTGATGTGCGCCTGAAGCTTGGCGACAAGTGCCTGTGCCTCGGCAGAATCGGCACTCGCACCGCTGTTTTTGAGCGCAGCAAACTCGGCAAAGATCGCCATTAAGCCATCGTTTGCCTCTGCCCACTTTTCTTTTGTGTAATTCTTTGTCTTTTGCTCGTGCTCGCGGTAGGCATCGGTATTGCCCCAACGAGAGCGAGCTTCGGTTTCGTAATTCTTATTCATTAGTTACTCC
>CALAXC010000379.1 GCA_937894775.1 uncultured Clostridia bacterium
TTCCCAGAGCTCACGGTTCAGGTCTCTTTACAAGAGGTCAGACTCAGGTTCTTACAGTTGCTACACTCGGTATGCTTTCCGAGGCGCAGATGCTCGACGGTATCGACAACGAAACCGAAAAGAGATATATGCACCACTACAATATGCCCGGATTCTCAACCGGTGAAGCTAAGTCAACAAGAAGCCCCGGACGCCGTGAGATCGGTCACGGAGCACTTGCTGAGCGTTCACTCGTTCCCGTTCTTCCCTCTCCTGAGGAATTCCCCTATGCTATAAGACTCGTTTCCGACGTAGTTTCCTCTAACGGTTCTACCTCGCAGGGTTCTGTATGCGGTTCAACTCTTGCTCTTATGGACGCAGGTGTTCCGATAAAAGCTCCCGTTGCAGGTATCTCCTGCGGACTTATCACCGCTGAAGACGGAAGCTGGGATACTATGATAGATATCCAGGGACTTGAGGACTTCTACGGAGATATGGACTTTAAGGTAGCAGGTACTCACAAGGGTATCACATCTATCCAGATGGACCTTAAGGTCGACGGTCTTACCCCCGAGATAATCAAGGCTGCTCTTGCGCAGACTCACGTAGGACGTGATTATATTATCGATGAGGTAATTCTCAAGGCTATCGAAGCTCCAAGAGCTGAAGTATCAAAGTACGCACCTAAGATGACTTCCTTCAAGATCGATCCCGATAAGATAAGAGAAGTAATCGGTAAGGGCGGATCTGTAATTCAGAAGATCGTTGCAGAAAGCGGCGCAAAGGTTGATATCAACGACGAGGGCGTTATCTGCATAGCTTCTCCCAACGGAGAAAAGGCAGCAAAGGCAAAGGCTATGATCGATGCTATCGTATTCGAGCCCGAAGTAGGCGCTACCTACAGCGGAACAGTTGTAAAGATACTCGCAAGCAAGGACAAGCCCAATGAAGATATCGGATGCTTCGTTGAGTATGCTCCCGGCAAAGAGGGTATGGTCCACATCTCCAAGATAGATAACAAGAGAATCAATAAGGTTACCGATGCAGGTATCGACGTAGGTTCTTCGGTTAAGGTCAAGTATATGGGACTTGACAAGAAGGGCCGTATGGACTTCTCTATCAAGGACGCTGACTAATTAAAAGCATCACTCGGGGAACGGTACCCTGCCATTCCCCGAAAAAAGTAATAATACAAGGAGGATTTTCAAAAATGTCTTTTATTGACGCACTTCTCAGCGGAAATACGCAGAGAGAACGAAGACAAAAAACGATGTGCGCGATAGCTATTGCAATTACCGCAGCGCTTTTGGTTATTGCTGTTATAGTATTTGCAGTATGTCAGATCGCAGGCATATCAACGAATACCGACTCCGAAAAAGACACCGATAAGGAAAGTACACCTAAAGTGGAACTCGGTGAAACAGTTGAGCGTCCGCTTTCGCAGGAAGCGGTTTATTCGGGAAATCTTCTTACTCTTAATTCAACAGCCCGTTACAAAGGCGAGGTTGAAACGGTAAATCTTCAGGAAAGAAAAGACCGTCCTAAGACAGATACAGGCGAAAACTCGTACACAGTTCTTAAAGCAGACCGTACAAGATTTTACGCAACAGAAGAAACGGCAGCCGCCCTTAACAAGATGCTTCAGGCATTCTACAACGCAAAGAAGGATGATAATATCCTTATTTCGGGCGCTTACGATACAACAGCGATAACAAGTCAGGATGCGGTATTTTCAAGCGGTGAAGCGATCGCGCTCAGCTATTTCCACGATTACGCCACTAACGGTATAAACGATCCGAGATCGATATATGGTGTTGATCTTTACAAGTGGATATATTCAAACGCGCACAAATACGGTTTTGTTGCTGTATCGGCAAAATCGAATATCTTCAGATATATCGGTGTTGAACACGCAACGGCTGTAAAATTCCACGGTCTTTCCTTAGATAATTACCTTAAGCAATTAAAATCCGCAACGGTTGAAACACCTATGCTTCTCGATGCAAAAGGAACGCAGGTTGCGTACTATTGCCCTATCACAGACGTTAAAGTTCCCAAAAATTACAGTTGTACAATAAGCGGAAACAACGTTGACGGAGTTATAGTTACAGTAACAGTTACAGATTCATCCGGCATAGCGATCGAATAAAACAAATTTTAAAAAAAGAACAGTTCTTTTTAAGAACTGTTCTTTTTTTGGTTATACTATAAAAAAGGTGAGGAAACTATATGGAAAACAAAAAAATAACTCTTAACGATAAAATATTGCTCTTCGTAATAGCCGGTTTCGTGATATCTTTAGGAATTCTGATATTTATTCTGCCTCAAAAAGATTTTTCAGAAAGCGAAAACCGTTATCTTACAAGGCTCTCAGCTCCAAAATTAAAAACAATTGTAAACGGTGAATACGCAAAAACACTGACAAGCTTTTATACAGATCAGATTCCGATGAGAAAAGAATTTACAAGAATATATTCTCTTTTCGAGCTTTCATTGGGCAAACGGGAAATAAACGGAGTTATAAAGCTTGACAACAGACTTATTGCGCGAGATAAAAAAGGTCAAGCGAAGCTCCCCGCACTTCCAAAAAACACGGTAAAGGTAAACGTAGAAAGCAAGCACAAGCTTTTTTTAAATGACAGTAGCAAGCTTGAGCTTTATTATAAAACCGATCACCACCGAACCACAAAGGGCGCTTATCTTTTGTATGTAGAAGTGTGCAAAAAGCTCGAAATAACACCTTATGAGGAAAGCTATTTCAAGAAAGAAACAGTATGCGATGATTTTTACGGCACGGCTTTCTTTCGCTCCTGCCTTCCCAAAAATGCGGTAACTCCCGACAGTATAGAGCTTTGGAGATACGAAAGCGACAGCGAGATACAACTGAAGGCAGACGGAAAGAATTGCGGATTTAAAGGATTTTATGATCTTTCAAAGATCGCAGGTACAGATAAATACGCGGTCTTTCTCGGGGGAAATTATGCACACGTTTCTATAAAAAGCGATCAGAAAAAACCGACTTTACTCGTAATCAAGGACAGCTTTGCAAATGCGGTTATTCCCTTTCTTGCGCTTCATTTCAATATAGAAATGCTTGATTCACGGTATATGACGGTTACAGAGATGCAGCGTGCTGTGGATTCAATGAATTTTGATCATTCACTGTTTTTAGCTTGTGAAGAAAGCTTTGTCGGCTGAGCCGACAGGCAATCAAACAATCAGCGCACAATGTTCGCACAAACCCAGATGAAAAGTTTTTGGTTTCGCTTTTTTCAAAAAGCGAACGGGGTCAAGAGGGGCGGCGCCCCCGAAAAACAGCGTTTTCTTTTTGCGAAGCTTTTTCTTTTGCGCTTATTTCGTCAAAAGAAAAAGCGAAAGAATGACGGTTGATGTTGTAATGACTTAGCGCGCAATGTACGCAATATAATTATTGCTTTCGACACCTCATCCACCGCTAACGCGGTCCCCCTTCTCCCACTGGAGAAGGCTTATTTATAGCGATACTTCGAATTGTTGATTGATAAAAAACTTAAATTTCTTACTTTTATTGCTCTATTCATATTACTTCCTTTCTATAAACGAAAGTATACATTTTTATTAAATTCTCATCACTAAGACAAATACTAATTCTATAATGATTTTCTCTATCAAATGTTTTATTCCAATCAAAAACAAATGAATCATCACAAGAAAATAAATAAATTATAAAACCTAAAATTTCTAAATTATTTCTATATTTTAAAATATTACTATTCATTACTTTTTTTCTATTATTAAATACAAAATGAAGAATAATAACATCTCTATATTTATATCTATATTGAGTTAAAGTTTTAATATTATAAGTATATTCTCCTAATTCTTCTTTACTTGTTACCCAATGATCTAATTGTTCATAAGTAGTAGTTTTAGTAGAATCTGTCTTACCAGTAAATTCATAACCCATTGGTGATGTTTTACTTGTAGTCCACTTATAATCTTCTATAAATCTAGTAGGATTATTATATCCGTATTTATATTGTTTTACAGTTTGAATATTATATGTATATTCACCTAATTGATCTTTACTACCTACCCATTTATCTAATTGTACGTAGTTAACAACAATTACTTTAGATGTTTTACCTGTATAAGTATATCCTTCTGGAGGAGTAATACTTTCAGTCCATTTAGTATCAATAACACCAGTTACTGTAGATCTTACTTTATAATTGTATTCTGTCTTAACTAAAGTATAACCTTTATTTAAGTA
>CALAXC010000380.1 GCA_937894775.1 uncultured Clostridia bacterium
AACTGTGTTCGCCCGTGATAATTAAAATCAAAATAAATTCATCAATCAACGCACTCATTTTCAATCACATCCAAAACAACACACGTTTCAAAGTTTTTGAAAGATAGGGGTGTGGGGGAAGAAAAACTTTTTTCAAAAAGTTTTCTTCCCCCACATATTTATATATTCCCTATTCTTTCGTCCTCTTTGAATACTTATCGCAAAGGTCATGAACCTGATCGGTAAACTTCGCCATTTCCTTATTTGTCATAGTATTTTTAGAAAGTCCGATTATAGTCATCAAGCGTTTTCCTGCAGAAAGAAGCTTATCAAATGCAAGATTTGCTCTTCTTCTTCCGTCGGAAATCTTACTCACCTTAACTATCTTTCCTCTTGCGCAAAACTCATCGGCAAGAAGATCGTATTCGTCACCGCTAAAAGGAGCGCAGGACGGTATTGCAAGCTTATTATATATCGTTTGCGAAAAGCTGTCACAAACCATATCCTGACCGTGATTAACAAATATTCTGAGAGGCTTTTTCTCCATTTTAGAAAGCCACTCAAGCATCATATCTCTATCTGCATGACCACTTATACCAACCACCGAGGCTATACGCGCATTTACGGCTATCTCCTCATTAAAGATATTTACACTCGTCGCTCCGTCTACAAGCTTTCTTCCAAGAGTACCTTCGGCTTGATATCCAACGAAAAGAACAGTACTCTCTTTACGCCAGAGATTATGCTTCAAATGATGTCTTATTCTTCCCGCTTCACACATACCCGATGCGGAAATAATGACTTTAGGCATTGTATCGAGGTTTATTGCTTTAGAATCCTCTGAGGTTATACTCAAATGAATATTTGAAAAATCTATAGGATTTATCCCTTTGTTAAGCAGTTCAAGAGTTTCATCATCGTAATAACCGTAAAGTCCGTCCTGATATATTCTTGTTGCTTCAACAGCAAGCGGAGAATCAACATAAACCGCAAAATTTCCGTGTCCCTTAACAAGTCCCTGCTCCTTTATAATACGGATAAGATAAAGAAGCTCCTGCGTTCTTCCTATTGCAAACGACGGAATAATTACATTTCCGCCCGCATCAAAGGTATCCTGGAATATATCGGTAAGCTGTCCGATATAATCGGGACGTTCACCGTGTATTCTGTCACCGTAGGTCGACTCGATTACAACATAATCGGCATCCATAGGCGGCTGAGGATCTCTGATAAGAGGTCTTTTTTTATTTCCAAGATCACCTGAGAAAAGCAATGTCCTTGTTTCTCGGTTTTCAGAAACAGTTATATGGATACTTGCCGAGCCAAGCAAGTGTCCCGCATCGCAAAAGGTTACCGATATTCCGTCAAATATATCTATCTGTTTTCCGTAACCGTACGATTTAAAAAGGCCCATAGCCTTCTGCGCGTCGGCTACCGTATAGATAGGCGGAGTTTCAACCTCTCCCGCACGTCTTGCTTTTCTGTTCTTCCACTCCGCCTCGCTCTCCTGAATGTACGCCGAATCCCTGAGCATAATATCGCAAAGGCGTTCGGTAGCCTCCGTAGCATAAACGGGGCCCTCATATCCGCGCGCAACCATTTGAGGAACAAGTCCCGAATGATCTATGTGTGCGTGCGTAAGCAATATCGCATCTATATATGCGGGTGGGCAAGGAAGCTCTTGATTTTCGTATATGTCTGCGCCCTGCTCCATTCCGCAGTCGATAAGTATTCTCTTGCCGCAGGCTTCAAGCAAGGTACACGAACCTGTGACCTCATGTGCCGCTCCCAAAAAGGTTATTTTCATAAAATACACCTCCTATGCTTATTATATTTTTATTATAACACAAAAAGCGGGCTTGCGCCCGCTTTTTGCATAAAAATTTACATTTTAAATACTTTAAATTACATTGTTACAACGATCTCGTGAGTTGCGCCGTCGCCTACGAGCTTAACTCTTGCGCCTACCTCAACACCGTCAAGTGTAACGCCGATAACACCGCTCTGCTTACCGTTTTCATTCTTGATAGTAATATTATAAGTATCGCCTCTGAACTTACGAACAAGAGTTACACCGTTCCAATCCGAAGGAATACAAGGATTAAGAGTAAATCCGTCATATTCGGGATGGAATCCGAGCATATACTGAACGACCGCACGGAACATCCAGCCTGCCGTACCCGTTACCCAGGCAAAGAGTGTTTTACCCTTTTGAGGATTATCAGGACCGAAATACATATTTGTAAGCGCATAAGGCTCACAGCCCGAATGAGTAGAAGGATTGGTCTCGCTGTTAGGCATTATCTTCATAATAGTTTCATAAGCCTTATCACCTCTGCCGAGCAAGCAGTCTGCAACTACCTTAAACGTACCGCCGTGACAGTAAGGCGTTCCGTTCTCCCAGATACCGGGAATAAAGCTTGTAAGACGTCCTATTCTGTTATTAAACTTAGTATATGTGGGATAAAGAGTAAGAGGACCGTAGTCGCTGTCAAGATACTTATCAACAGATGCTATACACTGTTCTGCGCGCTCACCCTCCGCAACCTCTGCAAGGATCGCCCAGGTCTGCGAGTTAAGATAAATGCTTCCCTCTTTCTCCTCGTGACTGCCAACCTTTTCGTTATAGTCATTAATAGCGGCAAGATACCAATTTCCGTCCCAAGCCTGCTCATTTATAGCCTTGATCATTCTGTCGCGGCGCTCAAGCATCTCATCTCTTATAGCTGTATCGCCAAGAAGCTTTTCAGCCATCTCCGCAGTATTCTTAAGAGCATAGCAAAGCGCTATCGAAGTCCATACTGATTCACCCTTGCCGAGAAGACCGGTCATATTAAGAGAGTCATTCCAGTCACCGTCGCGTGAGTGAACGAGTCCGTGCTCGCCTATATCATCAGAAGCAAATCTCATAGCTGTAAGGATATGCTCCCAAACGGTGTCCTCACCCTCGTCAAGATACTTAACGGGATGAGAAAGGAAAGCTGTATCTCCGGTTTCCTTGATATATGCGTTTATTGTAGGAGCTACCCATGTAGGACCGTCGGAATAAACGTGATGGTCAAGCGGTAACCAACCGCGAACGCAACGGCCGTCATTATACATATATGTAAGAGTTTCGAGAATCTTCTCTTTTGCGAGTGCAGGATTGAAAGAAGCAACAGCCCACGCATCCTGAAGCTGATCGCGGAAGCCCTTACCTGTATCTCGTCCAACCTCAGCACAGAGCTGAACCTGCTGTTTGAGCCAATAGTTAGTAAGACAGTTTATCTTTTCATTGGGAGTACTTACGTAAATGCTTGAAGAAGTGCTCTGCTTAAGAGCGAGAAGCGCATTGTAATCGTCTTCTATCTTATCACCCGCAAAGAGCTTTTTGCAGATATCTGCAGCGGTTGACATTTCATCGGCATCACCTATAATAACGTAAACAGTTGAAATCTCGCCTGCCGAAAGCTTGATATCGTGCTGCATAGCACCGCACATCTGTTCACAAGCAGCAAAATTGTCGGCAAGCTTGTCAGCCTTAATTGCTTCGGGAGAAACGATAGAACCGTAAGTTCCAAGGAATCCCTTTCTTGATGTTTCAAACGCTGTAGGAGCTACGTTTGAAGCGATAAAGCCGTTGAACCACTCGTGAGGACGCTCCATAGCCTTATTAAAGCACATAATAAGATTATTGTCAGCATCGTATTCTGCGTGAACGTAGGAGTTATAATCGCTGTATCTCTGATAGCCTACAAGCTCAAAATCAGCAAATGAATAAAGAGAAACATTTGCATCGCTATCGCCCTTGTTTTCAAGAGTAACCTTCCAGATCTCGCAAGGATCTGTATCGTTTACGTACATACGGATAGTTGCGCCGATTCCCTCGCACTCACCGTGAATTTCGCTATAGCCCAAGCCGTGAACACAATAATAATTATCGATAGGAGTAAGAGTAGGATAAAGACCTGGATTAAATACAGTTCCCGTTGCCTTGTTCTTTACGTAGAAATAACGGTTGCCGTCACGAATAACGGTACATCTTCCCTTTCCGTCGGGATCGATATACGCCATAGCTCTCTGACCGTAAGCTCCGACACCGCCTCCGTTCTGGTTTACACCCGAAAGAACTCTCGAGTTCCAGATGTAGTTAAGCTGAGGACGGGGAGTTTTGGGATCTGTGATCTTAAATTCTTTTTCTTTTACAAAATATCCGTAAGAATTCATTTCATTTTTCTCCTGATGTATTTTAATATTTTTAATTAAGCGTGAGTAAAGCGCATACTGTAGGTAACGCTTTCATTGGGAGCGAGGACCTTATATCCGTCGGGAATATTAAGACCGTTTACCTTGCCCGCCTGAGGCTCGATACAAAGGAATCCCGAAACGCCCTCTCCGTTATACATTATCCAATAATCAAAGTTATCGGATACCGTATAAACTATATCGTCGACCTGCGCTCTGTGTCCGCAGGACTCATAATAGCCTACTACCTGAACCCCCTTAGACGGTGACCAAACGGTGTACTTCTTTTCCTGCTCGGTAAGATCAAGATAACGTCCCGTAGGAATATCAAGAGGATCATGCTCCTGACGTTTAACTATAGGAAGTGTAAATCCGTCGGTAGGCTCCACAAAGGTCGTATGCAAGCAGAAGGTATAAGGCATATTCTTGCTGTCGATATTCTTTATATCGTAAGACTGCGTAAAGCCTTCTTCGTCAACGGTATATGTAACTACCATTTCAAAATCAAAGGGATAGACCTCGTATCTGTCTTTATTTACGTATTTCATAGTAATAGACGTATCGCTGACAGAAAGAATTTCAAACGGCTGACGGTGGACAGTGCCGTGAAGATGAGAAAAAGTTCTCGGCTCGGTTATCGGCAAGGTATAATCAACACCCTCAAAGCTGAATTTACCAAGATATATTCTGTTTGCGGGAAGCAATATAGGATCACCCTGAAGATAAGGATTTACCTCTATCTGAGCCTCATCGGTAAGAGGACAAAGAACGTCTTTTCCGTCATATTTCAAATAAATTGCGTTTCCGCCGAGACGCGCGCAAACACCCGCCTCCCATTTTCCTTTTTTCAGGACTACAGTATCCTTTATACTCATAGCATTTCTCCTTAAAACTATTTGATTTCCGAGCAATATTTCTCGAAAAATACTACTTAAAGTTTACCACATATATCCGATAATGTCAACAGTTGAACGGCGGTTATTTTTCTAAAATTAAGGATTTTATTTTTCAAATCGTAGTTCGGGTATAAAAACAAAAACGCCCGACCGAGATATTCTCGATCGGGCGAAATTGCCATTTTATTCCGTTTTATTCAGCTTCGTGTCCAATAATCCCAGCTATAAGTATTTTTCAAATACTGCGCCGCAGTCAGAGTATCGGAAAGTGATGTCGCAGAAATACTCGTTGAATCCACCTTCCATCCATTTTTGTTTTCAAAGATCACACTTGTAAGGCTGTCGCAATCATAGAACGCACGATCGCCGATGCTCTTTACACTATTAGGTATAGTTACACTTGTAAGGCTGCTGCAATCTTCGAAGGCATAATAGCCGATGCTCGTTACACCGCTTCCTATTACTACACTTGTAAGGCTGTCGCAATCCTTGAACGCAGAAGAGCCGATACTCGTTACACCGCTTCCTATTACTACACTTGTAAGGCTGTCGCAATCATAGAACGCAGAAGAGCCGATGCTCGTTACACCGCTTCCTATTACTACACTTATAAGGCTGTCGCAATTATAAAATGCATTTGCGTATATTTTATAATTATTATCATTATAATTTGCAGGCAATGTCAACTGTGTATCACTTCCTATGTATTTTACAAGATAATCTATATTATTATACGTATAGAATATATATCCATCTTTATTCACAAGTTTACTGTTACCTTTATGAACCTCTAAAGCATAGTAAGCTACGTAACCATGATCTTTGCTTCCTTTTTCAATATTGAGCGATGATTTATTAATTACTTCAATAATATTGCTACAATTATAGAACGCATTATCGCCGATGCTCGTCACACTGTCAGGTATCGTTACACTCGTGATACAATTAAATCCATGGAACGCATAAGGCTTTATCTCCGTTACTGTATTAGGAATCACAAGTTCGGTAAGAAGGCTGTATCCGTTAGAAGCTTTAACATAGAATTTAATTCCATAAAACTGTTCACTTGAGTAATCACCACCAACATTCATATTACACCACGATGCTACATCACCATTGTAATATACAAGTTTAAGACTTTCACAACCATAAAAGACATCAGCAATACTACTTACACCGCTTCCTATCGTTACACTTGTAAGGCTACTGCAATTATAGAACGCATGATAGCCGATGATCGTCACGCTGTCAGGTATTGTTACACTTGTAAGGCTACTGCAATTATAGAACGCATAATTGCCGATGATCGTCACGCTGTCAGGTATTGTTACGTTTTTTAATGTGCCACAATTTTTAAATGCACCTTCATAAACAAATCTTACAGTATTTGGTATTGAAAAACTTGTAACGCTTGTATTGACCAATCCCATTAACACCAAACACGGATTATCGTTGTTTCCAAGATATTTTCCATTACTGTACTCATTATACTTAAGCTTATCGCAACCCGAAAATGCGCTTTCGCTAATAGCCGTTATACTGTTCGGCACCTCTACAGTTGTAAGATTGCTACAATTATAAAACGTATTATATTCAATAGTTTTAACGCCCTCAGGTATTGCTATGCTTTTAATATTGCTACAACCGGAAAATGCATAAGAGCCGATGCTCGTAACGCTATTCGGTATCGTTACACTCGCAAGGCTGCTACAACCAGAAAATGCAGAAGAGCCGATACTCGTTACACCGTCAGGTATCGTTACACTCGCAAGGCTGCTACACCCAGAGAAGGCAGAATTGCCGACGCTCTTTACAGTATCGGGTATTGTTATTTCCGCTAAATTAGTTGCATTCATAAAAGCTTGAGACAATATTTTAGTTACCTTTTTTCCGTTATAGCTTTCGGGAATAACTATCTTATCGAGATAAAGCGAATTTCCCGCCTTAACCCCGTAAGTTCCGTCAGGCAGCGGATAAAAATCAAGTCCGTATTCATTTGCAACGGCGCCTCCCGAAGCATTTATGTTTACCGAAACCTTACCTACGTTTACAGGATTATCGGGATCGTCGCTATAAGTTATCCAAAGCTCTCCGTCCTTGATTTCGGTCTTAAGAATTCCTCTTCCATCTTTACCGTCAGAGCCCTTTTCACCCTGCGCGCCTTGTTCGCCTTGAGCGCCTTGTTCACCTTGAGCGCCTTGTTCACCTTGAACGCCTTGCTCACCCTGAGCTCCCTGCTCACCTTGTGAGCCTTGATTTTCCTTAGCTTTACAGCTAACAAGCAAGGTCAATACCATAAGCACCGTTAAAATTAAAGCTATTACTCTTTTCATTACTTTTCTCCTCAAACTGAAATATAAAAAACCACGCTAATTATATCACTTTATCTTTATTTTTTCAATAGGTTTTACCTTTTTTGTATTCTACTATCTTAATAATTTAATTATTTTAATTGACAAAGTAAAAAAAATGTGATACAATTTGCCTTGTAACATAAATTCAGATTTTATGTCGATTTTATTTGCTGTAACGGTTAAGGAGAAAAGCTTTGAAAACTAAAGATAGCATATCTATATTTACCTCTACGGCGCATTCCGACTCTCACGTGGACAATCTCGCAAGAATAGCCCTCGATATCGGTGAAGGGCTTCTTAAAAGCGGTGCGGAAATACACAGAGTCGAGGATGCTATCGAGCATATCTGCCGAGCATACGGTGCCGCTCACATTGAAGTATTTTCCATTCAATCACTTATAGTTGTTGCCATAAGAATGCCCGACGGAACTTATGCCGAACAATCGAGAAGAATTACAAATATTTCTAATCACCTCCGTTGTCTTGAGCATTACAACCGTCTTTCCCGTGAGATATGTCAGAGCACACCCGATTTCGATGAGGTAGACCGACGGATATTCGAGATAAAACAAAAACGCAAATATCCGTTTATTCTTATATTTTTGGGACATATCTGTGCAGCAAGCGGATTTACTATATTCTTTGGCGGTTCGCTCCGCGACGGACTTGCCGCAGCACTTGTCGGTATGGTAATGGCTTTACTTGACAGAATAAACGCAAAATTTTTCACCCCCGTAACAAAGACCTTGCTTATATCGTTTTTCGGCGGACTCTGCTCCTGTCTTACGGTAATGCTTCATATAGGCGAAAGTGTTAATATGATAGCTATAGGCACTATAATGATACTTATTCCCGGTCTTGCGCTCGGCAACTCGATGCGTGATCTTCTTTCGGGAGATACACTTGCGGGAATTCTGAGAGCTGTACAATCCTGCATTATAGCGGTAATAATCGCAATAGGATATTCAATATCGATCTTTATGATGAGCTCCTTTTACGTCGAACCCGCCCCAGCACAGTTTGAGCTTTGGCAAAAATGGACTTTAGGGCTCTTGAGCGCTTTTATTGGAACTATAGGCTTTGCGCTTATATTCAAGATCTCATTAAAAAAGCTTCTCACAGTTGGAATAGGCGGAGCTTGTACCTTTGTCATCTATGAGCTGATAGCCTCAATAAGCTCAAATAACGTACTTCTCGCAACTTTTGTAGCTTCAGTATTTATGGCTATGTTTTCAGAGGTGTGTGCAAGAAGTTTACGCGCCCCCGCAGTAGTATTCCTCTTCCCCTGCGCAATACCCATAGTTCCGGGAAGCGCTCTATACTACACTATGTACTATCTTTTAAAGAATGAAAATGAAAAATTCTTAACTAACATTTCAACCGCGGGACAAGTGATCTTAGGACTTGCTCTCGGTCTTAGTGTTGCTACGGTAATTTGGGGAATTATATCCTATATACTGAAACATATCTTTAAAAATAAACAAAAAAGCAAATAACGGAGTATAAAATGTCAAAAAAGTATTGCGTTCTTTTCAATCCCTTTTCAGCAAATAACCAAGGAGAAAAGCGCTCTAAACAACTGAACGAAAAAATAAGTATTTCAGAATACATCGATATAACATCTATCGAAAACTATGCCGATTTTTTCAATGACCACTTAGAAGAAAATATACTTATTTGCGGTGGCGACGGAACTCTCAACCGTTTTATAAACGCCATTTCAGATATTGAGATAAACAACGAAATATTCTTCTTTCCCTGCGGAAGCGGAAACGATTTTGCCCGAGATGTAGATCCTTCAAAATTCGAAAACGGGATCATTCCGCTCAACAAGTACATAAAGGATCTCCCCTCTTGCACAGTAAACGGAAAAGAATATAAATTCATAAACGGAGTAGGCTACGGCATAGACGGATACTGCTGTGAGGTAGGCGACAAGCTCAGAGCAACCTCTACAAAAGAGATAAACTACACAAACATAGCAATTAAAGGTCTGCTCTTTGATTATACTCCCACAGATGCAAAGGTCACCGTCGACGGCGAAGTAAAGGAATTCAAAAAAGTCTGGATAGCACCGACTATGAACGGAAGATTTTACGGCGGCGGAATGATTCCCACACCAAATCAAAACCGTCTTAGCGAAGAAAAAGAGCTTTCTGTTATGATATTCCACGGCACGGGCAAGATATCAACTCTTATGATCTTCCCCTCTATATTCAAGGGTGAACATATTAAGAAAGAAAAGAACGTAACAATTCTCACCGGAAAAGAGATAACCGTTGAATTTTCTGCACCGCGTCCCTTACAGATAGACGGAGAAACTATTTCGGGAGTAGAAAAATATACCGCTAAGGCGTCAAAAGTATTAGCAAAAATATAACAGCACAAAAAGCTATCGCCAAAAAAATCTGCGATAGCTTTTTTTATTGTTAAAAAGCTAATATAAGTTTGTAAACAATTTGAAAATAAGAAGGTAATAAAAGGGGTGGTTATTGACAACTCTTCGATTTTATTATATAATATATAGGAGTATATCGGAGGTTTACTATGAAAAAGTTTTTATTAAAAAGTATATCCTTATTATGTATAATATCGATGATCTTTATTTCTTTTATCTCATGCCAGAATAATTCTTCCGACGAAACCGAAACAGTCTCCAACGTACACACAGTAAAGTTCAACTCAAACGGCGGAACGGAAATCAAAGACGTCGAAGTAAGGCACGGACAAAAGATAGCTGAGCCCGATGCCCCCACAAGAGAAAATTACATATTTTTATATTGGGAACAAAACAACAGAAAATGGCACTTCGGTGTTCAGGAGGTCAAAGAAGATATAACTCTAAGCGCACTCTGGATATCAGCAAACGATCTTTTCAAAATTGAGCCTTGTGAAAACGAAAATGAAATTCTTATCGCGGGATTCTTAAATCAAAAAAGTATAAGTATTCTCAGTATTCCCGAAAAGATCAACGGAAAAACCGTTGTAGGCTTTACTGACAATGCATTCGAGGCTATTCACGAGCTTCACGCAAGAAAAATCATAATTCCTTCTACAGTACGCTCTATCGGAAAAGAATCTTTTATGAACATCGCCCAGGTTCACTTGGAATTTGAAGGACCTGTAAGCGTTTTAAACGTATCTTCCTTTGAAGAATGCAGAACTCTTGAAATTTTAAAGCTCAATCCGGGAATAACTTCTATTCCCTACCGTTGCTTCTTTGAATGTGAAAAGCTTATCACGTCGGATATTCCCGAAGGGGTAACGCTTATCGAAGAAAACGCATACGCATCCTGCAAAGCATTGCAAACCGTTGTTTTGCCAAGCACTCTTAAAACCGTTGAAGATAGCGCCTTTTTAGACTGTTCTACACTCGTAGCCGTTTTCTTCAGAGGAACCGAGGAACAGTTTAACGAGGTTGAAATTATGAAGAACAACGATAAGTTGCTTAATGCAAATATTTATTTCTACTCTGAGACCAAGCCCGAAACCGAAGGCAATTTCTGGCACTATGACAAGAGCAACACGCCTATACTTTGGTAAGCAGAATTGGAGAATATTATGAAAAAAGATAAAAACAAAATTGAAAATCAAGAGCAAGCCGAAAAGATAGCTTGCGCAAAAAAGACTTCGATCGGCGGTCAGGCTCTTATGGAAGGCATAATGATGCGCGGCCCTAAAAAATCAGCTATGGCCGTGCGTAACCCTGCGGGAGAGATAGTTCTCGAAGTTACCGACATTTCAACGGGTAAACGTCCGTTTATAACTAAAATCCCCGTTGCACGCGGAGTATATAATTTCGTATCTTCTATGATAATCGGATATAAATCGCTGATGCGCTCGGCTGAGATCTCAGGTCTTGACGAAATAGAAGAAGAACTCGCAAAAGAAAAAGCGGCAAAAAAAGCCGCAAAAAAAGCCGCAAAAGAAAAAAGTGAACAAATAACCGTCGAAGAAACAGTTGAGGAAGCTATCGAAGAAACCATCGCAGAAGAAGTCATTACAGAAGAAGCTATCCCCGAAGAAGAGGTTATTACTGAAGAAGCGGTTATTACTGAAGAAGCGGTTATTACTGAAGAAGAGGTTAATGCCGAAGAAGAAAACATCACAGAAGACGTTGTTATCGAAGAGGCTTCAGAAGAACAACCCGCTGTTAAACCTAAAAAAGAAGAAAAGAAAAAGACTTCTCCTCTCTCATTGGCTATTATGATAATTTCAGGCGTACTCGGTGTTGTCTTAGCGCTTGGACTCTTTATCTTCCTTCCCGATTTCCTTGCGGGAATTATATCGGATCATTTACCTAATCCCTCCGTATGGCGTCCTATTTTTGCGGGAATCCTTAAAATCATAATTCTTGTTATATATATGGCGCTTGTATGTCTTATGAAGGATATTCGCAGAACATTTGAATATCACGGAGCAGAACATAAAACGATCTTTTGTTACGAATCAGGACTCGAGCTTACCGTTGAAAACGTACGTAAGCAAAGACGCTTCCATCCAAGATGCGGAACATCCTTCCTCATTCTTATGCTTATCGTAAGCATAGCGGTAGGTCTTTGTATAGATCCCATTTATATGGCTATCACAGGACACGCGGCAAATAAGCTCGTCTTCTCACTTATCAAGCTCTGCCTTCTTCCCCTCACTATGGGTATCGGATATGAGCTTATAAAATTAGCGGGACGTCACGACAATCTCTTTACAAAAATAATTTCAGCGCCAGGTCTTTGGTTACAGAGATTGACTGTAAAAGAACCGAGCGATGATATGATCGAGTGCGCTATCGCCGCATTCAAGGAAGTAATTCCCGAAGATCAAAGCGATAAGTATTAATAAAATAAAAGGGGGCTATCTCGGGTTCACCTGATGCGCCCCCTTAAATTTTAAAGGTTTATATATCTCTCATAAAAGAACAGATATTGCTGAGCAATACCCGCATATTTTCCAAAGGTTTTGGCAGAAAAATCATCAAGATCCGAAAAATACTTTTCCGCAACCTTTTTTATCCAGACATCAATTGGAAAAGCATCGTACTTTGCAAATCCGAAAAGAAGAATACACGATGCTACCTTAGGCCCTATTCCCTTGACCTCACAGAGCGTTTTTATAGCATTTTCGGTGCTTTCAGCCGATATATCCTCAAAGCACAGTCTTTGATCCTTTATACGGCTAACCGCATCGTATATGTATTTTGCGCGAAACCCTGTTTTCAGATCATAAAGACCTTTCTCGGAAAGCGCATATACAGCTTCCGCACTTGGAAAAGCACAAAGCGAGGATTTACCCGACAGATGCTTTTTCATTTCTTCACCAAGCTCTATAGGTCTTCCGCACTTACTTGATAAAGCTTCTATTATTTTCTTTATACGAGGTATATTATTATTCTGAGAAATAATAAAGGATACCGTACATTCGAAGCTATCCTGAGCCAATATTCTTATCCCGTTGCCGTGTTCTACAGCTTTGGCAAGAATATCACTTTCAACACAGCCGATAATATCGCTGTCAATAAGCGAATAGTCCCGTTCTATATCGAGATATCGCTTCCATATATTTTCATAATCTTCGATATTACTTCCGTAAATATAAAGAGTTTCGCCATCCTGCGCAAAAGATACAAATCTTCCAAAAGCAACACCTGAAAATTCTTTTTCATGTCTGCTGTTCTCTACTCTGTCAAAGCGGAAGCACTGACCGCAGTCAAACGTTTTCTCAACGTCAAACTGTTTAACTCCTTCAACAATAACGGCAACGGCATCACCAACCGTTATTTCCTTCACTTTTAAATCTGTGTGTAAAACCATAGATCCACCTTTGAAAATTCTTATATTATATATATTTTAACATAGATCCTATTATTTTTCAAGTGCTTAAATCAGGAGAAAACAATGGAAAATATTTATACTATACCCGTCAACGAGGCTTTCGAAGCCTCCGCAGAAGATAAAAGTTGCGGCTGTCCCTTCTGTGCACTTTACAACAAGCTCGAAGACGATCAACTTGATCTTATTCTCGGAGCATCTATGATGGAGCCCGACGTGAGAATAAAAACAAACGAAGAAGGCTTTTGCCGAACGCACTATGATATGATGTTCACACGCAAAAACCGTCTTGGAATGGCTCTCACACTCGAAAGTCATCTCGCAGAGCTTAAAGAAGACTTAAAAGGCAACGCTTTTTCCAAAAAAGGAGAAAAGGCGGTAAAACGTATTACTCAACTCGAATCCACTTGTTTTGTTTGCAGAAAGATAGAATTTAATTTTGAACATATGATAGAAACCGCCGTTATTCTTTGGGACTGTGACGAAGAATTCAGACCTAAGCTTGCGGCTCAACCGTATTTTTGTCTGCCTCACTATTCAAGAATGCTTAAATATGCTCAAAAAAAGCTTGACAAAAAAAACTACGCAGAATTCGAAAAAGAGGTTTCATCTATTGAAAGCGCATATATGGACAAGCTTGAAGAGGACGTTAGCTGGTTCTGCAAAAAATTTGATTACCGATACAAAGAAGAGCCTTGGTATGACTCGAAGGACGCCGTAGAACGCTCGATGAAATTTTTAAGAAGCGATCTGCATCATCCACCTCAAAAGAAAAAAGCCGAAAAAGACAACTGATTATATAAACACATAAAAAGGATTTAATTATGATAGATCTGCTCGACCTTCAAAAGCATTTTATTCTCACCCATCTTAAAGAGGGTGACGTTGCCGTTGACTTCACTATGGGAAACGGACACGACACCGAATTTCTTTCAAAAACAGTAGGTGAAACAGGACAGGTATACGCATTCGATATTCAGGAAGCCGCTCTCGCTTCGACCGCTAAAAATCTCGAAAATGCGGGCTGCCCTAAAAATTATACACTTATTCTCGATTCACATCACAACGTAAAAAAATACGTTGACAAACCGATAAAGGCAGGAATGTTCAATCTCGGATATCTACCTGGAAGCGACAAGACCGTTACAACTATGCGCGCCACAACTCTTCCCGCAATAGAAGCGGCTATAGACCTTATGGACAAGGACGCAATAATTCTTGTTGCCGTCTACCCCGGACACAAGGAAGGCGAAGAGGAAGGAAAGCTTATCTGTGAATATCTTTCTTCCCTTTCCCGACACAAGGTCTGCGCAACAAAAATAAATATTCTTAACTCCCCGACTTCACCATTCTTTATAATTATAGAAAACAAACCGTAAAACGAGTAAAGAGGATTTTATGAAAAACAAAAAAAATAAGTTCGGTTCGGATTTTGAAAACAACGATTTAAACACAAACATCGAAGTAAATGAATTTGACGAAAGCTTTGACGAAAACTCAAACGGTGACTTTGACCTTACCGAAAAAAATCAAGAGCTTTCACGGGAAGAAAAAAAGATGATACGCGCTACAAAGCGCAAAGGGATAGACCGCAGTAAGCTTGATCCATATGACAAATCCGATCTTGCCGAAGCAAAACGTTACGCAAAGAAAAACAAAGCAACTGTTTTCTTTGTATTTATGACGATCATTTTACTTCTCGCAATTATTATAACGGTATCTGTAGTGCTTATAATAAGAGCTCAGGGCGGTCCGTCAAAAGCAAACTATGAAGTAACAGTCGGAGATGAGGACCCCTATAAGCTGAATTATAAGGAAGCCAATAAATACGGTCAATTTTATTTCGACCTTAAATCCATCGCAAAATATGCAGGACTTATCGTAAGCGGAAGCGACGGAAATATAAAATTCACTTGCGAAGACGGCACCTACGTTCGTCTTGAAAACGGTGAATCTATAGCGGTAGTAAACGGTGAAACCGTTAAAGTAGGCGGAAAAGCATACGTACAAAGTCCCACCGACAAAAGTCCGGGAGAATGCTTACTTCCGTTTAAATTCATCGAAAAGCTCTTTTCGCATAAAGCAAACGGTAAAGCTGTGGGTATGGTATTCAAGGTAGACAAAAAGAACAAGGTAACAGTACACCGTATGTCCTATAAAAGCGGTGAAACTCTGCCTATATCCTTCTCTGCCGATTGCTTCGACTATGCGGATACAATGCTTTTAAGCGCAAATGATTATCCCGATGTCGACAAAACGACACAGCTTGCGCTCTCTACAAAAAAGCTTATCATTGTAAATAAAACGCATCCCCTTTCAAGTGACGCAATTACGACCGAAGGCTTAGTCTCCTTAAAAGAGCTTGGCTGTCCGATAGTTAGCGACCTTGCAGAATACGATAATAAGGATTTTTTTGATCCGATCGCCGCACTCGCTCTTATTGCTATGGTAAACGATGCAAATGAGATCCTTGAGGGCGATGACAAAATTCTCGTTTCGAGTGCATACCGCTCCTTTTCTTACCAAAAAGGGCTCCACGAAAGATACATAAGCAATTATATGCAGAATAACAACGTTTCAAAGGAAGATGCCGAAGCGCAAACGCTTCTGCTCTCTGCCCCTGCGGGAAAAAGCGAACACCACACAGGTCTTTGTGTCGATCTCGTGGAAGAACGGGGCGCCAACCGTGAGCTTGACGAAAGCTTTGAAGAAACCGAAGCATTTGCCTGGCTTTCAAAAAATGCGCACAAATACGGATTTATTTTAAGATATCCCGAAGACAAAACAAATATAACAAAATACAGCTACGAACCTTGGCATTATAGATTTGTCGGCATCGAAGCCGCACATATAATATATGAAGACGGAATAACTCTTGAAGAATTTTTGGTTGAGTTAAAATAAAAAAAGCCCTTTCGGGCTTTTTTTATTTTATTTCTTTAAAAAAGAATTTCTTTTCGTGAGCCGAAATACTGTGCGCAAGTCCTATAAGCAGATACATCGCAAGCATCGACGAACCGCCATAGCTTACAAACGGAAGAGTTATTCCAACTACGGGAACTGCTGCAACACACATCCAAAGATTTTCAACTGTCTGTAAAATAATTATCGCGGCAATTCCACCGCAAATAAGCTTACCTACACCGTCCCTGCAGGATCGTGCTATCCATATAAGACGAAATGCCATTATAACGAGCAACGCTACCACAAAAAATCCGCCTACAAACCCAAACTTTTCACATACGGTAGAAAAAATAAAATCGGTATGCGAAGCAGGAAGATCCTCATAAAGACTTCCGCCAAAAAGGCCTTGCCCGAAAAATCCGCCCGATGCTATAGTATCACGGCTCATAAGAGCCTGCATTCCAACATTTTCAGCATCAAGCTCAGGATTAAATCCAAAAATTATTCGATTTTGCTGATCGGTACGCAATAAATCCCATAAAAACGGGAATGCTACAATAAGAAGTCCCAAAACTCCCACGAAATACCAAACCGAGAGTCCCGCACAGTAAAGCATTACCGCAATTATTCCAAAGTAAACAAGACATACACCAAGGTCACCCGAAAGAAGAATGAGCCCCGCTATTATTCCCGCATGAAGAAGCACAAACAAAAGTGTTTTAGGCTTATTTATTCTATCCTTTACAGTATCAAGATGCTTTGCAAAGGTACACAGAAATGCCAGCTTAACAAACTCCGATGGCTGTATCGCAATTCCAATACCCGGAATTCTGAGCCAACTTCGGTTTGCGGTTTCCATATTTTCTCCCGTGCTACCGAATATCAACGTAACAGCGAGAATGGCTACCGAACCCAAGAAAAGAACTATCGCAAATCTGTCAACAAAAAATCTATAATCAAAATTCGCAATAATAAATATCGATACCGTGCCAAGCAATACCATAGCAGTCTGCATTACAAGCTTGCTTTTTCCAAAGTTATCGACTGCACCGAATATCGTAAGTAAACTTATTGCAGAAAGAAAAAGAGTGCAGAAAAAAAGTATTGGATCAACCTGCCGAAGCTTATCC
Organism: uncultured Clostridia bacterium; assembly: GCA_937894775.1. Classification (GTDB taxonomy): domain Bacteria; phylum Bacillota; class Clostridia; order Oscillospirales; family CAG-272; genus HGM12713. The sequence goes on from CALAXC010000380.1 coordinate 17,313, forward strand.
CAAAAGGTACGTCCGAATGACTTCATTTATTGCCCTCCTTTCATTTCTTGTTCTATACTCAAATGGCAGCTGCAATATTGCAACTGCCATCTAAATTAATTAATACTGTCTTCCCCAAACTACCATATGCTTTGCAGGTTTACCGCAGCAAACGCAGGTTTCGCCGAGATTCTCTTCAACGAAAGGAATACAACGTGACTTAACGCCTCCCGTTTCATCCTTAAGTATATCCTCACACTCTGACTCTCCGCACCACATAGCTTTTATAAAGCCGGAACGGTTCTCTGCGATGTCAAGGAATTCTTCCTTACTTTGAGCAACACTTGTTTTCTCTGCGAGATTTTTCAAAGCTCTTTCATAAAGCTCCTCATGAACCGCGGCAAGTGCCTTTTCGATCTCTTCAACGATATTATCAAGAGAAACGAATGTCTTCTGTCTGCTTACACGGCTTACAAGTACGCAAGAATTATTTTCTATATCACGCGGACCTATCTCAAGTCTGAGCGGAACGCCCTTCATCTCATACTGACTGTACTTCCAACCCGTTGAATTATCACTGTCATCGAGTTTAACTCTGAACTTCTCTGCAAGAAGATCACGAAGCTCTCCCGCCTTTTCAAGAACACCTTCCTTATGCTGGGCAACGGGAATAATAGCCACCTGAATAGGAGCTACCTTAGGCGGAAGAATAAGACCGTTATCATCGCCGTGAGTCATAATAATTGCGCCTATCATACGTGTAGACACACCCCATGACGTCTGATGCGGATAGCATATCTTATTATCTCTGTCGGTATAGGTTATATCAAAAGCCTTTGCAAATCCGTCACCGAAATAATGCGAGGTTCCGCCCTGAAGAGCTACACCGTTGTGCATCATAGGCTCTATAGTATAGGTTTCAAGAGCACCTGCAAATTTTTCCTTTTCGGTCTTTCTTCCCGTAACAGCGGGAATTGCAAGAGTTTCACGGTAAAAATCCTCATAACACTTGAGCATACGCAAGGTTTCTTCTCTTGCGCCTGCCTCATCCTCGTGCATAGTATGACCTTCCTGCCACAAGAACTCCGACGTACGAAGGAACGGACGTGTAGTCTTTTCCCATCTTACAACGTTACACCATTGATTATAAAGCTTAGGAAGATCACGGTAAGAATGAATTATATTTTTATAATGCTCGCAGAAAAGAGTTTCCGACGTCGGACGTACCGCAAGACGCTCGGTAAGTCTGTTCTGACCGCCAAAAGTTACCCACGCACATTCGGGCGCAAAGCCTTCTACGTGATCCTTTTCACGCTGTAAAAGGCTTTCGGGAATAAACATAGGCATATATACGTTCTCGTGACCGAGCTTTTTAAATCTCGCATCAAGATCGTGCTGAATATTCTCCCAAATTGCGTAGCCGTAGGGACGGATTATCATACATCCCTTTACACCCGAATAATCAACGAGCTCCGCTTTTTTTACAACATCGGTATACCATTGAGCAAAATCAACGTCCATCGCCGTTATCTGCTCTACCATTTTCTTTTCGTTTGCCATTTTTAAGAACCTTTCCTTTACACTGCTAAAAGCAAAATATTACATTATACTGATTATTACATATATACATATATTATAAAACAAACGTAAAAAAAAGTCAATATAAAAGACCTATTATTTTTGAATCGTAAAGGAGATAAAAAAGAAAAATGGACAAAACGGGAATTTTTAAAAAAAATCATTCCGAAAAAATACTTTCTGTAAAGATATCGACCCTGACAAAACGGGAAATTTTAAAGCTGATAGCTCTTCGCGCAAAAAATAATAAGCAAACAATTATATTTACTCCAAACCCTCAGATCCTCCTGAAAGCGCAAAGCTCAAAAGAACTGACACTCCTTTTAAACAGCTCATTTATAAACGTTCCCGACGGTATCGGCATCGTAATAGCATCAAAAATACTGAAAGGAAAAATACGGTCAAGAATAAGCGGAATAGATCTTGCAGAATCCATACTTCTTCTTGCTCAGAAGCAAAGCTACAATGTATTCCTTTTAGGCGCAGAACCTACTATAGCAAAGAAAGCGAGCATTCGTCTAAAAAAGCGCTTTCCAGCCCTAAAAATTTGCGGCACACATCACGGATATTTTAATAAATCGGGAAAAGAAAACCAAAAGATCATAAGAGCAATACAAAAAGCCAAACCCGATATTATCTTTGTATGTATGGGCTGTCCCACGCAGGAAAAATGGATAATTGATAATGCTTCTTCCCTGCCATCCGTAAAAATATTTATAGGTCTTGGCGGCAGCCTTGACGTCTGGGCAGAAAAAGTAGACCGCGCACCTTCTCTATTTAAAATAACTGGATTCGAATGGCTTTGGCGAGTAATTCAAGATCCTAAAAAAGCTAAAATCTTTTTAGATATTCCGATCTTCACTCTTAAGATCATAAAAGAAAAAATAAAAGATCTCGCTTAAACCACTAAGCGAGATCTTTTAACATTATATGTAAAGAAAGAGTTCCCTCTTTCGATCTTTTTTAATTAAGAGAGATTAACGGCGGTCATACCGTTTTAATTTTTAGTTTTCCTCAACAACTATCGGATCTTCGGTTATTATGAATTTTTCAAACTCGTGATAATAATCAAAATCACAAATGAGCTTTATATCGCTCCAATTAAGCTTCTTTGCGTAAATAACTCCAAGAAGGCTCTTTGCATTTATAGTGAACTTTGTTCCACTCTTTAAAAGGATCTTACCCTTGAGCTTTGTAGCAATGGCAACCATATCCTTTGCATCCTGCATAGTATCAAGCTCTATGCCATATACGAACTTATCATTTATACTCATATTCTAATTACCATTCCTTTCTTTTGTAATTAAAGACAATTAATATTTGACCTTTCTCTCTACGGCTACATTCTACAACCAACTTGTGTCTAAAGTATTAACTATTTTTTAACCTTTTGTAAAACTGCACAAATTTACCAACCGTATTTTGTAAAAAATGCACAACTCACGCTTTTTACGCCTTTTTATCATTATTTTCTACGTCTTTCGATGTTGAAGCGTTCTTCTTTTCGTTTCTTTTTTGTATACCTTGATAAACAAGATATCCTATTCCGCTGATCACTGCTGTTACCGAAAGAATTATCACCGCTTGCATAAGCTTTCCGTCACCGATAGATGCTCCCATAAAGGTAGAGGTTATCACCGAAGGAATTCGCGCAAAGAAAGTAAGCAAAATATACATCGGTATACTGATATGAGTCAAGCCTATTATATACGTCAAAAAATCTTTCGGTGTTCCCGGAATTGCGAAGATCATAAATATAAAAGCATTTCTCTTTTTATAATCCTTTAATATCGGCAAAGAATCTATCTTCTCTCGGGGATAAAGCGATTCGACCAGACGTCTGCCGAACTTTCTTACAAGAAGTATGACCATAACGCTTCCAATTGTTTCGGCTACAAGGCAGAAAAGAGTTCCCCACCAAGGACCAAACAGCACGCCTGCCGCTACTTCCACTATTTCTCCGGGTACAAATGCTACTATTACCTGAACAGCACAAACAACAGAAAAAATAATAGAACCTATTACAATATGCTCTTTGGCAAATGCTTCGAGATCATCTATATATTCATACAAAAGAACACCGACTACGACAGTAAGTATAGCAATCACTACCGACACTATAGAAAGCACAGTTGCGGCGTATTTTTTTGAATAATGCTTTGTTTCTTCAAACGGTCTGTCGGAAAGCATCTTTTTAGCTTTTTCTTTTTTCTCGCTCATACTGTACTCCTTTCGTGTAATTTACTCTATACCGATATACATATTATATCACATAATAAGAATAAATAAAGTATTTTTTGAAAATATTTTACATAAAAAATATGCCGTGCGCAAATTACACGGCATATTTTTTATTTAAGACTTTTTAAATATCATTTTTATAATGTTCAAAAACTTAGGCGGTACTCCGTAAAGAAGAACTCCCACACGGTATATCTTTGCGGAAAGAATTCCTATTCCAACCGTAGAGCCTATAAGAACACCTATAGAAATAATTATTTCATAAATTGCCACGTTACTCATAGCGATCCTCGTAAACATCGCCATAGGCGAGGTGAACGGAATATAAGAGCAAGCTATCATAAGAGGAGTGTTTACATCTCCGTCAAGCATAGCCATCATTACCACGAAGAAAGCAATAATGAATGTAAACATAACAGGCATCGTTGAAGTGTTTATATCCTCAAGCTTTGTTGCGGTAGAACCTATAGCCGCAAACATAAAGGCATATACCAAAAATCCAAGCACAAAGAATATAAGCAGATATACGAGTAATTCTAACGGAATATCCATTATAGAAGATATTATCGGATTGGAAAGCTGTTCTTTATTAATGTTATAACAAACGATCGCTGTTCCAAACACCGCTAAAAGCTGTATAAATCCCGCAGCGCAGGAGGCAAACACCTTTCCAAAGAGCATGCTGCTGGGCCTTGCGCTTGTAACAAGCAATTCCATAGCTCTCGAGCTTTTTTCGGTCGCCACGTTTGTTGCAACCATTTGTCCGTAAAGCATAATTACCATATATAAAGCAAAGATCATAATGTAAGTATAAAAGAAATTCTGCGTCTGATCTTTTCCTAATGTTTCGATCTTGCTTTCAAATGTAATATTCATAATATCCGATATCTGTTCGGGAGAAAGACCGTTTTGAAGCATAGCATTCGCTCTGTAGGTTTCTATAAGAGCAGAATCGGCAATCGAAGTATTTACGTCTGTCATAGATAACACGTCAACGTAATATGTATACGAGCCCGTACAGTCAATAACAAATGCGCAGGAAGCGTCCCCCTCTGTTACAGCCGCCTTTATATCCTTTAAGCTATCGGTCGTCTGCTTGACCTCATACTCGGGAAATACCTCGGCAAAATAACCTACCGCCATAGCGGAAAAATCCGAATTTTCAGCATACACAAGCATTACGGGACGTGATTCCGAAGCATCCCCCGAACCTTCACCGTCACCCGAAAATGCACTGATAATGTTGGGTAAAAACATCGCTATTATTATTGCCGCAACCAAAAAGACGGTAATACCTACAAATATTTTATTTCTCAGATATCCGCAAAATTCAAACTTAAATACTTTTCCAAACTGTTTCATTTTGCACCTCCTTATATCTGATTTCCCGCATATTCAACGAATATATCGTTGAGCGAAGGCTCGAAAACCTTTATTTCATCTACATCGTATTTTTCTATAATATGACGCATCATATCCTTTTTTAGGTCAGGGCTTTTGAGCTTAATAATAAGCTCACCCTTGTCGCCGTCGCTGCAAGCATCTCCAAGATCGGCTCTTATAGCATCGGGGGCTGTAGTAAATACAACGAGCTTATCACGAACATAATTGCGTTTTATATCAAAAAGGTCACCGCTTATAGCGACCTTACCTGCATTTATAATCGCTATACTGTCACAGAACTCCTCTATGTAACTCATCTGATGGCTCGAAAAAAGAACTATCTTACCTTCTGCTATAAGTTCTCTGACTATCTCTTTAAGCATCATAGCGTTTACGGGATCGAGTCCCGAGAAAGGCTCATCCAAAATAACGATATCGGGATCGTGAGCAAGCGCAGTAACAAGCTGTATCTTCTGCTGATTACCCTTTGAAAGAGTATTCAAAGGTTTATTTCGCCACTCTGTCATCTTAAGACGAGAAAGCCACTTATCTACCGAAGCTACCGCATCTTTTTTTCTCATTCCCTTAAGCTCAGCAAAATAAACGAGCTGATCTATTATTTTCTTTTTAGGATAAAGGCCTCTTTCCTCAGGTAAATATCCCAATCCTATCTTTGAATAATCTATAGGCTTTCCGTCAAGCAATATTTCACCGCTGTCAGCTCCAAAAACGTTCATAAGAATTCTTATTGAAGTAGTTTTTCCTGCTCCGTTTCTGCCAAGAAGACCGAATGCCTTTCCACTTTCTACTTTAAAGGAAACATCTTTTAAAACGTGATTTTTACCAAAAGATTTATTTATGTCTTTTAACTCTAAAACCATATCTTCCCTCCTTAAAATAATTGCATACATTATAACATAAACTCCGAAGCTTGTCAATACTTCGGAGTTTATGCTTGCGATTCCAACTGTCAACTGTTATTTTGACCGTTTTCGTCTGTATTTTTTTCTTTTTTTACCTTTTTAGCTTTACCGTCTTTAGAAAAACGGTTGACACAGAAATTGACCAAAAATATCGAAAGAATAATAACACCTATAACTATAAAAATGCAGAGCATTCCTATTCCCATATATTTAAGGTTTGGCAAGAACTGATCGGGATGCCATTTTACCGACATATCGGCAGTTTCCTTGACAGCTTCGTTTATTGCCTCTACTGTTTCCGCAGCGTTTAATGAAAATCTATTTAAAAATCCAAACATTTGTTACCTCCATTAACCCGCAAAGAATGACAGTATCAAACCGCCCGCGATTACCGAAGCGATCTGTCCCGAAACATTTACACCTATCGAATGCATAAGCAAGAAATTCTGCGGATCTTCCTTAAGTCCCATCTTATGCACTACACGTCCCGACATAGGAAATGCCGAGATGCCCGCAGCGCCTATCATAGGATTTATCTTTTCCTTCATAAAAAGGTTCAGGAACTTTGCAAAAAGAACACCGCCTACAGTATCGAAAATAAACGCAAAAAGTCCAAGTCCGAGAATAAGAAGTGTTGCGGGCTGTAAGAACTTATCCGCTTGCATCTGCGTTGCTATAGTTATTCCGAGGAATATAGTAATAAGATTTGCGAGAACCTTTTGTGCGGTTTCGGAAAGTGAATCAAGCACTCCGCACTCGCGTATAAGGTTACCGAACATTAAAAAGCCTACAAGCGCTACCGATGAAGGAGCAACAAGTCCCGCAATAATAGTTATGATTATCGGGAAAAGTATTCTCGTTGTCTTTGATACGTTATTTGCCTTATAGGGCATACGTATCATTCGTTCTTTTTTAGTTGTAAGAAGCTTTATAACGGGCGGCTGAATGATCGGCACGAGTGCCATATAGGAATATGCCGCAACCATTATAGGGCCTGTAAAATTAGAACCGAGTCTTTGTGCAACTACTATAGCGGTAGGACCGTCTGCCGCACCTATAATTCCGATCGATGCCGCATCCTTTACATCAAAGAACATACACGCAAGACAGAAAGTAAAGAATATACCGAACTGTGCCGCCGCACCGAAAAGCATAAGTTTCGGGTTGGTAAGAAGCGGTCCGAAATCTATCATAGCGCCGATGCCGATAAACAGCAACAGCGGGAAAAGTTCGTTTGCAATACCTGCTTTATACAGCGTTGCAATCGGTCCCTCCTCGCCTACAGCCGCCGAAAGCGGAATATTGGCAAGAATTGTTCCGAAGCCCATAGGAAGCAAAAGGGTCGGCTCCATTTCCTTCTTGATAGCAAGGAAAATAAGCAAAGCGCCTATAAGTATCATAACGCCCTGTTGCCACGTGAAATTTAATAGATTCTCATATAAAAGTTCCACACATCATCATCCTTTATATTTATTTTATGAAAATATTATTACAAT
>CALAXC010000381.1 GCA_937894775.1 uncultured Clostridia bacterium
CCTGCGCTATCTCTGAAAGCAAAGAAAAACGGCAGACCGCCCCCAAAAGGGAGGATGGCCTGCCGTTTTCAATTTTCTATACCCATCAATGGGTTTCATGGGCGTAACCCCTTACTCCTTCACCTCGTATTCGGGATGGTGCCGCAGGGGCTTTTTGCAGCTGGGACAGTAGACGAACCCGCTGGGGTACCAGATGCGGTAGCCCAGATGTCTGGAGCGGTACTCGAAAACGCAGTGGCAGTACTCGCACTCCACGCGGAAGAGGGGATCCTTCTTCTCAACGATGTGGATACCGTTGGCGGTGACGGCACCGGGCTGAAGGGTGTCGGTCTTCTTGCCGCAGAAGGGGCAGAAGTTGCAATCGTCGGCGATTTTCTTGCCGCAATGAGCGCAGAACATGGGATACCTCCTGTGAATGGCGTTTCCTAGTGTTGAAATATGATGGCGCGGAACGGGGGATTGGATCGGACGGAATGGGAAGGCGCGGCGGTGGAACCGTAAAGTGAGGCACAGCCTTATGCTTGCGGATCCCTTGCTATGTATGCCTACCGAAGCAGAAGAATGGGCAGAACAATGGACGCCAGCAGATTGGTGGCCGCCAGCGTGAACAGGGGCGTCCACACGTTGTCCGTCTTCTGATAGGCCCAGCACGCCAGCAGATGAACGGGCAGCTGGACAAGATAACCGCCCAGCACAAACGCTGCCTCGCCGCGCCAGAGAATATCTATCACAGGCGGGATCAGCGTGATAGCGGCTACACACAGATAGGCAAGCCAAGGCTTGTGGTAGCATATCGGTGCGAACCCCAGGCAGTAGAATAAAGAGCAGATGCTGATAGGCGCGAAAACCGACAGAGCAATAGTGCCGTAGATCGGCTGTAGCTCAACCGTGAAAAGGGGAGTATGGCTGACGGACATTTCTACGATCGGCAGGCATTCCAGCATATCATCAATGTTGACGCCGCAAATGAACAGAGTGCCGAGCAGCAAAAGCTCCGCTCCCACAATCAGCCCCACGGTCAGCATTACGTGCTTCAGATAATGGCTGACATCGGTTGTCACCATGAACCATTCTTCCTTTAAGTAGCTAAATATAATCGCCAACATAAGGAGGCCGTTGGCGACGTGGTATCCGATCTCCAGCCATACGCTGAGCTCCCACTGCTCCCAAAGCCCGAGCCCCAGAAAGGGCATAAACATCGGTAGCAGCACAAAAACCCAAAGCCAACAGGGGATAATGGCAAAGATCTGGATCGTTTCGGGCTTGCTGGTCATAGAGGGGAACAATTTATTCATCAGATCATCTCCTTTCTAAGGTTAAAAGCCGGAAAAAGCAATTTGTTGTCACTTACATTAAATTCATTATACCATATATCCTCTTAAAAGTCAAGATTACAAATCGGGTGAAGAGGGGCAACCGCATATTTCGGCATAGCCAAAATGGGTCGCCCCTCAAAAATTGCATCGCAGTAATCGAAGAAAAAGCGATTACGGCTTCATCACCTTAATAAAGCGGAACATTTCATCAGGTCCCTCGTCGGAATCGTGCGTTTCATCCTCGAACATATCGTGTTCGGGCTGAAAATACTCGCACCAAAATTGGTCGATTTGAAAACCGCACTTGTTTACGTAAAAATGGATATTGCGCTTCTCAAAATAGGGTGTGCAGGTTTCCCATACCTTGGTTTCGGGATGCAGAGCCTCAACCGCCTGCCACGCGCCGTAGCCGATTCCTTTACTATGTGCCTCGGGTAGCACAAAGAGAATATCTAAATGGTTATGATGCGTTTCCTTGTCAATCGTGAGTATCAAGCCACCAACCTTCTCACCGTCAAGCATAATTCGGTAGGTTTCGCTTTTTGAATTGTCGATGGACTTCTCAATAGTTGCGCGAGAGATGATCTCACCGTCATCGTCAATATGGTCGTCACGCTCACCGAACTCCATCATCGCGCCATACTTGAACGCCCATTGATTGTCAAGGATAAATTGCTCACGGTCATCTGCTGTGAGGGGAACGAGAGAAACTTTCGTGTTTTTCATAATTACCTCCAAAATAAAAAATAGAGCTCAGGCTTTGCGAATGCAATAACCCAAGCTCACTTGGACACCTAATCCGGCATTACGGTACTACGGTACACAGCCTCCGGTGACGAATCATTCTGTTGGTATTTATTATATCATCAAATTCTAAATAAGTCAATGACAAAATTCAAAAAAATTATAAAATTATAAAAAGCCCTTGACAAAAGTACGATTTCGTATTATAATATCAAAGTACGAAATCGTATTTTACAAAGGAGAACCGCAATGAGAAATTTATCACGAAGATTGACCCTTGCGCTCAATAAAATAGACATTGTTTATTTGGCAAACGAAAACAAAAAGACGATCAGCGACGCAGAGTACTGCTTTATGTATGCTCTTGACGACGCTCTCCCTCACTCACAGAAGGATATAAGCGAGGAATGGCTCATTCCGAAAACCACAATAAATTCGATAGCAAAAAAATACGAGAGAGAGGGCTATATCACCTTTTCACGTGTTCCCGGCGCGCGCAGAGAAATGATGATCACGCTGACGGATGTCGGCTGCGAGTACGTAAAGAATCAGCTTGATTTTATGTATCGCGCAGAGGAAATTGCTACACGAAAAACGGTTGAGCAGTTCGGTGAGGAATTTATAGGGATTATCGAGGCATACGGTAAAAATTTAAAAGAAGCTTTTGCGACCGATAAAAATAAAGACGGTCAATGACAATAACCGTTTGGGAGATTACATGCGAATTCAATTATCAGATCACTTCCATTATCGAAAGCTGTTGGCGTTCACCCTGCCGTCAATCGCGATGATGGTCTTTACCTCTATTTATAGCTTGGTGGACGGCTTCTTCGTGTCAAACTTCGTGGGGAAAACAGCTTTTTCCGCTATCAATTTGATAGGCCCCGTTTTTTCTATCGTCGGTTCTCTCGGTATGATGATCGGCGCGGGAGGAACGGCAATCGTTGGTAAGACTCTTGGGGAAAAAGAACCCGAGAAGGCAAATAAATACTTTTCAATGCTGATCTTTACCGTTCTTATGATCGGCACTATAACCGCAATCATAGGGTGGTTTATAACCGAACCTTTGGCGGTCATGCTCGGCGCGGAAGGACAAATGCTTGAGGATTGTATCGTATACGGGCGCATTAGTTTTCTTGGTTCACCCTTTTTTATGCTTCAATTTTCCATGCAGACCTTTTTCATAACAGCCGAAAAGCCAAGGCTTGGTCTTGCCGTTACCGTTCTTGGCGGCGTTTCCAATATGATACTCGACGCGCTTTTGATCGCTGTATTTCCGCTCGGTGTGCTTGGCGCGGCGGTTGCTACTACGCTTGCTCAGGTAATAGCTACGCTTTTTGCACTGATATACTTTGCGTTGCCGAATAACAGCCTGCTGCACCTTACCTTCAAGACGAGAATATACGGCAGAGTGTTAGGGTCGGCGTGCGTCAACGGCTCGTCCGAAATGGTAGGAAACATAGCGTATTCCATCGTTACCATATTGTATAATACGCTTCTTTTGAGGTACTATGGAGAGGACGGTGTCGCAGCATACGGCGTCCTTATGTACGTTGGCTTTATCTTTTCCGCCATCTATTACGGATACTCAATGGGTGTTGCTCCCGTGATCAGCTACAACTACGGCGCGGCGAACCACAAGGAAATGAAGAATTTGTTTCGCAAGAGTATGGTGCTGATCACGCTCTTTGGCATTACGATGCTCGCAATATCTCAGCTCGCAACCCCTCTGCTCTCAAAGATCTTCGTTGGATACGATAAAGAATTGTACGAGCTGACCTGCCACGCAATGCGTATATATTCAATATCCTTCCTCTTTATGGGAGTGGCGGCGTTTGGATCTTCCTTCTATACGGCGTTGAATAACGGCGTAATATCTGCCGTTATATCCTTCGTCAGAACCTTTGTTTTTGAGATCGGCGCTGTTCTTCTTTTGCCGTTTGTATTTGGAGAAGAAGCAATTTGGTGGGCAGTTGTTGCGTCGGGTGTTGCCTCTACGCTTCTGACGGTTATCTTCTTCGTCGCATATCGAAAGAAGTATCAATATGCTTGATAACAGACCGAAAAATAGGGCTGACGGAAAACATCCGTCAGCCCTCAAAATTTGTATCGCTGAAAGCAAAGAAAAGGGATTTTCAAAAGGATCGAGAAAAAGCCATGAAAAAATCCAATATGAATCAAAAAACAAGGCGAACATGTGGTCAACTGAAAACAGCTGATTTTTGGAACTAACGCCTAATTTTAATACGACGATTTCAAGCGGTGCATTTGCTCTCAAAGAAAAGTTTCACGGTGAAACTTTTCCTTGCAAACCATTTTCTTATGTATTATTAAAATACCTCTTATACTTTTTTTGAATACTCCAACACTGTACATTTGACAAAGCAGAAATCAAGTTGAAATAATTAACAAAAATATTGTACGAACATTAACCATTATTGAAGAATTAAATGTTCAGCTTAAAAATCATCTATTGTTTAAAAAGAATAATATTTATTTAATTGCACGAATTGTCGTTTTTAAGGATAAAAATTTAAGTAATTATAAAAACGGAAAATATGCTGTATGGGATAGAACAACTAATAAACCTTGGATAGGAACAAAAGGAATGGAAGATGTGACTAATCCTGAAACTGGTGAAGTAATTGGGCAAAAAATGGCATATTATGATGAAAATTGGGTTGATCCATATTCTCCTGAGGTTTGGGATTATAATGTTAGAATAGCAAAAGAATTGATATCAAGAGGTTTCAATGAAATTCAATTTGATTATATAAGATTCCCTACTGATGGGCGCAATATGTCTAATGCTCAATT
>CALAXC010000382.1 GCA_937894775.1 uncultured Clostridia bacterium
AATGCAAAGATTGGGTCTTCTTCCTTCAGCAGGTGTTCAGGGATTTTCTTGATATCTGTATCCAAGCCCACGCAAAGGAAGGATTGCTTCTTCTTGATGTTTTCAAAGAGTTCTTGTTTGTTCATTATTGGTAAGTTTTATAGTTGTTTTTTTAATAAATATCCACTGTATTTAAAAATTAGTCCTTCTTGGTAATTATTGCTATAACTGAAATCGGTCAGTATAAATTTATAGTTGGAAGAAGAACATGGTAATTCCTGTGGTTCCCATTCTTTTGGAGCTAATTTACCCCATCGGTAGATGTCGGATGTCCGGATGTCTATTTCAATGGTCTCATTGGTGGACGGTTGGAGTGAAATTACAAAGTGTTCTTGTTCCTTTTCCAAAACAATCTTTTCAGATTGGTAGGATGTTATGCTTGAATAACCTTCGGACAAGTCTATCGTGATTTTTTGGGATAAATACTGAGACTCAGAGATCATGTTAATTATGTTGTCTAACGTGCCCAATTGGAATTCGACATTGTAATAATTAATGTCTTCTACCAGATGGCTAAGGCATTCTTGGTCGAAGGTGTAGTTCAAATATTTAATTCTATCATTGATTTGAATGGCTTTTTCTTGAGGGTAAGTTTTCAACCAGTCAATATACAGGGTGTTGTTCATCGGTAGTTTTCCTGTATAGGTAGCGTCTATTTCTTTTTGCGTCTTTTTCAGTAACGTGTTTCGTGTGATACTGGCAAAGTTGACAGGAAATAGAGAGGTCACTACAAAAAGGATTGAAAAAGAGATGGGAATCCAATGAATGCGTTTGTTTCTGTTGATGATTGTTCCGATACATACAATGTAGAACCAAATGTTTAAAGCCAGGATGTAGAGACGGTTGATGGTTATGCCATAGTCGTTGAAGCGTCGGATGATACCAACACTCATCAAAATCAATAGAGGAAGTATAAGTATAGGAAGCCAGCGTATTATTTGTCTGTCTAACGTATTCTTCTCTTGTTGTGCAGAAGGGTATAGCCAAAATACAATAGTGATATATCCCATCATCAATGCTGTGGTTAGTATGGATACCCATCCGTCCGGTAATTCCCATTGGATTAGTATTTTGATGGTATAGACATATAATACGGTTAAATAAGTTCCTAATAATGGTAAAAATAGAAAACGAATAATCTTGCTGAAAAATCCTAGTACAATGGGAGTCCGGTTGGTCTTTTTTTCACCATAAGGAAGAAGGCCTAAAAATAGGATGGAAGATAAGCCGATGCTACATAGAATCCAGATTGTGAAATACCATTCTCCGTCCAATGTTAATCCGAAGAGAGTGTTCAGTGATGTGATGAGTAGGCTAATACCAACGCACATCAGATGAGAAATGAGGAATGCAATACCCGCATTGGCTATTGATATGACGGTCATATTCCAAGATGCAATGTCATCCTTTTCTCGGAAGAAAGGTAGGATGAACATAATTGCAAGCAATGTGCTGATAGCCGCAGCACGTGCCAAAGATATTTCAAGCCATGAACTCGATGTGGTGACATATAAATAGATTGCATCCAATATTAATATGGTATGCAGTGCTATCTTGATGCATGTGGAGATTTTTTTGTTTGTGACTTCTTCTGCCCAAAGTTTTAGAAACAATGAGAGAAAATAGCCGACACTTAAATAATAAATAGAAACATTTATGAGTTTGTTTTCCCAAAATAGGTCTTCCCAAATAGCAGTAATAATTACGGCGCATAGCAAAGTATTGAATGCGATAGCAAGGGGGAACCTTTTCATGTTGTTCTTGAAGTTCCCCGTTAAAGCCAATATGTCAAGAGGGATACCCATGGCATTTATTTTATAGTTCACTTTCTTTCAGTCGTTCCGCATTTTCCGCCACAATCAGGTGGTCAATGCAATCTTGTATATCGCCGTCCATAAAGGCACCGAGGTTATAGATGGTATAGTTGATGCGATGGTCGGTGATGCGTCCTTGCGGATAGTTGTAGGTACGAATCTTGGCCGAACGGTCGCCTGTCGATACCATCGTCTTGCGCTTGCTGGCAATGTCATCGATGTACTTCTGGTGTTCCTTATCATATATAAAGGTACGCAGGCGCGAGAGAGCACGTTCCTTGTTTTTCGGTTGGTCGCGTGTCTCGGTACATTCGATGAGGATTTCTTCTACCACACCCGTATTGGGGTTCTTCCAGTTGTAACGAAGGCGTACACCCGATTCCACTTTGTTTACATTCTGACCGCCGGCACCACCGCTTCGGAAGGTATCCCACTTGATTTCGCCTTCGTTGATTTCTACATCGAAAGGTTCTGCTTCCGGGAGAGTTCAGCGATGATGAAAGAACAATTTGAAACTTATATGAAACAATGCCCGGCTGTCGCCATCCTCCGTGGTGTCACACCCGCTGAAATCAAAGATGTTTGCGATGTCCTTTTTGATGCCGGAATCACATTGTTGGAAATCCCCCTCAATTCCCCCGATGCCGTGGAAAGTATCGCCATTGCCGCAAAACATTGCGCAGGCAGACAAATGGTCGGTGCGGGAACCGTATTGACCCCGGAAGATGTCCGCAATGTCCACGACGCAGGCGGCACATTCATCATCTCCCCCAATACCGATGTGGATGTAATCAAAGAAACAAAAAAACTCAATATGCTTTCCATTCCCGGATTCTTTACCGCTTCGGAAGGGTTTACTGCACTCAAAGCCGGTGCGGATTACCTGAAACTTTTCCCGGCAATCCTCGGTCCCGGATACGTGAAAGATCTGAAAGCTGTCATCAAAGCCCCGATCCTTGCAGTTGGCGGCGTCAATTCCGATAATATCCCGGAATTTATGAAAGTTTGCGCCGGAGTCGGTATCGGCAGCGCATTGTACAAATCCGGAAAATCTCTGGATGCAGTCAAAGCGGATGCCATTGCAATTGTAAAGGCGGTCAAATCATAATCGAATTTTATGAAATCCATCGCAAAACAAGCTGGCGCGATCGCTCTCGCAGGTCAGCTTGAATTGCAAAAAAAACGGATTCACACAAAAGGCAACGCCAGAGACCTGGTCACGGATACCGACCGTGCAGTGGAAGAATTTATCTGCAGCCGCATCCGGGAAGAATATCCGCAATACGGAATCTTTGGCGAAGAAACGGGTAAATCCGGGAAATGATATCGTAATGGGACGGTGAAATTGCGAGAATAAGATCCTGCTCCGCCGCCAGTTCCGGAGTGAATTGCCTTGCTGTATGATCTTCCAGAGAACAGCCGTATTCCGCAACTGCCATGCGTGCGTTGACCGAAGCCGGAGAAGGGCAGGCTGACACCCCGGCAGAAGAACAGGTGTATTCCCGTTCCAATCCATTCTGCTCAAGCAGTTTCCGGAACCATGCTTCACACATGGGGCTCCGGCAAGTATTCCCTGTACAGACAAACAGCAATTTCATCCGGACGGGTTCTCCTTCATTCCCGGTTAGGTAAAATTTCACTTTTATAAAACAGATGTATAATATATCTCTTCAATCAGAAAAATCAAGTCTTTTTTATTTATTTTGTACAGATAAACTCTTGCCGGGAGCCTCACTGAAAAAATCAGCTTTTTTTCCCGATATACTTGTTTTTTTAATATCTGGAGTTATATTCACGGTTATAATGATACCAGAGATGATCAGATTGGACGAGGCTGCGCATTTTTGCGGCCTCGGCCTGTTGTATCTTCCTGGGGTTTGGCGAACCTCGTGTGGTACTTCCGGTCGTGGTCGCTTTTTATATACCCCGGCAGCCCGGATGCCGCACCGGATTTGTTTTGATCGGGCATAATGCGCCATATCTCCAGCCGGTTATCCCGCTTATAATCACGCAAAAAAACATTTTCCATCAACACATTTTGCCGTTTCGTCTTGCATTTGCATCATTTCCGTGCTACATTACCTTGTATTCATTAAACCATCAACAAGGAGTTATCCCGATGAAAGATTTTTGTATTGCCGGTTTCGGTGAAGTTATGTTGCGTCTCTGCCCGAAAGGCAAAAAACGTTTTGCTCAAAGTTTTCCCGGTTCCATTGAAGCCACTTTCGGCGGCGGTGAAGCCAAGGTAACAAATCAGGTTCGCACAGCTGCAAGCGATCTCGGCGCGGATCTTATCCAGTGCCATACCGGTCAAAAGTTCTACTTTGCCGATACAGTATTCGAGATCCTTTACACCGTTGAGACCTTCGCTCCTGCTACTACAAACGCGCTCAATACTTCTTCCATCCTTGTCAGATCAACCACCACGGATGCAAACGGCAAATCCACATCTGTTATGGTTATGGGCGACGTTACCGGTCCCGCTATGGCAATTTGCAACAAGATGTACGGTAACGATCTGCGTTGCGAGATCGTTCAGGTAGCACATCACGGATATCAGACTTGGGGTAACGATAACGCAATCGCAGAATCCTACAAGCTTATGTCCCCCGAGATAGTGCTTTGGCCCATGGGTCTCAATGCATTCGCAACATACCAGCACAAGGCTTACAGCAAGGTGCTTTGGGACGGCACAAACAAGAACTTCCAGCAGCTTTACGTTGCAGGCTGGAACAACACACAGCACATCGTTCCTCTTCCCTACAACGGGGATCCCGCTTCAATCATTTCGAAGATCACAACACAGCAATAAAACAATCGCCGCCGTGCCTTAAAGGCACGGCGGCTTTGGTATTATTAATAATACTGCTTGAAAACGTAAGTATATACAAGTCCTGCGATGATCAGAATGAGAATGATCGAAATAATGACCAGAACAAGTATGATCGGCGATCTTTCGGTGGGAGTTGTCGAGGCAGGGATATCAGTGCTTGTTTCGCCTTCTGTTTCGGAAGACTCGGGGGGCTGAGTTTCGGGGAACTCCTCACCGACAAGAATGAAGCGTCCGCTCTTCTGAATGGTGAAGCTGAATCTCGAAGCCTCCGAGAAAGGAGTATATCTGCCCATTTCAACGTCACAGATCAGGAAAGAAGAGTATTTCTCCGTGTCAAGATCGTATTCCACAGAATAGGTAATGTCGCTTGACGGATAGAATTCGGCTCCGTTTTTATCTGTGAAAACGAACTCGAAAACGTCAAGGATAACGTATCCTTCGGGAATAAACGCCGAAAGCTCATCTGCAGAAACTGAATCGGTTATCTTATTGGCTTTGAAAGAAGAATTGTAGGGATATAAGGATGCGGAAGAATTAAGTGTTGCGGTTACGCCGCCATCGGTCATTAACTTTACAAGCTTTGCTATCGCATTGCTTTCTTTATGCGAGCAGACAGAGCACGTGCGCTCCTCGCTTCCTTCGCTCTCTTCGGTAGGCTCAACGACTATCGCCCAATCGCTGAATGTGTGACCAAGAGGAGGAAGATCCTCGTGGGCGGTCTCTGCATTACAAACGGTGCAATAGGTCTTTGAAACTCCACCCTCGGTACACGTAGGAGCGGGAAGGAAGAAAGTCTCGCCGCTCTGGTGCCCGTTCGGGGCGATCTCGCTGACTTCAACAACTCCTCCGCACACAAGACAGTACGTGGACATTTCGCCGGGTTCTGTGCAGGTCTGAGCTTTGGTTTTAACGGGTGAGCTTTCCGCACCGTGACCGAGTGCGGGAATCTTTCTTGTGCTGACGGTATTAAAGCAGACCGAACATGTTGTAGCTTCTTCACCCTCTTCCGTACAGGTAGGATCCTTTGTTTTGACAAAGGGACCTTCCTTGTGTACGTGTGACTGCGAAACCACCACGTTGACGGTGAAATTCAGTTGATAACCGCCATAATGAAGAGTTACGGTCTTCTCTCCGACAGTATCGGTGCTGAAGCCGGAATAAAGAATATTATCCGAAACGGTTTCTACCTTACCGTTATTATAGGTTACCTTGAGAGATATGCCCGTGGGGTCAAATACTTCATCCTCGGCATAAACGGTTTTGATAGGATAGGATTCAAAAACGATATTTTTGATCTGAACGTCGGTGACGGTAATGTTATAAGTAGCGGTCTTTTTAACGTCACGCTCGGTGTAGGATACCGTTATTTTATTGGTGCCCGATGAAGTCACGTCGCCCGTGACTGTGATCTTCGAGGTAACGTCCGCGGTCTTACCGTTTTCATAATAAGCTATAACCTTTATACCCGAAGTATCAAGTTTTTCTCCAAGATAATAAGAAAGCTTGGCAGGCATTTTGGTAATTGTGATCTTTTCAAGAGCGGGTTCGAAAACGCTGATCTTGTAGCTTGCGCTCAGGGTCTTATACTTTACAGTGATCGTCTTCTCTCCCGCGCTTTTGCTGCTGAAGCCGGTAACGGTATAGCCGGATTCAAGCACCGCACTGTCACCGTTGCTGTAAACGACGGAAACTGTCAGACCGGTAAGATCTTCCTTATCGCCGACAAAGTAAGTAAGCGTCTTGGGCGGATTGATCTTTATCTCTTTTTCGGTAACGACCTGTATCTTGAAGGTCGTCTTTGCGGTCGAACCGGGATACTTGATCGTAACAGTCTTTTCGCCGACCTTGGTTGAGCTGAAGCCCGTGCACCATTCAGTATTTACGGGGGAGGTACCCTTTGCACCGGTATCATAGGTAAGTTCGAGCACTGCACCCGTCATATCAAGCTTTTCGCCAACAATATATTGAAGCTTATATGGCATTTCCTTAAGTGAGACGGCGACTACGTCGGGCGGGTCTATTGGAACGCTGGGGGTTTCGTCCTCTGCAGATGCACCGATAGCGCAAAACGCAATAAGCATCAGACACACCAGCGCACATATAATTAATTTATTTTTTCGGGAAAACATATATTTATCCTTTCGGCAAAATCCTTGAAATAGTCGAAAAATGCAAATATTTATCTAATTATATCATATATAATCGTATTTTTCAAGGAATTTTGCCGTGCGGGAAAAACTTTTACATCTTGTTAACGCTTAGGTTTGCTTCTTACACATAAAGATGCAATAAGTCCGAAAACCAAAGCCGCAGCGGTGCCTCCGGCGGCGGCTGTAAGACTGCCTGTCAATGCGCCGAGAAGTCCTCTTTCATCAACAGCTTTTCTGACGCCTTCGGAGATCAGATAACCAAAACCGGTCA
>CALAXC010000383.1 GCA_937894775.1 uncultured Clostridia bacterium
TCTCTCTGCGGAAATACCCTGCCTTTTGCAATTCGTTCAAAGCACTTGCAACCGCTGATCTTCCATCGGTTGAGAGTTTTGAAAGTCCTTCTACCGAGAACTCCCACCCATCGGGTAACGAGAGCATCTGACAGAGCAATCCTTTTGCCTTGAGTGACAAGGTGCGGTCTTTGAAAATCGCATTATCTATCACGGTGAAGTTTCCTTTCTTCTCTTTCCTTAATACCGCCATTTTCTCTCCTAAACTAAAATGGAATGTCCGTTTCAGCCTCTGCGAAACTGTCTACGCCCTCTGACGGATCGCCAGCGTCTGCGAGTGTCGCTTTCATTGCGATGATGACGAACTCTGTTACCTTGTTGCCCTCTTTGTCGGGTCTTTCCTCTACCGAGAGGAATCCGCTGAAATCGCACTTTGCTCCGTTCCCTATCTTCTCCGGCATATTAGCCTTTTTAGCGAACCTGATAGGCATATATTTTGATGCCCACGAGCCGTCCTCTCTCTTGCTCGATATGCTTACCGTGTAGCGGTAGAACGTACCATTTCTACCCTCTACGTCCTTACGCCACACTTTTGCGCCCTTTGCAACCCTTTTTTCAAAAAAAATCTACGGAAAGCCTCTTCTATTTGCCCTCGCTTTCTTTCTGTGATCTCTCTTTTTCCTTTATCTTCTGAAGAGCGATGTCGAGTTCTTCACCTTGCATCTCGTCTACCGAACCAAGTTTTCTCTTGAACTTCGCTCCCATTGAATAGAGGAACTTATTCGTATCTGTATTCGTCTTCTGAATCAGAGCCTTGATGTCGGCTCTCTTCTCATCGTCAGACCTCATATCTTCAGGAAGATCATCTCCGTTGTAGATGTACAAGCCGAGTCCGAAAACAGCCATATTCTTGACGAGACATCTCATAATCGTCTTGTTGATGTCGAACATCGTGGCAGCTTGTACCGGGATTTCCTTATATTTGGTCTTGATAGTGTACGGATGCGATTTCATTGCCTTGTTGTTACTGTCCATAACAGGAAGCCACATCTCGTGAGTAAGTCCGTCAATGGTCATTGATGTGAAGACCATATATCCCGTGTTCTCGTCATAGACGTAAGGCAATCCGTTCTCGAACTTCTTGACCTCGTTCAAGGTTCTCAATCCGGAGTTGGTAATTTGCCACCTCGCTCCTGGCACCAAGATGCAGATGACTATTACCATCGGTAAGGGTCGTAGCTATGTGCCATCTGAGGAGAATGCAGGCATCGAGAAGGATGTTGACACCCTTCCCATCGACTCGATCTTCACTCCTATTAGAAACGTTAAGTTCTCTGTTGAGGACTATCGTGTCGAGCAGAAGACCGACTACGAGAAGTTGAATTTGGAGATTACTACCGACGGTTCAATACATCCGAAGGAGGCCTTGAAGGAGGCTGCCAAGATTCTTATCCAGCACTTTATGCTCTTCTCAGACGAGAAGATTACCCTCGACGAGGAGGAGCAGCAGGGTGTTGAGGAGTTCGATGAGAGCATCTTGCACATGCGTCAATTGCTTAAGACCAAGCTTGCTGATCAGGATTTGAGTGTTCGTGCACTCAACTGCTTGAAGGCTGCTGATGTCGATACTGTTGGCGACCTTGTGAAGCTCCACCGCAACGAGTTGCTCAAGTTCCGCAACTTCGGTAAGAAGTCGCTCACCGAGCTCGACGAGTTGTTGGCATCTCTGAACCTCAAATTCGGAATGGATGTATCTATCTACAAACTTGATAAAGATTAATTATGAGACACAATAAGAATTTCAATCACCTTGGCAGACAGGCCGGCCACCGCAAGGCTATGCTTTCTAACATGGCATCGTCGCTCATTCTGCACAAGCGTATTCAGACCACGGTTGCTAAGGCTAAGGCCGTTCAGAAGTTCATCGAGCCCCTTGTAACCAAGTCGAAGGAGGATACTACCCACTCTCGTCGTGTAGTTTTCTCATATCTTAAGCAGAAGGAGGCCGTTACCGAGCTCTTCCGCACCATCGCTCCCAAGATTATGGAGCGTCCCGGTGGTTACACCCGTATTCTTAAGACCGGTTTCCGTTTGGGTGATGGTGCCGATATGTGCATCATCGAGTTCGTTGATTTCAACGAGACCTACACCTTCGGTCGTGAGGCAGCTGCTCCTGTTGCTGAGGCTAAGCCCAAGACTCGCCGTTCACGCGCGAAGAAGGCTACCGATGCTACTGAGGATGCAACTGTAGTTGCTGAGAAGAAGAACGCTAAGAATGCTGCTCCCAAGTCAGCAGCTAAGGCTTCAGCAGCTAAGGGTGCTAAGAAGACCAATGTAGGCAAGAAGATGTAATCTTTCTTGTGAAAAGCCGCAATCTGCGGCACCAAACTCAGAGCCCCGAATGGGAAATACGCCAAGTATGTCCCATCCGAGGCTCTTTCATTTGGCACCACATCTCACGACTTTTGACA
>CALAXC010000384.1 GCA_937894775.1 uncultured Clostridia bacterium
TACTGTGTTAAAAAAGTCGCGCCAAAGCTGTCCCCGGCTCCGACGGTCGAAACTACGGGAACAGATTCCGATGGACAATAGTACATTTTGCCGTTTTGACACTCATAGCAAAAAGCCCCCTTTTCCCCACAGGTGATTAACAACAGCTTGATCTGAGAATAGTTTTGGGTTATAAACTTAACAGCATCATACAAATCAAGAGTTTTAAGAAATAGCGTTTGCGTTACTAAAGGTAATTCTTCTTCACTAATTTTTACGATCGTTGCATTCGAAAGACAGAAAACAATACTTTCCTCAGAGTAAAACGGGGAACGAATGTTCAAATCGGTATATATTTCCGAAAAATTGTTATTTGCTAAGATGTTTTTTAATTTTCTTCTGTTATGTTCCTCGCGTAACGCAAGAGTTCCGAACGCAATAGTATCAAAACTCGTGGGTAATTTTTCCGACAAAAGGATGCGGTCATATGCGACGTCTTCAAGAATGGTATAAGACGGTACCCCGTTTTTATCAAGGAATATTCGGCATTGACCGGTCGCTTTTTCTTCTGAGGTTGAAATGTATTCGATGTTTAAGCTAAGTTCTTTTATTTGTTCAAGGGCTTTTTTCCCTAATTCATCAGCTCCTACAGAGGATGCCAACCACACATTGCTTCCAAACATAGCCGCATAAGCGGCGAAGTTTAGCGGTGCTCCACCTAAAGTTTGTTCGTTTTGGCTATATATGTCCCAAATAATTTCTCCAAATGAAAGCAGTACCATATTAATTCTCCCAGATGGATTTTAAGGAATGTAGCTCTATATTTTTTACTGTGCAATCCGTGGTGGACGTAATTTCCAAGCAGGGAAGATTGTAATCGCAATACGTTTTTGCGTCTATTGTACTAAGATAAATTTTTCCACCGTCAAGATATAACTCTACGCTGCATCTATCCACAAGCATTACAATTTCCCACACGTTTGACGCAAGTGTGATAGGAGCCGAATCGTCGCTTATTTTCACCTTGTTTTCAGCATTGTTGAATATAATATCTATGCCGAAAATTTTCAATGTAAGTTGTGTTGATACAGTAGGCTCCACATTCATTTTGACTATATAAGGTGTCTGCGAAAGCGGAATCCTTTCGGGAAGATTAGCACAAACGGTAATATCCCCCACAAACTCGCTTTTATCATATATGCTTTCGATTTCCTTTATCGGGAGAGCGCAAATATAATAAACACCATCAATTTCTTTTAGCTTAAGCTCTGATGGAAAGCTCATTTGTCCTCTGATTTTTGGCGTGGGAATATGCCATCTATCCCAATCAATTCTAACCACTCTTCCGTTAGGCATTCCTGAAAAGGTTTGTCCCGCATACGCGCTTTTTCCGTAATGCAGAGATTGAGCTTCTTGAATGGGGTTAAATTTGCCATTGATCATATCACCTACTATATAACGATCATGCGCACCGATAAACACCCATTTTCTTTTCCCATTATCTGCAATTATGGGAAATAAGTCGGGGCATTCGTTATCCCCAAAAACCTCAATTTTCTGAACGAGCTTCCAATGGAGAAGATCGTCAGAGCTGAATATTCCGTAAATATCCTGTTCAAGATATAGTGCCATTGCGTAAGCATTCCATTCTTCGCAGAAAACCACTTTGGGATCTCTATTGCTACCAACAACATTGGGAACAACAGGAGAATCGCTGTATTTCTTAACGGTTTTGAGAGAGTCCGTCGAATATGCAACGTATTGGCTGAAAGGAGAGGTTGCGGTGTAATACAAAAGAACAGTAGGGGTATCCCCTTCCTGTATACCGAGCAAATTTTTTTCGTCAACTATTGCGCTTCCCGAAAACATCGCTCCGGTTTTGTCCGGAAAAAGAGCAATATCGGTTTCTTTCCAGTGTAGCATATCCGTGCTTACGGCGTGTCCCCAATGCATATTGTTCCATTGGTTTTCACAAGGATTATGCTGGTAAAACATATGGTATTTTCCGTCGATATAAATCAGTCCGTTAGGATCGTTTATCCAACCGTTTTTAGTCGTAAAATGCACCTGCGGCCTGTACGACTCTTTATACAATGACGGAATATTCATGATATCCGATTCTTCAAACGAAATTTCCATTTCCGGATTAATTGAAACCGAAATAGTTTTATCCATAAATCTCGATACGTCAATATAAGCATAAAAATTCGGAGAAATATTATCAAGGCGAATATCCAAAGTATAGTCTGCTTCCTCATTGCATGAAAATGTCATTTTTTTGCAAGATGAAAGAGTATTTACAGGAAAAATAAGATACTTATGCTTGACTTCTATTTTCATAAAACATACCTCCAAGGTTGACAAAAATGTCTTGTACATGTTATAATTATACTATATTTCGGTCATTTACACAACAGAAAAATCAAATAGCAAAAGGAAAAAATGTGATATGATATATACTTCGGATTCGATGAATCAATACGAAACAATGGAACGCGGCGTGAAGCAGCACTTTTTGGAGGTTGTTTCTTGCACGAAGCATCAATTTTGTGAAAAATACTGATGGAAAATTGTTCCGTCAGATAAATACACTCTTATTGGAATATTATCGGGAAGCATGCGTATCAAAGGCGTTGATAGGGAAATCGTTAGAAACGATATTATATTATCGCAAAATTTTTCATGCTTAAATTTGGAAATTGAACGCGGTACCGAGTTTATCAAAATCCTTTTTTTGGCATCGCACATAGTGCCTATTCTCAATTCTCGACATGAAGGCTCACCGCTCATCATGTCGGGAATCTTCCCGCAAATAAACAAGCTATATCAAATGAGCAACAATAAAAAAATTGTTATTGGTGTTACCGAGGCGGTATTACTTGATCTTTTGAATGATATTAATGAACATACGAACGCATCACCAACAGAGCTTTCTCTATATGAACGCGCGTGTGAATGGGTGGAAGTACATTCGGATCGTGCAATTTCAGCACAAGACGTCGCTACCTCGTTGAATTGCTCTCGTGCTCATTTGAATAGAGTTATGAAATTGATTGACGGAGAATGTTTAAGCGAGAAAATTGTCCGATATAGACTCGAAAGAATAAAAAGCCTGTGTTTTATCAAAAATATATCGATATCGGAAATTGCAAACGGTTTGGATTTTTATTCTACTGAGTTGCTTTGCAAATTCTTCAAATATCATACAGGAATGTCGATCAGAGAATACAAAAATCTTATTGGTAGTGAATGATAACTCATAAGATGCCTGCATCAAACCGATTGCTTTTCGGTATGATATTTAGCTTTTTAAATCAACACACTTTCTTGTATTCACTTATTGTGAATAT
>CALAXC010000385.1 GCA_937894775.1 uncultured Clostridia bacterium
CGACTGTCTGGATCTGTTTGCCGCCATCGGCGCGCTCCGCCATGCAGAGGAGGGGGAGGGCATTGACCGTTTCCACCGGGCATGGGCAGAAGACCCCGACCTTGCCGTAAAGGGTTCTGGTGTAGGTCTTGATGGTGTTTTCCGAAAGACACAACTCTTCTGCGATCTCTTTTCGCTTTTTGTTTTGAAGAACCAATTCAAGTATTTCGCGCTCTCTTGTCGCAAGTATTTCGCCGGGCTTAAGGAAAGAAAGAACCTTCAGAATCTTTTCTTCCATCGGCATCGTTGCAATATCTATCGGAACAGGACGCGGTGCTTCCGCTGCAGGTTGAGGAATAAGATCCGAACGAACGTAATCCTGCATCATCCAGTAAAGCCCGAGCAAAATGATCTCACTAAACAGATAGGAAACCGAAAGGAATTCAAAATTCCAAGGAATGAATTTTTCGACCAGCCAAACCGCAATATTTCCGAAAACAATTGCGGCAAGCAAGGATGCGTGTCTTTGCGATGCGATCATTTTTTTGCGGATAGACTGAACGATACACGCAACCATTGCAGAAAAGTAACCAAGAAGATAGAGCATATACGTAGGATGTAAAACTCCGTAAACCTTTTTGAGCTTTGCGGCTCCGTCTACAAAGACGAGTTCAACCTCCTTGTAGTACCACGGCAGTATGCCCGACGTGGCAATGACCAAAAACATCAAGATGCCGATTGAACCGAGCGTGATAATCAGATTTTTCTTTATCTCAAATCCGCACAGCTTGACTATAGTCAGAAGCATGGACATCGAAAGGAATACGCTTCCGAAATATGTAATGTCGTTTGCAAAAATGGCAAACTCAACAGTCTTTGAAAGCGAAATCAGAAAATATCCAACGTTTACAACGGTAACGCAAATATATAGAAGGAGCAACCACGGCTCTTTTTTGCGAACGAGCGCAATATAACCGATCATCAAAATCGTAGCGATAATCGCCATAATAGCATACGTTATGATCAAAGCCGCACCTCCTTTACTTGACGTCGTTTTTCAAAATGTGAAGATCTGTCCTTACATTATATCACAAAAGTATGAAGAAATCAAGGTGTTTTATAGCTTTTACAAAAAAGGTTATCCCGAGCCTGCTCTATATTTTTATCCGTTTGTATTCCTTTCCCTCAGCAACACCGCCGAGAACGACCAAACGGTTACTCTCGGCGGTGTTCTATTTACTTTTCTACACTCATCCAACAACCTTCTGCACCGATTCCATCCTCGGGAGGTGTTAATACGCCTTTTTCGATAAGACATTCAACAACTGCGTCAAGAATCGGCATACTCGCAAGGTTATTTGCCAATCTCCATTCTCCGAGAAGATAATCGGGAACAGATTTTTTGATAAGTTCTGCAACCTTCGCTGCAACAATTTCAGCATCGGCATCGAAATATCCATTCTGCAAAGCATTACTGATATCAAATAGTCTATCTCTATCTGAAAGCGCATTTACAAGAATCTTGGTATAAAGCATATCGCCATCGCGATACAAATAGCCGCACTCAATAGCTTTTGCAGCGTGTTCCTTTTCTGTTTCTGACAATGATGTAATATCGAGCCCTTCAATTGCACGGAGCGCAAGTTGGATTTGAGGATCTCTTGAAACATTAAGTCCGCAGTGAAAGTGCTTTTTTATACGGGTGATATAGATGTTATCAAGATGAACATTAGAGAATCCGCACACGTTTTGTGCGTTAACGCCATCCCAACCGCCACCATAATACTTGCCGTTATCTACATATCCAAACACCATAAACGGACGATCTGTTTTCTCTACATCGGCAAAATGATTTTTCTTCAAGGCACACTCAACACAATACGAGAAGGCACCGGCAATATTGAATACCTGCTGCCAAAAAATAAGATTCATATCAAATTTCTTGTTCAAATACGGGAAAGCAAGGTACTCTGCTTTATGTTCCTCAATATAGTTTGATATGGTTTCGCAGATCTTTGGCAACTGCTCTGTATAAATTGCATTTGCTTTTTCGAATACATCCTTATCAAGCAAAATGAAATTAAGCGCATATTTGCCGTTTTCCAAGCGACGAAGAAAACCGTACTTCCCGTTTTCACCTTTACGGAGGATTTCAAGTTCTTCTTCAACGTAAATGGTGGGAACGTTCAGTTCCTCTGCAATTTCAGAAGCACTCATCGGCTTCTTATGGCAAAGCCAAACGATATGATTTGAGAACATTCTCGTGCATACGTTACGAGGATCTCCCCATGCAGGACTACCTGTTCCCCAAATCACGTAATCAATTTTATCAAGCGCCACGGGCTTATTATAAGTTTCTCCCATTTCTTCTACCTCACTTTTGATCTTTTGTCTTGCCGAAAAAAGTCTTTGACGAACCGCTCCTTCACTTGTTCCTTGCGCTTTGGCTATCTGAGCCGTGGAAAGACCGTCTATGTAGAACATTATCATAACTTCGCGGTATGCTTTTGTCAAAAAAGCAATTCTGCGATATACGGATGTTAATAATTCTGCGGTATCATCAGAAGTATCTTCCTCTGCAACATCGAGCAAAATTTCTTCCGAATCGCCTTCATAGATAGTTTCCGCGCGTTTTCTTCGATTATTTGAAAAATCGGCATAAACATTACGAGCCACTCTCCAAATAAACGGATATACGCTTTCGATCTCTCCATCACTATTGGCAGCTTTAACGAGGGAATAGATTATATCCGAGCATAGTTCCTCTGCCTCGTAGCTGTCGTTTGTTCTTGCATAACAAAAGCCAAATAGCTTATCAAGCAAGTAGTCGTCAAAATATTTTAGCAAGTCTTGTTTTTTCATCTGTTTCTCCAAGCGATTGATCAATGCTTTCACTTATATAGTCCGCGCGTTTATGAAAATGTTAGGTGAGATTTAGAATATTATATCATAAATTTATAAATTAGTCTATGGGTTTATAAGACATTATAAAAAGAGTACGGAAACCCGTACTCTTCTTGTGTTTAAAATTCATCTAAGCCTTGCGTTCAGGCGTTTTTCTGTAATCTTTATAGAAATTACAACAATCGCCCAGATTATGAAATATATCGCGGCAAAAACTCCTGTAAATATCATAATTACCTTAAAACTTTTTACACATTTAATTGTCTCTAATTATCAAAAAAGCATTTTCGTTAGCAAGCATAAAACCTTCACCAACTGTCAAAGGTACTTCCTTATCCGAAGGTATAGTTTCTCGTTTCAAGGTCTTTGTTCCATAGGAAGAACCTAAATCACGAACAAGACATACTTCCTTTTCATCATCCCATATCACGCAACAATGTCTACCACTTATTCCTTGCGTACCTTCCGGGTAAAGAACATTGCAAGAGCCTTTTTTTCGTCCAAATATCATAGTTCCTTTAACAGATATTTCCTTATCCTTAAATACCCCTGTCAGCCCTAAAAGCTTAACATTTCCTGCATCAAATCCCGCCGTACCGCCACTAAAACTAACAAAAAAATCTCTCTTAAAATCATCTACACTTCTATATCTGTTGGCTGGATATAATTCCAAAGCTCTCATTATAGCCTCGTCCTCATATTCCGTTATATCACAGCCTAAATCCTTTGGACTTTTCATTTTTTCCAAAAGTCGTTTTTCTATTCTCATTGGGTCACGGCCCGTAAGGCATCTATAACATGTTGCGCCTAAAGCATGAACATCTGTCCAAGCTTTTCCTCCAACGTCATAACCGACATAAGATTTTCTGAAGTAATTTCCTTACCTTCAAGTCTTTTTACTATGTTTTTCATAGCTGTCCTCCA
>CALAXC010000386.1 GCA_937894775.1 uncultured Clostridia bacterium
CCAATTTCTTTGTAACTTACCATAATTGTAAATAATTTATAGTTTAAAATGTATACCAATAGATATTTTGATCCCTGTTTTCAGTAAGCATAAGAGAGGTGTCATGTGAAAATTGGATTTGTAATAAATGATATTAATTTACTGGGAGGCGTCGAAAGAGTTGTTGCCATTTTAAGTAAAATTTTTGTGGAAAAAGCCGGCCATGAGGTGACTGTTTTCAGTTGCTTTTCTCAACAAATTAATATGAATAAATATTTTGAAACAGAGGATTTTGAAATTCCTGCCGGTAAATCTGAAAACGGTATGATGACGCTGTATCCCCATATACATGAAACTGATGGATTTTTTATTGTTTCGTATTTATGAGGATATGCAACCACATCACCTGCATCAGGGTTTCCGAAAAAGTAAGCCATTCTGTTTATCAGAACATGGCTTCCATCTTTAACTGCAGGATCCATCGAATCCCCCTGGACTTTCATTATATCAAGCATACACGCGGCAGCACCAGCAGTAATTATTCCAGCCGCAACTGCAATTGTACTTAAAATCACTTTCCTTCCAGTCATAACTATACATTATCCTTTTTGATTTTTCAATGCCTTTTTTTGATGTGAAATTAATCACAATTGTTTCAGTAATTGATTCATAATGAATTCTAGCAACTACATTATAGTCAAAAAACCTATCCATGTCAACAGGCCTTGCCTTGGGGAATTGAAACTCAACGTCCGTGGATTTGACCTTTATTTTTGCAAGAGGAGTATATCCCTCAAGAATACCGTTTTCATAGCTATCCTCTCCGCCCTCGCTCGCTTTAACAAGGCAATCGTATCCGCCCGCTATTATTCCGCTTACAAGCTCGGGCGATACTCCGAATGTCGGGGGACACTCAGATGCATCAAGAACACCGAGTCTGCCCGACGTTCCCGCGCCTATATAAAAGAGTCTTCCCCCGCCGTTCATCGAAAGAACGATAGCATCGACCGCTTCAGCAATACTTTCCGCCGCATCCTCTACCGCCTTTACCGCAACGTAGTTTTCCTCGCTCATAAGCTTAACCATATCGAGCGTGGACATTTTATCTATGTGAGTGCTTTTAGGATTTCTTTCTTCTGTTTTTAACATTTTTCCAAAATCAATCGTCTTTTCTCTTTTTGCCGATAACAAGAGCCGCTCCGCTAAGAGATGCAAAAGCTATAACAGCAGCTCCTGCTCCAACCGAAGATTTACATCCCGAATCTTTATTTATCAAGGTTTCGCTTTCAGAACCGCCATCAATGCTTTCCAAAGCACCGTTAACAGTAACGTTCACCGTAATAAGCTCACAAGTCTTACTCGAAAACTTAACGGCATAAGTAAGTGTATGCTCGCCCGGTGTAAGTCCCGTAGTATCCGCCTCTATCTCAAAGGACTTAGCCTTATCTCCTGCTTTTTTCTTTACAGTTGAAGAAGCGGCGCTTCCCTTAATGCCCCAGACAGCGCCTTCCTCATTTCCGTCAAAATAATAACCGAACTCCTTGATAGCAGTCGAAAATCCTGCCCAACCCTTTATACCGAGCTTCTGCCCTGCATTGAGTGTGAAAGCCTCTGCCTCTTTAACAGCGGCTCCGTCGACAGTGTATTTGCTTATCTCACTTCCGATATGCTCTTTTACCTTCTTGATATCGCTGCTTATTGCATACTTATTGCGAACCACCTCTGCCGTAGTTTCGGTAGGCTTTTCGGTAGCGCTCGAACCGCCGGAGGAACTGCTGCTGTATCCGTTAAATCCGTACTGCTTAACGATAGAAGGATAATCCTTGTAGCAAACGTTATGATCAAGGCTTCCGCTCCAGCCGCTTATAGTTTTACTCGATGTATACTGATACATACCGTATTTATTTTTATAATTTGAGGTTTTTGAGTTTTCGGGTAACATATTGTTAAAATAGTTTGCCATCCAGAACTCATATTTCTTACCGATATTATTGTCAAGAGCAGACGCCATCCATCCGCTATATCCGGGATCAAACCAGCCCGCATAACCGTAAAGACCTACAAGATAGCCTGCGTCACGCATAGTATCCATAAACGCATAGCAGATTTCGGTAGCCTTAGATGAGCTTGAACCAAGAGCACTCTTTACAGAAGAGCTTTCAAAGTCAAGATATACGGGGTACTCAAAGGTCTTACCCTTTATGTATTCAAGGAAGCATTTTGCCTCTTCCTTTGCTTCATTTACATTCTTAGCCTGAGAATAGTAATAAGTACCTACATCAAGACCTACCTTACGTGCCTGAGCGTAAAAGTCCTCAAAATTGTAGTCCTTACGGTTAGAGCCTGCGTTGAGCTTAACGCCCGCGCGGATAATAACGTAATCAAAGCCTGCATCCTTTATCTTTTGAAGATTGATACCGTTCTGATGCTCGGAAATATCAAGACCTTCGGTAACGACCTTTCCCGTTCCCGCCATAGTCTGATTGTAGCCTCTGTCATATCCCGTTTCGGCAGACGCATCAAAGCTTGCTCCAACAGAGAAAACCGACGTCAACATAAGCACGGTAAGTGCAAGACACATAATTCTCTTAATTTTACTCATTTTCTTTACTCTCCTTATCTGTTTCGATTTGGTTTTCATTATTTTGTTCTGTTTTACTGTGCTTAAGCTCGTAACGTGTAACAAGCCAGGAAAGAACAAATCCTATGACAAGTAAAACTATTCCCACGGCAAATTCGCCGCCCTTAAATCCTATATGTCCCCAGTCGTAATAGACCTGAGCTATATCAGGATTGATAAACATAGAAACTATAGACCCGAAGGAAAGACCTATAACGAAGAAGAAGGTCGTTCCCCTGTGCTTTTCTATAAGCCTTGAAAATATCTTCGATATTATCACAAGTCCTGCCGCAAATCCGCCCACCATACAGAGCATAAGCAATATAAACATCGGATTTTCAAGTATATAATCAAGATGGACACTGTCCATTATCGGTTTGAACTGTCCGAATGCCATCAATATCGCCGTTGCCGAAAGTCCCGGAATAAGCTGCGTTGCCGCAACCAAAGCACCAAGCGGAATATAAGCTATAAATAAATACGGCGGAAATTCGGTAAAGGCTTGCGATATACCCTCACTCACGTCAGCCATAAGCTTTGGCGGATCGAGATATACCGAAAGAGCGCCTATCGCTATCGGTATTGCTAAACCGAATATCATAAGAACAACTCTTTTTACATTCGCCTTTTCTCCCCGAAGCTCGTTAATAAGCGCGGGCGATGCTCCTATCATAAGCCCCACGAAAAGGCATATTACGATGAACATATATTTTTCAAGCAAGAGCTGGACCAATAAAAACCCTGCCGCAAATCCCGCGACAACGCCTATACCTATCGGTACGAGAAATTTAAAGCAGCGCTTGAAATCACCGAATATATTACCTATCGAATATAGCAAAGCCGCATAGAGTCCAAACATTATAGCGACCGTCGAACCGCTGATACCCGGAACTATGACCGCAAGCCCTATAAAAACTCCGAGTATCAAAGCCTTTATAAAGCCTTTGGTATCATATTTTGGGAAGACAAAGCTTCCTTTTTCTTTTTTCATTTACAAATAAAATCTCCTATTTCTTCTTTTCCTGCCGTTTTTTACCCATTATAATAGACGCAATTTTACGGAACTGAGCCTTTGAGGTATCGTCAAGCGTACCCCATACCTTAAAGAGCTTAAGCTTTTCTGCGCTAAGCTCGGTAAGAGTTTTAGCTCCTGTATTTGTCGAAAGCGCATCAAAGAGCGAATCAACGAAATTTTCACGTTCTTCTTTAGTCATTCCCGCAAGAAAGCTTTTCATTTTTTTATCAAGAACCTTACTGTTCTCACTTATCGAATCGAGATATATAAATTTTCCGCCCATTACCTCCCAAGAAAATCCGTTATGCTGCAAAAGTCCTGAATTACGGCTCTTTATAACAGTATAGCCCTCTTCGTGCTCAAGCAACATTCCAACCACCGAGGATTGGGGAAGAAAGGTCGATATTCTCTCTTTCATATCTTTGTAATCTTTACCGCCGATAAACGCCGCATCAAATCCAGGCGCATCGTTGCTGTAAATTCTTTCTATCCGTTCTCTTGTTTTAAGAGAAGCCTTAACGCCGGCATAAACAGCAAGATTTCCGCCCTTGCTGTGACCGCCGAGATATATTCTTCCCTGTGTTTTGGAAGCAACATAATCAAGAAAAGCAACAGCTTCTTTTTGCGCGGGTACGGGATAGATAAAGCTCATATTAAAATTTTCTTTCCAGCCGACCAGAGTATCGTCAGTTCCTCTGAAGGCAACGAATGTGTCACCGTTTTCAAAGGAAAAGGCTATAGCCGAAAATTGCATTTCGGTCTGATCGCATATTTTATTTACAAAGCAGATCGGACGCAAAAGACCGAACCGCTTGGTTTTTGATGCTTTTACGAGGAGCTTTACTATCTCCTTTGAAAGCATAAGTCCAAGCTCGGGAACGTCTCCACCGCTATGTGCGGAAAGGTATCTTTTAGTTATAGTCAAAAGTGCGGGCGGACGTCTTATCCCGTGTATTTCCGAAGAAACGACCTCGGAATAATCGACGTAGCTCAATATAGAAAATATAAGTCCGTCAACCTCACAAACGCCTACTTGATCAAAGGAAAGATCACCTCTCCAATTAAGATAATCAAAGACGTTGCAAAATTTAGAATTTACCGTCTGTTTTGTCTGCTTATCGGGCATAAAGATCTCCTTGCATCAGCTTGTCATATCTGCTTGTGTACACTTTTATATTCATCGTAAAATCTGTAATACGGGCAGGAATTTGTATTTCTGCCCAAAAAATCCGCCATTTCGTCTTCATCAAGCGAAACACTGCAAACGTAGGCGTCAAGATATTCATCGTAATCGTAAAATTCACAGCTTTCGCAGTTCTTCGGATTTTTGTTGCTCATAGAAACCTCGTATGTGATTAGTTAGTTTGTGTTAAGGTTCAGCGCACAATGTTCGCACTAACCCAGTTGAAAAGTTTTTGGTTTCGCTTTTTTCAAAAAGCGAACGGGGTCAAGAGGGGCAG
>CALAXC010000387.1 GCA_937894775.1 uncultured Clostridia bacterium
TTCAGGCTTCTCATTAGACATATCAAGAATGAACGAATCGCATGGCATGTTCGTATCCCTGATAATTCTATCATTATGAAATGCCTGTTCCAATGTCATTTTTTGAGAACTTATTACATCACGAAACAGTATAGTTCTGTTGTTTTTAATTTCAAGTAGAGATTCTTCACTTATAAATTTAATCAATGTCTTCACCATCCCCACTACAAATATTGTCAAGCGCCTTTACAACAGGCACGTCAAGGAACAATTGCGCAATCTTATATGCGTTCATGTTCGCAATCGCACTCTCATCGAACTCAATGCTTAACTTCTCTGCTGTTTTCTTAAGTCCTCTATACCAACGGAGTTCTTCGTAATTATAGAGCTCACCCTTGCCTGCTGCCTCTTTAATTTCATAGAGTACATGCATCAAAGCAGGCAGAACAACCATTGAATGAAGTACCGGTAAAAAAGTTGCTGTATTGCTAAGATTCAAATACTGATTACAAGTTTTCTCCGGAATAAGAATTACAATCTTTTCACCGGTCGTACTAACTTGAAGCTCGGTTTCAGAAGGATCAAGATTTTTTCTGATAGAAAAGATAGACGAAGTTTTAGCTAAGTCTTCTTTCTCTTTATTGATGGTAAGATTAATCTGATTTCCGATAGCCAAAATACAGCCACGATCAAGATTGAACTTGAATCCTCGATAATCACGGCTGAAAGAAGGATTCGCATATGCCGTGATGTCCTGGTCTGCCATCAGGAAAGAACAAACCTGTACCAAGCCATTCACGGTGTTTTCGTGTACCACATGAGTATAATGAGGCTCGTCCGTCAATATCAGTTCTCTATAACAAGTCTGCTGACACTCTACGTGGTGCGCATACTTAACCTTGCCTTCAGAAATCATCTTAAGCAACATTTCATCATCAAGTACGGCTTCAAACAAGAACTTGATATTGTGCGCGTTCTGCTCGTAATTAGCATCGGTTAAAAACTGACTACCTTCATAGGAATCATTACCTGCCGCGATAACCGGGTAAGGATAATATTTATTTTTAATTTGCATATGCCCTTACCTCCATAGAACAGTAATCAGAATAATCGAGTTGTACTGTGAGCTTTACAGGAGCATCTTTAGTAAACGTTACACCCTTGATATCTCCATCGGAAACCACGAGATTGCCCTGGCCCATTAAAGATGCGTTTATCACCGGAGCATTATAGCTACCACTCTCTGCCGAAAGGTCGATATGTATGACTCCATCTGTTCCTCCAACATTCGGAACAAACATTATAACATATTTTCCGCTCGCTTTATCCAAGCACATGATTCTGAGCTTCTGAGGAATAACATCATGAGGTTGCGCGACCTTCTGTTTTCCTTCAGGCGTAGGAGTCGTAGGATACGGATCCTGATGTTCTCTTTTCTTTCGCTCGTTTTCCTTGTGAATATATCCAAGAACGCTATCGCCTTCCTCAAAGCCACCTTCTTTATAAGTAGCTCCCTGAGTACCGCCTGTGCTTGAGCTTGCGGTTTCAGCCGCTTTCTTTTGAGGAATACGCTTTTCAATTACCAGAGTCTTATTGATTACATTCTCTTCTTTTGCTACCGTGCTACTATCTTCCGGTTCATCCGGTAGCAAAGATCCAAGTCCGGCAACATCGAAGTCTTCCCTTGTATTCTCTGCTACAAGTTCCTCTACTTTCTTTTTCAAGAAATCATTTATAGACTTCAGAAGAGCTCTTGCTTGAACTTCGTTATCAGCGCGTGCGACCTGCCATTCGGTATGCTCGGGGTTTTCGAGCACTCTGAGCTGAGCATTCAGTTTATCTCCATTGATAAACATAATGCCTGCAAACGGAACAAAGCTCGAAATTCTATCCTGATCCTTAATCTTCATACCGGTCTGACGAATCATTGCTACTTTACGATGCATCTCTTCTGCACCAAGAAGCAAACCAAGTTTTATTTCACCAAGACCCATGAAGTTTTCTTCATGCCACTTCGTAGAAGCAGAAGTCAACACCTCATAGTATCGCTCGGTATAACCAGTCAGCTCTTCTCTATAAGTTTCTATAAGTTCGTTAAGATTGGGCTTTGAAATCTCAATATCGCCCACCTTAACAACAAGCTTTTCATCCCAAATTGCACCAAGAAAGCTATCCAAAATGGAGATAATGATACTCTTCTCCCAGCCATCTTCTTCAGCAAAGTGCTTGTAGCCGGCAATATAAATGTCCGTTCCGTGCTGTCCTTCAGAACGAGAGAAGTTTGGGTCCAATCTTAACTGGCTATAAGTAGGAGTGTTTCTGTCTTCGCCATAATATCCGATACCTTGGGTTGTCTGATCATCTTCTCTTCTGAATGTGACAAGGCGAGAAACACCTTGAGATGCCTCCATACCTTTTTCATCATACGTGCTATAGAATACAGTTGAAAAATCTGAACAAGCAAACGGAGCGAATTTACCAATACCGAATGAACCTCCGGCTGTACTGTTCTTATCCGAAACGCCAGAAGACTTAGTAAGGTTCGTCCAGTTGGTATTAACCTCTTCTCTCGAGCCTGTCAATCCGGCTGTGTGAAAATCACTGATTCTCAACATATGAATCTTATCAGCCGTAATCTTATCGATTGCATTGGAGAAGAAATTTTTCGTGGTTACCGACTTCTGATCACTCCAAAAGCTTGCACATCTCTCAAATGTATCTTTTAAAGCTTCGTATCCAGGGAGGCTCGTTGTAGGTATATCGAATGCATTGAACTCAACAACAATCGTCTTTGCACGTGCTGCATCCAACGAGTTCTGACAAATCTCTCGCGCCAACGAACGCAAAGGTGTTCCTCTGAAAAGAGACACGCCCGAATCATTGATACCTTTCTTCTCTCCATAATCATTGGAAGGAAATCTCCAAATTGCCATTATAACATCCTCACTTTCTCAAAGTGAATGCCTTACGGCTCGCCTCGTTCTCTCCGAGCTCAAACTTAGATTTTGCGAGACGAAGCTCTTCCTCGATTGCCCCGAAGATTTTTCTTACATCTTCCTTAGTATAATCGTAAGTTCCCTTGTTTGAGCAATTACCGAGAAGCTGAATCATGTTAATAATCTTATTAGTTCTCGCCTCTGCAATTCTTACAAAGCGATCGCTTTTGGATTCTTGTTTTGCCATAGTTTTATCCTCCAAAATATTGTTTACGACATAATTCTACCACGATATTTTAATTTTGTCAACAACATTTTTCAAATATTATGAAATTATTTTTCAAAATCGAGCCCGTTTTGTTTGCGATATTTTTGAAATATTCTGAAAATATTTGATTTTTCGTATGCGATGAGACTCCTTTTCTTTGTTTACTGCATATCAATTTTTGAGTTCTAACGAACTTGTTTCCGATTCTAAAAGCAAAACGCGTCCATATCCATCATGCGTGTACCAACGGCTTTGCGCCTACATGATGGAAATGATCGCGACGAGCTTTTTCTTTGCTTACTGCGTATCAAATTTTGAACGCTGATTTTATTTCGAGATGGCCTTGACAAATACGTTTTTCTAAGTTACAATACAACACCTGCAGAAGAAGGAATGGACAGTTCTCTGTTCTTGGCTACTTGGTTTTTCTGACCACATATTTATCATCTCTTTGGGTGAGACTGACCACATGTTGCGGTTGGAATGTTCT
>CALAXC010000388.1 GCA_937894775.1 uncultured Clostridia bacterium
TTTTCCTCGTTTTTTCTCACTTGCGTTTTTAAAATTTATTTTTTGCTTTTTTAAAAAAAATCGAGGAATAACGGTATTTTCCGCTATTCCCCGCCTATATTTTTTTATTTTTACACAAAAAGCTTTTGATACTGTCTTCCTTCAAGAGCCGCATCAAGTGTCGGCTTCAGCAAAGAAAATGACGCAACCAAAGAATGAGGTTTCCCAACCGGATCATCCTGCTCCATCGGTACGAAGAAAACATTTTTTCTATTCAGCATCGCCGAAATATTTTTAAGATTTGCCGAAAGTGCATCATTTGAAGCAAGAGCTATCACCAATGTTCGGTTCGATCGCAGATGCGCCTTTGCCGCCATACTTACCGAGCTATCTGTAATACCCATCGCCATTTTTGCAAGTGTATTTCCCGTACACGGACAGATCACAAGTGCATCAAGCTTTATCTTGGGGCCCAGCGGTTCTGCATCAACTATATTTCCTATCGGCTCTCTGCCCGTTATATCGATCAGCTTCTCCCTTAGATCCTTCGCTGTTCCAAATCTTGTATCGGTTGAGTAAACGTTTTCGCTTACTATCGGAACTATGTCAAATCCCGCATTAGCGAGATTTTCGAGCTCGTAAAGTGCCTTTTTATGAGTACAGTAAGATCCGCACATAGCAAACCCCAACATCATATCTACACCCCCTCCTCTGTAAGAATCTTTTCTATACATTCGGCAATAAGCTCTCCTGCGCTTTCGGGCGCATATTTTCCGGGTAAGGAAGATGCCCACAGAACCTTAGAACCGAGTCTTTTTGCTGCCGAAAGATCTACACCGCCCGGAGAAGATGCAAGATCTACGATCTGCGTACTATTTCCCATTCTCAGCAGTTCATCCTCATAAAACAACCATTCGGGAACAGTATTAAATATCATATCCGACTCTTCACAAGCCTTTTTCAAAGATTCGCGGCATATCCTTACTCCTCTCGCACCTTCAAGCTCTGCCCATACAAGATCACTTTCCTTTCTTGCCAAAACGCAGACATCCCCGCCAAGCTTTATAAGAATAGCACTTAATATCTTAGCTATTCTTCCAAATCCCGTTATAGTGAATTTTGCGCCTCTTATGCTCTTTTTCATATTATTCATAGCAACCGAAAGAGCCGCCTCCGCTGTAATATAAGCATTCTTTATCTGAAAAGATTCCGAAACAAAATAATCAATAACACGCAAGCCTTTTTGTTCGGCATATTCGGTTACCTGCTTCGGTATCCTTCCGCCAATCAAAAGTATATTTTTATCTGTTTCAGAGATCAGATCAATAATTTTATCAAGCCTTAAGGTTTCAAGGTCATAACTCGGTGCATTAAGAGTAAGGCCGTCAACGCTCGAGGGCAACGGAAGGATAACTGCAGATGAAGCTTTGATAGCTTCGTCAATATTTTCAGGAAGATTTATTTTTTCACTTGCAGAAGGACACCCTGCAAAAGCAGAAACAAAACGTCCGCTTTCGACAAGCCTAAGTGCGGCTTTTCCCTGACGGGCATCCCCACCTAAAAAAGTTATTTTATTTTGTGGCTTCATATATCAAATATATAGTCCTTTCTTTAAGTACCGTAAAACACAAACAGTGTCCAGTAATATATTATGCAGAAAAATAAAATAAGGAGCATAAAGCCCCTTATTTTAGCGGTAACTCAAATATTCCGTTTACGTTTCTGTCAAAAAGACGGGTTTCCCCATTATAACTATATGCGAAAGAACTTTTGGAAAATTCAAACAAAGCAGATTCGGATTTCAAATTCACCTGCCCTGTACTGTCAAAATCAAACGTAATGTTTTTATAAATTTCCACACTTTCGTCGATTTGATACAGCCTTATTTTTATATTGTACTTTTCAGCACATTCAAATATTTCTTTGATTAAATCAATATCGCTATTTTCAAGGACTTGAGGGATATACAAATTTCTTATAGCTGTATTTTTCGACAGATATTTTACGGCATTTACATCTCCTTTATCCAATGAAGTTATAAAATATTCATCAATTTCCGTTGCATATTTCGACATATTATTAAGTACAGTAAAGCCGTTACATCCACTATTTTCACCGATATCAACCACACTGCATTCAGCGCCTTTATCAATATAAACAACTCTCGTTTTACTTAAATTCATATATCGTATCTTCGGCTCTGACGTTACTCCAAGCACCGCAAAACAGGTTGTAAATATCAAAGCAAAAGCAACCATTGGAACAAATATCAAAAGCTTCCGCTTTATTTTTATTACCAACATAACCGCAAAAATGACAGTAAAAGCAATTATCAATATGCTTGCAAACTCGGACCTCAAAGAAACGACTCCAAATCGCATTTTAGCGAAGAATTCCACTATTTCAAGCATTAAATCCGAAAGCTGCTTCGTAAAGAAGACCAACACCGTTCCTATGTAAGGAATATTTCCAAATAACGTCGCCACCGCACACAGCGGCATTAAAACCGTAACTATCGGCGAAAGTACAAGATTACAAGGGATCGATGAGATCGACAGTTCTCCAAAAAAGTACCACATTATAGGCAGCAAGAAGAAATTAGCAACGATCGTCAGCATTAAAGTCTTTGCGCACCAAACCAAGCCTCTCAGTGAATATTTCACAAAAGGATTCTTTTGATCAGGATAAGGCATTATCGCGTCAAAATGCGGGTAAACCAGCAAAATTCCAAGTGTCGCAAGAAATGACATCCACATTCCGAGATCGTAAACAGCAAACGGTGAAA
Source organism: uncultured Clostridia bacterium (assembly GCA_937894775.1). Taxonomy (GTDB): domain Bacteria; phylum Bacillota; class Clostridia; order Oscillospirales; family CAG-272; genus HGM12713. The sequence continues at coordinate 2,765 of CALAXC010000388.1, forward strand.
ACAAAATTATGATCGCTATAGATACAAACAACGCAGTTATCGAATCATTCTCTTCATATATCAAATAGGTCAAATAAACCGCAAAGAGCATCAAGACCGAGCGCACCGCCGATGCGACAAAAGCTGATAATGCAAGGAAAAATATTGCAAACAGCGATATAATTATTATTCTGATCCCCTTTTTCACCGATAAAGCTCTCAACAGCAGTTCCAATGCACCCATAAGCAAGACTATATGCATTCCGCTGACTGCAAGTATATGTAAAGTTCCCGAACGTTTAAAATCAGAATAAGTTTTGGAATCTATATCGCTTTTATCATTGACAAGTAAGCCCTTTACGATTCCACCGTGTGAATCAAAAATACCGTCAACATATTCACCAAAATTCAGCCGAAGCGCGTGACAAAGAGCAACTATTCCATCGTAAGAAAAATAATTTTTCTCTTCATTTTTGTCTAGATAAAACTCTTTGACCTCCTGAGCGCTGAGTACAAGCAATTTGGACCTATCGTATGGATCGGCTATTCTTTCTATCTCTGCATTAAATATAAGTCTGTCGCCAAAATCAAGATCACTTATTCCCACATCAACAATTTCAGCTTTTATACTGACGTCTTTATCTCCTGCTCTCAAAAGCTTTACGTCATAAGAATCTTCGCCTGAGCTTTTGATGATCTTTACCATAACAGTCGAAGTTCCAACAAAAGAACTCGCCTCATTTTCGGCACGCGTTATAAAAAAATAAGAAGAAAACGCACTGACACCTATTGCCGTACAAACAAATATCGAAAACAGTGCCTTGAAAAGATCTTTTTTGAACTTCAAAAACACAATTCCAAAAGCTATAGCAAATATTACAGCAAAAACAGCAACCGCAATTTTAAAAGCTCCGCTAATAAAGCAGCATAAAAGTGCTGTAAGAGCAAAAAGAAATGTAATTATAGTCAGATAACGTCTGTTGAATAATTCCATACTTTTTCCTCCTTGATGATTTCATTTTAATATATCATATTTATATTAAATTGTCAATTAAATTAACACTTTTTGTATATTTCGTAAAATTAAAAGCAAAAAGCATTTTTTACTTGACATAATATAGAAAATAGTGTATAATTTATAAGGTAATCAATATAATTATAAAAACGATTAAATCTTATATTTGGAGGAATCAAAATGTACGATAAGTTTGTTGAACTTCTTGTTGAAGAGCTTCAGATCGATCCTGCTGAGATCACTATGGATGCGGAGCTTTCTAACGATCTCGGTATTAACTCGATCGAGCTTGCTGACCTTGTTATGATATGCGAGGAAAAATTCGGTATCACCATAGAAGATGATGACATCCGTAAATTCACAACTGTCGGCGACGTTGTTGCATACCTTGAGACTCTTGACGCTTAAGCTTAATATGCGGCATCAAATTAACTGTTATATTTGATAAAAAAAGCTGTTTTAATGTATCACATTAAAACAGCTTTTTTATTTATCAGTTATTATGTAAGCTTAGATATACTTATTTACAACTGCACTTGCTTCTTCTACCGGAATGGAAGAAGTCATAACGATATTTACACCGAGCTTCTCGGAAAGCTTTTCTACAAGCTCAACAAATCCGTCAAACTCAGCCGCGTTGTTACCGCATATTTTAAGCGCAGAATCAACAAAAAGATCAGTAATATCATGATTGCTTGCAAAAATACCGGCGATAAAACCGTAAAGTGCATCTGTATCAGCAACAAAATATTCCTCTGTATTTATAAGTCTTACCGAAGACTTAACGTCATAACGGAGTTTTACCCCCTTCTCTATACAAACCACATCACCTTTAGACTCAGCAGAAGCCGCATTTACAAGGTTGATGAGAGCCTTTGTTTTACCCGTACCTTTTACACCGATGATCAATTTTAACATGTATGGAACCTCCTAATTTTTATTGAGTTTTATACTCATTTATATTATACCGCAAAATGCTCAATTTTTCAATAGTTTTTTGAGAATTTTTGTATATTTTTTATTACTTGAGTCTTGCCTCGAGAGCAGCCTTCTCAGATTCATATCCCGGCTTACCCAAAAGCGCAAACATATTCTTCTTATATGCCTCTACACCGGGCTGATTGAAAGGATTTACACCGAGAACATACCCTGAAACTCCGCAAGCAAACTCAAAGAAGTAAAGAAGATAGCCCAAAGAATATTCACTCTTATCGGCAACTTCAATAAGTATATTGGGTGTTCCGCCATCAACGTGAGCGAGAATAGTTCCCTTCATCGCCATCTTATTGACCTCATTAAGATCAACTCCCGCAAGGAAATTAAGTCCGTCTACGTTTGCCTCATCAAACGGAACAGGCTTCTTTTCGTTAGTATCATTTACAGAAACTACCGTTTCAAATATAGTACGTGAACCGTCCTGAATAAACTGTCCAAGCGAATGAAGATCGGTAGAGAATATAACGGATGCAGGGAAAATACCCTTCTTATCCTTACCCTCACTCTCGCCGTAAAGCTGTTTCCACCACTCGTTAAGCATAGCTGCATAAGGTTCATAATTTACAAGTATTTCAGTTCCCTTTCCGTTTCTGTACATAAGATTACGGAGCGCTACATACTTCATACAGTCATTCTTTTCAATGTCAGCAGATGCCTTATATTCTGTAGCCGCATCAGCTGCACCCTTCATAAGAGCATCTATATCTGTGCCCGAAACCGCAATAGGAAGAAGACCTACTGCTGTAAGTACAGAGAAACGTCCTCCTACGTTATCCGGAACAACAAAAGTTTCGTATCCTGCCTCATCAGAGAACTTTTTAAGAGTTCCTCTTGCCTTATCGGTAGTAACAAAAATTCTTTCCTTTGCTTCTTCCTTACCGTACTTCTTCTCAAGAAGCTCACGGAATACACGGAAAGCAACAGCAGGCTCTGTAGTTGTACCCGATTTAGAAATAACATTTATACATATATCCTTGCCCTCACATATTGCAAGAAGTTCGTTAAGCGACTGAGCGCTTATATTACAACCCGAGAAATATATATCGGGTGTTCCCTCGTGCTTAAGATTATTATAAAGCGGAGATTTTACATATTCGATAACAGCTCTTGCTCCAAGATAAGAACCGCCTATACCGATAACAACAAATACATCACACTTTTTCTGTATTTTTTTTGCTGCCTCTTTAATTCTTACATATTCTTCTTTATCATAATCAAAAGGAAGGTTTACCCAACCCAAAAAGTCGTTACCCTCTCCGTTTCCTGCGAGCAAGCACTTATGAGCTGCCTCAACCTCTGCGCTAATGGCCTTAAGCTCGTCATCTTTAATAAAAGATTTAATGTAAGTATCATTTAATCTGAGTGTCATTTTTGTACCTCTTTTTTTGTGAATTTGAATTTTATGTATTCATTTTATTATACAATATTACATTGTTGAATTTTAGAACAAATTGTGACTTTTTTAAGAACTTTTTTGTTTTTTACAAAATAATTGAACATTTTTTCAGATACAGAAGAAATACTCCACCAAAGCTCACTCTTTCTACATTTTCCGCTGCGATAATGTCTATTTGGCATATCTCGTTTTTACCGTCCGTATATGATACTATACCTACGATATCCCCTAATTTCACGGGAGCCTCTACGGGTATAGCAACCTGCACGCCTGCACTTATTTTGCCAGTATTCTTCGGCACTATTATTTTTACCGCGCGATACTTGGCAGAAAAGCTGTCTTTAAGACCTTTCAAAATTGGAATATTTTCTATTTCTTCTCCGTCTGCCTCAAAAATACGGTAATTATTAAACCCGTAATCAAGCAATCTCGTGGCTATTGAATTTCGTATATCCCGTGTTTTTGCACCCATAACAACACATATAAGATTCATACCGTTTCGTTCGGCAGTAGCACTGATGCAAAAACCTGCTTTATCGGTAGATCCCGTTTTCAATCCCGTTGCGCCCTTATAAAATCTAATGAGTCTATTTGTGTTCGTAAGCCCGAAAGTTCCGTTTCTGATGCTATCCATCCATATCGAGCTATACTCTGTCACCTTTTTATATTTAATAAGCTCTCTCGACATTATTGCAATATCCCGCGCTGAGATCATATGATTTTCCACAGTATCGTCAAGACCGTTAGTGTTTTCAAAATTAGTATTCTGCATACCGAGTTTCGCTGCTTTTTTATTCATTTTCAAAACAAAATTTTCTTCGCTCCCCGCAACATATTCTGCCAATGCGACGGCTGCATCATTTGCCGAAGCTATTATAACGCTTTTTAACAGATCCTCAACAGTCATTTCTTCATTTTCTTTAAGGTATATCTGCGAGCCGCCCATTGAACAAGCATTTGCGCTTGCGCGCACTTTGTCCGAATAATTTATTTCACCCGCTTCTATAGCCTCCATAACAAGCAAAAGTGTCATTATTTTTGTAACCGATGCAGGTGGTAGCGGAGTATCGGCGTTTTTCTCATACAGCACGGTTTCTGTATTAGCTTCCATCAAAAAAGCTGCCTCGCAATCAAGCTTCAGAGGATCTTCAAAATTTATTTTCTCTTCCCCTCTATGCGACGGCTCTGCTGACACTGTAAAAGAAAAAACAAAAATAAACGCCAAAATTACCGAAAAAGCTTTTAAAAATTTCTTTTTCACTTTGATTTTTTTAATTTTCATAATCATCACCTCAAAAAATTATATGTGATAATCATAAAAAAAATGAAGCTATCTCAAAAATTGAGATAGCCCCATTTTTTAATATTCAAGAGATAACAAAATTTAAAATTTTATTAAATCCGTCGTATTATTACTGATATTCTTTGGGAAGCTCAAGCTGACCCTGAAGTTCAGGCAACTTAGATTTCTGACCGCCGGCACAGATAACGTCATCTGTCATTGTGGTTGAGAGGAAGCAAGAAACGTCCATATGTAACGCCTCAAAATCCTCCTTAGTTCCCGTATATCTGATAGTAGAAATATTCTTGCAGAAATAGAACGCGAATCTTCCTATCTCATCTTTATTATCGGTAACCTTACCCTTCTTATCAACCTTATCCTGTGTTTTAATTCCGCTGCCCAAGGTAACACTTGTCATTCTTGCGCAACGCTGGAAACAAGCTTCACCGATCGTCTCTACTGTATTAGGAATAACTATGGCCTCAAGATGCTCACATCCTGCAAAAGCATATCTTCCTATCTTTTTAATACCTTCTTTCATAGAGATCGACTTAAGAGATTTACAACCTTCGAAAGCATTATTGCTTATCTCGGTAATTCCATTACCGCAGACAACTGTTGTAAGGGATTTTGCCTCCTTAAATGCAGAAGCGGATATCTTGGTAACTGTATCGGGAATGTAAACTGAAACAACACTCCTCATACCCTTAAAAGCACTTGCAGCTATTGCTGTTACGGGAAGTGCTTTTCCGTCAGTTCCCGTATAACTTGCGGGAATAACTATCTGCTCGTCCTTACATTTGGAAGCAGACTTCAACTGATAACCCTTCTTATCAGAAGTAAGTGAAAAAGTGAGGTTCTGGCTGGGTGTAAGATCTTCTGCTCTTATACCGTTGTCAACAGGATTATTACCAATATTATCACTGCCACTTTCATCACCAAGCCCCTCTTCACAAGCGATAAGCGTGAACAAAGATGTGAAAATAAGAACGACGGTAATGAGCTTTAACCATAAATTCTTTGATTTCATAAATCTACTCCTTATAAAATTATTAGAGACCGCGCTTTACGTAATGTGTGTGAAGTATTTCATGTGCCTTATGGCTATTAGGCTCACCAAAATATTCATCATAAAGTTTTTTAACAGCAGAATTTTCGTGAGACTTACGGATATCGCTATTCTTATCGTCATTATAAAGAACAGCTGCTCTTACAGCTCTCAAATCTGTTGTCATACGAACAGCCGCAGGCTGAACGGGCTGACCGCCGCCGTTTACGCATCCGCCGGGACAAGCCATAATTTCTATAAACTGAACATCGAGTTCACCTGCTTTTACAGCATCAAGAACCTTCTTAGCGTTTGCTGTACCCGAAGCTACTGCAACGTTAAGAGTCATATCTCCAAGCTTATAAGAAGCAAGCTTTACTCCCTCAACTCCTCTTACTTCATTAAAGTCGAGAGATTCGAGAGGCTTACCTTCGATAACCTCAGCAGCGGTACGGAGAGCTGCCTCCATAACACCACCGGTTGCACCGAATATTGCACCTGCGCCCGATCCGATTTCGAACGGAATATCAAACGCCTCATCCTCAAGTGACTTAAAGTCGATACCTGCTTTGCTGATCATTCTACCAACCTCACGTGTTGTGATAGCAACGTCAACATCGGGAACACCGGCAGCTGACTGACCGGGTCTTCCTACCTCAAATTTCTTTGCGGTACAAGGAATTGCAGATACAAAGAATATATCCTCAGGATTCCATCCCATCTTCTCTGCATAATAAGTCTTAACTACTGCACCGAACATCTGCTGAGGAGATTTACAAGTAGAAAGATTCTCTGTAAACTCAGGATAATAGTGCTCGCAGTACTTGATCCATCCGGGTGAGCAAGAGGTGATCATAGGAAGCGCACCGCCGTTCTTTACTCTGCCGAGGAACTCGGTAGCTTCTTCCATAATGGTAAGGTCTGCGGTAAGATTCATATCGTAAACACCGTCAAAGCCAAGCTTCTTAAGTGCTGCTACCATCTTTCCTTCGCAATCTGTACCAGGCTCGTATCCGAAGCACTCACCGATCTGTGCTCTTACTGAAGGAGCTGTGCAAATAAATACGTGCTTTGAAGGATCTGCGATAGCTTCTCTTACCTTATCTGTGTCATCTCTTTCATAAAGAGCGCCAACAGGACAAGCTACTATACACTGTCCGCAATTGATACAGGAAGTATCAGCAAGTGCAACTCCGAAAGCAGATCCGATATGAGTATCAAATCCTCTATCGTTTGCTCCTATTACACCAATTCCCTGAACTGCCTTACAAGCAGCTACGCAGCGACGGCAAAGGATACACTTGTTATTATCACGGATGATAGGCGATTTGTCATCAATTTCATACTTATTCTTGTCACCGCCAAAATATGTTTCATCTACACCGTACTCGTTACAAAGCTTCTGAAGTTCGCAAGTCGTGCTGCGTACGCAAGAAAGACATTTTCTGTCGTGATTTGAAAGAATAAGTTCAAGATTTGTTTTTCTTGATTTATTTATCTTGGGAGTATTTGTAAGAACTTCCATTCCCTCGGTAACAGGATAAACACAAGCTGTTACCAATCTGAAAGGTCTTCCGCCCTCAGATACTTCAACAAGACAGAGACGGCAAGCACCGATCTCATTAATATCTTTAAGGTAGCAAAGAGTAGGAATTTCTATCTTTGCGGCTCTTGCTGCTTCAAGAACAGTTGAACCCTGGGGTACAGCATACTGTACGCCATTAATTTTTATATTTACTGTTTCCATTCTACATTACTTCCTTTCTTAATCTTTATAAATCGCGTGAGGTCTGCACTTTTCCATACAAGCGCCACACTTAACACACTTCTTAGGATCAATTTCGAAAGAAGCGAGTTTATGACCGGGCGCAATATAATCGGTTCTCGTAATAGCATCAGCAGGACAGTTCTTTGCACACATTCCGCATCCGATACACTTATCGAGATCAATCTTGAACTGAAGCAAGCTCTTACATACTCCCGCAGGACACTTCTT
>CALAXC010000389.1 GCA_937894775.1 uncultured Clostridia bacterium
TTCTATCGCTTTTTCTTTTGACACAAGAGGCGCAAAAGAAAAAGCTTCGCAAAAACTTTCCTCAATCGCTCTTTGCGAGATGTACAAAGTGCCCGACCGCTTTGTTTAGTCGGGCTATATGTGTGCGTTGATCGCCTATCAGCCGACCTTATATCCCGCCGCAGTAACAGCCGAAACAAGCGCATCTTCGCTTACAGACTCTTTTGCCGTTATTACAACGTTTTTATTTTCAACCGATGCTTCTGCCGATTTTACGCCCTTAACGCCCAAAAGCGCCTTTTCTACGTGCGCCTTACAATTATTGCACATCATTCCCTCAACAGCAAGCGTTACCGTCTTTACCTTACCAAACATTTCATTTTCCTCCGTTATATTTGATTTATTTTTATCATTATTATATATATATATCTTTTTATATTTTAATCTTATAGAATTTAAAACCACGCAAAGCGAAGAAAAACTCATCGCCGCCGATGCTATCATCGGTGTAAGCGCGATACCAAAAGCAGGATAAAGCAGACCTGCCGCTAACGGAATACACACAGCGTTATAAATAAGCGCCCAGAAGAGATTTTCTTTTATTACCGTTATTGTAGCCTTAGAAAGACTTATTGCGCTTACAGCATCGCAAAGCGAGCTCTTAAGCAAAACAACGTCTGCGCTCTCGATAGCGACCTCTGTTCCCGCGCCTATCGCAATTCCTATGTCTGCAGATGCAAGTGCAGGCGCATCGTTTATTCCATCACCTACCATCGCGCAAACGCCCTTCTCGGAATACTCCCTTATAATACCTTCCTTATCCTGCGGTAAAAGACGCGCCCTGTATTCATCTATACCGCACGATCTTGCAACCGCGCTTACGCAACGTTCATTATCACCGCTGAGCATTACCGTTTTTATATTCATTTTTCTAAGCTCCGAAAAAGCCTCTCGGCTATCCTCTCGCTCTCTATCGAAAATTCCTACTATTCCGAGTACTTCGCTCCCCAAAGAACATATAACCGCAGTTCTTCCCTTCTCTTCAAGAGAAGAAAAAGCCAAAAGCTGTTCTTCATTCAAAAAAACTTGATTTTCCGAAAGAAGCTCGGGCGTACCGATTAGACAAATATTGCTATCGCCTTTTTCTTCGATCATAGCCTTTATACCTTTTCCGCTAAGAGTCCAAAGCTCTTTTACGCAGATATTTTCATCGAGCGATTTTTCTTCTTTTTCTGTAATATAATTGCATATCGCATTAGCCAAAGGATGCGACGATCTTGACTCTGTAAGATAAAGGACCGACAAAAGCTTCTTTTCATCGCCGTAAACAATAACATCGGTAACACAAGGCTTTCCCTCTGTAACCGTGCCTGTTTTGTCGGTAAGAAGATATTTTATAGAGCCGAGATTTTCAAGCGACTCGGCAGATTTTATCAATATTCCAAGCTTAGCGCCCCGCCCTGTTCCGACGGTTATTGCCGTAGGAGTAGCAAGTCCCAAGGCGCAAGGACAAGAGATAACAAGAACCGACACAGCGCATTGAAATGCCATATTTACATCTTTCGCTATCACAAGCCAAAGAATGGCTGTCAGGACAGATATTGCTATAACAGCAGGAACAAATATCGCGCTCACCTTATCGGCGATTCTCGATATAGGAGCTTTCGATGCGGCGGCATCCTCAAGCAGGCGGATTATCTTTTTAAGCGAGGTTTCCTCGCCTATTTTTTCGGCTTTTATTTTTATATATCCGCTAAGAAAAACGGTAGCTGTGCTAACAGTGTCACCGACGTTCTTTTCAACTGGAATACTTTCACCGCTGAGCGCAGACTCGTCGGCAGAGCCAAAGCCCTCGACAACGGTTCCGTCGACGGGAACTGTATCTCCCGCTTTCAGCTCGACTGTATCACCGATCTGTATTTCATTCAACGGGATCTCAACGAAAGCTCCGTCACGAAGAACAGATGCGCTTTCGGGCATCATTTCAGCAAGAGATTCTATTGCTCCAGCGGCATTCGCCTTCGCTTTTCCCTCGAGGACTTTTCCGAGCGAAACAAGTGTAAGGATCATAGCCGCGCCCTCAAAGTAGAGGTTATGGCGGTAAAGCTCGATAAGAGCCGAGTTTGACGTAACATCGGCATAAAGGAGTATAGCCACAGCAACGATTCCATAAACAGTAGAAGCGCCCGAGCCTATAGCTACAAGCGAATCCATATTAGGAGCTCTGTGGAAAAGCGCAAGAAATCCGCTTTTAAAGAATTTAAAATTTATTATTATTACAGGAACGGTAAGAGCAAGCTGAAGGAGCGCAAAAAGATATGCGTGCGTATGGAAGATATGCGGCATTGGAATTCCAAGCATATGTCCCATAGCGACTATCATAAGAAGAGCAGTAAGAATGCAGGAAGCTATAAGCTTTTTAATGCTTCTGCGATACTCTTTTACCGAGATATCTTTTTTTGAAGAGCCTTGAAGCTCAAGGTCGTATCCTGCTTTTTTCAGTTCTCTTTTCAGATCTGAAAAGAGTTTTTCCTCATCGGTACCGTCAGGAAACTCAACAGTCAAAGAATTGGTGAGTAAGCTTACCGAAAAGCTTTGAATTTCGGACATTTTCTGCACTTGATGTTCGACGTGAGCAACACATGCAGCACAGCTCATTCCCTTCACGGTGTATCTTTTTTTCATTATTTTTTATTTCACCTCTGTTTTACTTCAAGAATATTATACAAATTATTCTTTCCTTTGTCAAGTAATAATAACACCGATTTTGGGATTAAATAAAGAATCAGCGCACAATGTTCGCACAAAGTCGGCTGAGCCGACAGGCAATCTGACAAACAGCGCACAGTGTTCGCACAAACCCAGCTGAAAAGTTTTCGTCCACCTTTTTCAAAAGGTGGCGAGGTCAAGGGCGCGAAGCCCTT
>CALAXC010000390.1 GCA_937894775.1 uncultured Clostridia bacterium
TCGTTCAAAACTGCTTTGTTGCCCTTGAAGCCGTTCAATACCACGAAATGGTTGAAATTCCAATGGATGATACAAGGGAATTTTCCGTTTTTCTTCAAGCTGTCAGGCTCATAACGATAGCCCTTGGCGATCAATCCGTAGCTTCTTGCCGCCTTCAGTAGGTTTTTGGCGTTCGATCCGTCGCGGGAAACGCCGCAATCTGCTCGAACCTGCTCGAGCGGTATCCATTTGTTATAATACGCAAGGATCATCGTCAGTGATGCAGCTCCGCACTCCAACGCTTCCAGCTGCATGATCACCGGGACCTTGGCAACCCCATGAGTCAGCGGGGATTTGATTTTGTTAGCTTTTTTCTTCATAGCAGTCTCACCCCAAAACAAAGGACATCGGGGCAACGCTCTCGACTACGATCTCTGATTTATAAACACCGTCAGCAAGATTGGTGTCCATAGCCGTCACGCCAAAGACCCATTCTCCAACGTGCATACCGCTCAGATGCAGCATATATTCGTCAAAGCCCTCGGGGATCGTCTTGGGAACGGTTTCAACTGCCGTGATCAGATATTCCTGATCCTTGACTCTGACCGTCATACCCTCGGTGATCTTACCGAGATGCTCCTCTTTGATATAGAGCGTCATAACTCCGTCCTTGACGACTGCCGCACTGCCGACCGTCGTTTCAAGCCTTCCGAATATACCCCAAACGCACACGCCGACCAGCAATACGATCACCGCCGTCAACGCGATCCATACTCCCGGATTAGAAACACGGATATAATCGTTAAGTTGCTCGGGTGAAGAAACCTTTTCCATACTCTTTTCACGAAAAAGCTGATTTGCCATAAGAATGATCCATCCTTTCGCTTTGTATTATCATTCAAGTGTTAAGATCGATGTAAAGCCCGTTACCTCAAATATCTCGGTAATCAACTCATTGGCATTTATAACGACCATTTTTCCCTGCGTATTCATCACTTTTTGAGCGGCAAGCAGTAAGCGGAGTCCTGTGGCGGAAATATATTCAAGCTCTCCAAGATCCCATATCAGAATCGTAACGCTGTCAAGTATCGGTCTGACCTCGTTGTCAAGCTTATAAGCCGCCGCAGTATTCAATCTGCCCTGCAAAGCAATTTTCAAGGTACTCCCCGTCCTTGCTTTGATGATATTCATAGTAATCTCCATTCTGCTATATTGCGATAGCACAAATATACATTATCAATCGACCAATTATACCACATTCAAGCTTAAAATGCAACGATTTCGACACAAGCGGTCAAAAAATAACGTAAACGGTAAAAGCGGAGAGTGTCCCTCTCCGCTTTTGATGTTGATTTGCTCAATATTTCACTAAAGCCTATGCTAAAACAAATCTCATTTTCCTCGTCATAGGTATTGATGCTTGCTGTCCCATCATCGAAAATATCGACCACGCTCTTGCAAACCGTGCAGATCGCTTCCCGGTCAAACGTATGATCAGCGATGTTCAGCTTCTCTCCGTCCTCGCAGAGCTGCCAATGCTCTTTGACGTTGCGATCCCACGAACCTGTTGCAGTATGTGTGGATCGGGCTGAGTTTCATTTTAGGTCTGCTTGTCAGTTACACCGTCGGTCGGAGACGTATTATTTGTCCCCTCGGTATTTTTCCGTTCGTTGTATTGCAAGCAGCAAATGACATGCACAAAAGCACTGCCGCAAGGTCGTGCAAAATTAGCGGAGAAATCAAATATCATTGATACGCAGTAAACAAATAGTAACCCCCGACAGATTTTTTAGCGGTCTGTCGGGGGTTACTATTTGACAAATTGGAATTTGACAGTTATTTAACTGCCTTAATGGTGTATGTTGCTCCCCAATTATTCAACACCTCTACCGCTGCAAAGCCCGCTTCAGCAAGAGCTTCAATCTCGTGCTTCACAGTAAGCGGCGTATCATAATGGTAAAACTCGTTATCGGTAATACCTTGTTCTGTTTTCAGAGCTATCAAATTGTTTCGGTGCATCCGTTCCTCATCATCAGATAAGGAAAAATAATCCGTGAGTATAAAATAGCCATTATCCTTTAATGCGATATACAATTTATAATACAGACCGACCTTTTCTTCTTTTGTAAAATGATGCAAGCTTTCTACCGATACAGCAGAATCAAACACATTCTCACCAAGCGGCACATCAAAATATGAGCCAAGAATCAAGGTTATATCCTTGCCAACGAATTTTCGTTGAAGCTCGGTTAGCATTCCTTGTGAAAGGTCTATTCCCGTAACCTTTGCCGAAGAATTAAGCTTATAATATTCTTGCAGTTCCAATCCTGTACCGCAACCCAAATCAAGTATGCAACAGTTTTCAGCGGTCGGTAATTGCTTTGCCGTAAAAGGATAGAACTCGCTTGCATATTCGATGTTAGTCATCATATGCTCATCATATCCGTCAAGTCTTGCCTCAAAGAAATCACTCATTTTTTCAAGCATACATAACCTCCGTCAAATTCTTATTTATCGTTCTGTTTTATCGCAAGTTTCGCCTTTGTATTACAAAGGCATAGGGCTTAGCCCATACCCCTTATTTTTGTAGGGCGGGGGTTTACTCCCGCCGCCTCATTGGCATAAACCTTTCGTCACGGCGGGAGCAAGCCCCCGCCCTACGATGTAGCCCCATTATAACACAAATCGGCAGAGAAAACAATCTCTCTGCCGAAATTTATTCGTGTGTCTGTATTTTATCGTTGAAAATCGGATGTTCGCGGGAGGGGAGACCCCTCCCCTACAATTTGATTATTCAAACATCCTTATGAGAATAAACCTAAACTCTGCTTTTTTATTTTTTTTCAAACATATCAAAAACGTCGCTGCCGCTTATCAGATCAACGCAATAACCGATAATGCCGTCAAGCTCGTTTTCTGTCAAAAAGACGTATTCTTCGTCAAATTGAATGGTGAGATCGTCGTAAAACGCGGGGATATCACGAAGCTTTTTGTTCAGCATTTCGGGAGTAATGTAGCCGAGGTGGCAAAAGACTGCGCTGTCGGTGTTTTTAAGTATATCGAGCGACTTTACTTCGTTTTTCGTCAGATAAAGCCTGTCCAGATTCTCCCACGATCTTTTTATCCGTGCGCGGAAAGCGTTGCCGTACTCTTCGACCTGCTTTATATACTTTCTTCGCGTAGGCAGATAAACTCTCCTTGCCCAGACGTCGTCGGTTGCGAGATGCGCGTAATATCCTGCGAAAAAGGAAAGGGCATCGCCGTCAAGGTCTTTTTTGATGTACTCGCGTGCAAAATCGCCGTAGAATATCGTTTTGCCGTCCTCGCTTGTGCGGTGGAGCAGACGACGCGGCGGAATGTATCCGTTGCTGTTCGGATCGGGTATACCGCTGTCGGGTGCGATACTGCCGATGACAAAATCGCGCTCGGAGGGTATTTTGTATTTTTCGATAAGCAGATCTGCCACACGCAGATGGGTTATCCATGCAGCCATATAGGTGATTCTTTCAAATATCCGTTTTTTGTTTATCTTATTTTATCGTTGACAGTACTTTTTGCTTTTCGCCCGAGCAGTCAAACGCCTTTTCGTAATCGTTTTTCATAAGGTAGATGCTTTCAAGGTCGCAAAGCACGGCATATCTCATAACAGCACCGATATCCTCGTGATATATGCCGATAAGCAAAGCGAGAGAGTCATCGGGCGAGCTTTTCAGCATCAGCTTTGCTTTTATGTGAGAACTGTATAACGAATCGGCAGGCAAAGCGGATGTATCGGTGACGGTATCGCCTCGATTTATAGCCTCAAGCATGCCGATATACCAAAGCTCGGCAATATCGGACGAGTGGAGCGATAAATTGACAAGACGGCCGCTTTTTATGCCCTCTTTTGTGATGGTGAAGATCCAGAATTCCACCAACGGTTCACCCTGTGTATAGAACAGGTTCAGAATGCCGGTCAGGCATATGATAAACAGCAGCGGCTTCAGGCTGCGCAGGATCACTTTGGGATTGATCCGCGATGCGGCAATAATTCCGCACAGCGCC
>CALAXC010000391.1 GCA_937894775.1 uncultured Clostridia bacterium
TCATAGCGAAAGCTATTTAAAAGTTATAGTACGGATATTTTCTATATTCCATCGGCACATCTTCATCATCGGCGGCTTGGAAGGTTTTGAGCTTTTTCGACGGCTTATCGGGATATAGCACCGTGTTCAGATATTCGATAAAATCCGTTTCATCAAACACCGCGCCGTACTGTTCTCCGCAGAGCTGCAAGAACTTACCGCTTTTCTCGCCGTGCCATACGTAGTTAAAAGCAAACTCATTTGCAACGGTGGCAAGGTTATCCGCAACGTCGGCAGGTACTAAATAGAGCGACAGATCTCCGTCAGCACTCAATACGACCTCTTTCATTTCACGGGTGTCATCGGTCTGCTCGTAGAACATAATGTTGTTATGGTATATCTCAATGGTACACTCACCCATAGTACCGCCCTTGTGGAAATATCCCGTATAGAGCGCACGATCTTGACCGTAGTATTCGTCCGTGATGGAGAAGCCTGCGTTCTGAAACTCGGCAATAAAGTCTTTGAGATACATTTTCTTGAAGGTCTTGCCCTCGTAAGTGCCGAGATTGCCATAGTAACCTTCGCACACGGTAGCATAGCAATATTTCCAATTCACATCGAGAAATTCGAGGTATCCGTCCACTTGATCCCAATTCGGTGCGGTTCTCACCATACCCGATTGAGTTCTCATTATAAGATTGTCGCCGTTTATCTCAAATTCGATCACGTTCATATCGTGAAGGCTGTACGGTATTTCGGGGTTATAAAATCTTGTTATTTTCACGGGATCACCTCGCTTTTAATCAGTTTTATTCTTCGTCGTTGCTATCTCCGTTCAAATCATTGCTACCGTCAGCATAATCAATGACTATCTTTTTGCAGTTAGGACAATTATAAGCAACACAAGCTGAACCTTTCATCATAGAAAGTTCCGACAGAACAATCGAGTCTTTATGTAGAAAAGCGCGAGTGAAAAACTTGCGTTTTTCTCCTTTTATCCAATTCAACTCTTGCGGACTATGAATAAGTCCTTTTATCATTTCATTGTTGCAATAAGGACAGTTCATCATATTGACCTCCTTCAATAGAGCAGAAAACGCCCATAACTTATCAAAGCTATGGGCGTACTGTCATTCTTGTATAGATTGATTTCCCACAACCTCATCGGGAAACTATAATTAGTGGAATAATTATATCATAATATTATGAATATTTCAACCGTATTTGGAAGATTACACTCTAAAGTCAATTATCCATACCGCAAGCTGTTGCTCGTTTGATCAAAGCTCTGTCATTCATGACTGCCTGATAAAAGCGGAAGCCTCCAGCAAAGTTGTATGCTGTATAGCCATTACCTTCGAGAATGCGGCAGGAAATATAGCTTCTGAGCCCACTCTGGCAGATCACGTAAACGGGCTTACCGGGATCCACTTCGTCAAGACGTTCTCTCAGCTCGTCAACAGGAATGTTGTAAAAGCCCTCGATATGACCTCTCTGATATTCTCCGACTGTACGGGTATCAAGCAAGGTTACGCTGCCGTCTCGCGGAAGCTTATCCGCGTCTTCAATATGCCACTGCTTCATAACACCGCTTGCGACGTTGTCGATCATAAAGCCAGCCATATTCACGGGATCCTTTGCGGATGAGTACGGAGGCGCATAGGCGAGATCAAGCTCCTTGAGCTCTGTCGCCTTCATACCCGCACGAATTGCGGTTGCAAGCACGTCAATGCGTTTGTCTACGCCATCATAACCTATGATCTGAGCACCGAGGAGCTTATACGTGTTCTTTTCAAAGACGACCTTCATCGTCATTACCATCCCACCGGGATAATAGCTTGCATGACTCATGGGAGAAAGAACAACGGAATCGGTCTCATAGCCCAAGCTCCGCGCTTTCTTCTCACTAATACCGGTTGTGGCAGCGGTCAAGTCAAAGATCTTGAGAACACTGCTTCCCTGCGAGCCACCGTAGCGACTGTCAATCCCGCAAATATTATCTGCGGCGATTCTTCCCTGCTTATTGGCAGGACCGGCAAGAGCGATCAGATCATCCTCACCCGTTACAAAGTTTTTCACCTGAATGGCATCTCCGACTGCATAGATATCTGGTACTGAGGTTTCCATTCTGTCATTGACAACAATGCTTCCCTTCAAACCGAGTTGAAGACCTGCATCCTTTGCAAGTGCCGTATCGGGTGTGACACCGATTGCCAATGCCGCCATATCCGCGTGGAGTATACATTCTCCGCTCAGTGCGACATCAACGCCATTTTCGGATCCATTGATTTCTTCCACTGCGTGCCCGAAAACAATGTTCACTCCCTGCCTTCTCAGCTCATTATGGATAAAAGCTGCCATTTCGGGATCAAATGGGTTCATAAGCTGATTTGCACTCTGAACAACAGTTACGTTGATTCCCTGCTCTCTAAGGTTTTCAGCAAGCTCCAAGCTGATAAATCCACCGCCTGCAAGGACAGCAGTTTTGGGCTTCTTTTGATCGATATAGTTCTTAATGCGAAGAGTATCCTCTACGGTGCGAAGCGTAAAAACTCTATCCTCACAACCAACGATACTTGGCTTGATAGCCTTTGCTCCGGGAGAGAGGATCACCTTATCATAGCTTTCCTCAAAAACCTCTCCTGTCTCAAGATTTCTAACCGATACAGCCTTTCGTTCGGGGTGAATCTGTGTCACCTCATGCTTTACTCTTACATCGATGCGAAACCGTCTGAATAAGCTCTCGGGCGATTGAAGAGTTAACTCCTCCGGATCTGTAATTACGTCACCAACGAAATAAGGCAATCCGCAATTTGCATAGGATACGAATCCCGATCGCTCAAATATGATGATTTCAGCCTGCTCATTCAAACGGCGAAGACGAGTTGCCGCAGAAGCACCTCCTGCAACTCCTCCAACAATTATTACCTTCATTTCATCAATTCTCCTGAAATAATTATCTTTCCCACTTATCCATCAGTGCTCTGATCTGTGCTGCAAACTTGGCGTTTTCCTTGTTCGGACGGCTCTCACAACGCTTGGCAAGGGCGAGCAGTGCCTCAGCTTGCGATACAAGATCTCTGTGAATGCTGTTCTTTCTGGAGCGTGCTTTGGCAACGTCTGCCGCTGTCACGCGCTTCTTTTCGGTATAGGCGGTCATAATCCCTTTGACAAGGTCATACTCAGTTCCGCTATACGGAGCTTCTACCGCATACCCGCGCTCCTTCAGCTCATCGGAAAGGACAGCGATAGACTCCTCGTTTCCGTGGTTAAGAAATACGGTACGAGGCTTCTTTTCAAAGCTTTCAAGCCACGAAATAAGTCCCTGCTGATCGGCATGTCCGCTTGTACCCTTGAGCGACTTGATCTGCGCTCTTACGGCAATATCCTCACCGAACAGGCGCACATTCTGGACACCTTCAATGAGGTTCCTGCCAAGCGTTCCCTCAGCCTGATAGCCTACGAACAAAATGAGATTCTGCGGTCTCCACAGATTGTGCTTGAGGTGATGGCGGATTCTGCCTGCCTCACACATTCCACTCGCTGAAAGAATGACCTTGGGTTCGAGCGTTTCGTTAATACGTTTAGAGTCCTCCACTGTAACAGACAATCTGAGTCCGTCAAATCTGATGGGATCAATTCCATCGTCTATCAGCTTTCTCGTTTCATCATCAAAGCAAGCGGGATCGCATTTTGAGAAGATCTCGGTTGCTTCAATTGCCAAAGGGCTATCCACATAAACGGGAAAATCCATATTTTTGACAAGCTTTCTTTGCTTTATCTCACGAATGGCATAGAGAAGCTCCTGAGTACGACCGATTGCAAAGGACGGAATAACCACGTTTCCGCCACGTGACAAAGTGTTTTCGATGAGCTCAGCCAATACTTCTATCGTGTCGGTATGACGCTCGTGATTGCGGCTACCGTAGGTGGATTCGAGAACAAGATAGTCTGTTTCCGCAACGGGTGCAGGATCCTTGATGATCGGCTGATTCGTGTTTCCTACGTCGCCGCTGAATACGATCTTCTTTTCCGTATCTCCCTCTCTGAGCCATATTTCAATTGCCGCAGAGCCAAGCAGATGTCCAATATCCGTAAAGCGAATATCCACGCCTGCGGACACCGTAATTCTCTCGTTATATTTCACTCCACGGAAGAGCTTGATCGCACCGAGCGCATCTTCTATTGTATATGTCGGAGTGAAGTTCTCTTCCCCCGAGCGCTCTGCCTTTCTGTTCTTCCATTCAATCTCGCTCATCTGGATGTGTGCACTATCCTTGAGCATTATATCTGCCAGCTTCGCCGTTGCCTCTGTTGCGTATATGATGCCACGGAAGCCGTCTTTATAAAGTCTTGGCAACATTCCCGAATGGTCGATATGAGCGTGTGTCAAAAAAACTGCGTCAACCTGACTTGCGGGAACCGGCAAGGCAACGTTCTGAAACACGTCAATTCCTTGTTCCATACCGCAATCAATTAAATAATAGCGGTCGTTGATCTCAAGAAGTGTACAGCTTCCCGTCACCTCTTGCGCAGCACCTATAAATTGAATTTTCATAATTCGTTGTTCCTTTCAAGACAATATCTATCGGATTAACTGCTACTCCACCCTCATCATTCTGTATCCAACTCCGATGTGCGTTTGGATATACTGTGGTGAGTCG
>CALAXC010000392.1 GCA_937894775.1 uncultured Clostridia bacterium
CTGATTTTTATTTAATTTTATTTCGTGTGTTTTTGTTCTGCGCTAAATGACGCAGTCCCATAACTATAATTATTTTAAATTAAGCAAGCTTTGCTTCAAGGCGTTCGCGGATAGCTTTAATAAAGCCTATGGAGTTTACAGCGTGTGCTTTGTAACCCTCGCTTACAAGACCTACGAGGTCTTTTGTCATAATTCCGTCATTAAGAGTATCTATGCAAGCCTCTTCAAGCTTATTTGCAAAGTCGATAAGCTCGGGAAGATCATCAAGCTCACCTCTCTTACGGAGAGCGCCCGACCACGCATAGATGGTAGCCATAGGGTTTGTGGAGGTATCTTCACCCTTAAGATAGCGGTAGTAGTGGCGGGTAACGGTTCCGTGAGCCGCTTCGTATTCATAATTTCCGTCAGGAGATACAAGCACCGATGTCATCATAGCGAGTGAACCGAATGCTGTTGAAACCATATCCGACATTACGTCACCGTCATAGTTCTTACAAGCCCAGATGTATCCGCCTTCGCTTCTGATAACACGTGCTACCGCATCGTCGATAAGGGTATAGAAATATTCTATTCCAAGCTCTTCGAATTTTTCCTTGTAGTTATTATCGTAGATATCCTGGAAAATGAGTTTGAAGGTCTGGTCATATTTTTTGGAAATAGTATCCTTGGTAGCAAACCAAAGGTCCTGCTTTGTGTTTATTGCGTACTGGAAGCAGGAGTGCGCAAAGGATATAATAGATGAATCCTTGTTGTACTGTCCTTGAAGAACTCCGCCGCATTCAAAGTCATATATGGTTTCTCTGAAGACGCTTCCGTCATCACCTGTAAATACGAGCTCAGCCTTTCCCGTACCCGTTACACGGTGCTCGGTGGACTTATAAACGTCACCGTATGCATGACGGGCAATAGTTATAGGCTTTTTCCAATTGCGGACTGCAGGCTTTATCGAGTCGATAAGTATGGGCGCGCGGAAAACTGTACCGTCGAGAATTGCACGGATAGTTCCGTTAGGACTTTTCCACATTTCGGAAAGGTTGTATTCTTCAACTCTTTGCTTGTTGGGAGTGATAGTTGCGCATTTTACGGCTACACCGTATTTTTTGGTTGCGTTAGCCGAGTCAACGGTAACTTGGTCTTTTGTGCGTTCTCTTTCAGGAAGTCCTAAATCGTAGTACTCGGTTTTAAGATCGACAAAGGGAAGAAGGAGCTCGTCCTTTATCATCTTCCAAAGAATTCTTGTCATTTCATCGCCGTCCATTTCGACGAGCGGTGTTGTCATTTTGATTTTTTTCATAGTTCAATACCTCCGAACAGTTTGAAAAATATTTTATTAGTCTTCGATGTGGTTTTTGTAGTAGTTCATAAGACAGCCGTCAAGAATGATCTCTTTTTCGTCATCGGTAAGTCCTTTAACGTAGAGTGTAATATCTTCAACGGTTCCGTCTGCCTTGATTACCTTTGCTGCGAATTCTTCATCGCCGCGAGCGATCTTTTCTCTGATTCCTTCAACGAAAACGTAATCTCCGCATTCGTAGGGGAACTCTGCACTTTCGGCAAGAGTAAAGGGAAGGATACCCCAGTTTATACAGTTGGAACGGTAACGCTTGGTGGCAAATTCATAGCAGATGTTAGCAAATCCGCCGAGAACCTTCTGGCAGGAAGCTGCCTGCTCACGAGCCGAACCGTCACCGGGCTTGTTTGCGAATACGCAAGAACCGAATTGAGTGTTCTTGATAAGCTCGTCTGCGTTTCCAACCTTGGAAAGAACTGCGATAAGCTCCGATGTGTCGCCACCGTTTCTGCGTGCCGCTTCTGTCGCTGCTACAGCTTTGGAACGTCCTACGTATTCGGGAACTCTGCGTGAAAGTGCGAATTCAGCAAGACGGAGCGGATTTGAACGGTAGGAAGAGGTCTCACCCGAGGGGATAAGCTCGTCTGTGGTCGTAACCGCATCGCGGATAACAGCAGCAAGCTTTACAAGAAGATTGTCGGTAAGCTCGTATTGCTCGGGCCAGTCGGTTATGTTAGGGCCGAGAATAAGATCTGCAGAAGGATCTGCTTTTCCAAATCCGTAATAAACACGTTTTTTGTAAACGCTGCTGTCGAAATGGTATTCGTGGGGTTCGTGATCGTAATCAACATCGGTTGCGGCAGTAATTATACCGCCGTTTCGAGCTGTAGCTGCAATACTGCGTGCATCCATAAGAGCCACGCCCGCAAGCTGTCCTTCACCCGGCTTTGAGCCTTCACGGTTGGGGAAGTTACGTGTTGTGTGACGGAGAGAGAGCCCGTTGTTTGCGGGAACGTCACCTGCACCGAAGCAAGGTCCGCAGAAGGAAGGCTTAATTACAGCGCCTGCGCTCAAAAGCTCTGCGCTTACTCCTATTTTTGTAAGCTCAAGAGAAACGGGTACACTTGTGGGATAAACCGAAAGGGAGAAATAACCGTTGCCTGTGCTTTGATCGCGGAGGATCGAAGCCGCTTCATCGATACTGTCAAACATACCGCCCGCACATCCTGCGATGATACCCTGATCTGCCATTACAGATCCGTCGGCTTGAACCTTTGAAGCAAGGTCAAGGTTGCAAGAACCGAATTTCTTTTTAGCTTCTGCCTCTACTGATGCCAGAATTTCTTTTGCGTTCTTCTGGAATTCGTGAATAGTGTATGCGTTTGAAGGATGGAAGGGAAGCGCTATCATCGATTCCATCTTGGAAAGATCTATTTCTATCATAGCATCATAGTACGCTACACCGTTCGGATAAAGACGCTTATAATCTTCGGGACGGCCGTGAGCGATATAATGCTGCTCTGTGATCTCATCGGTTTCCCAGATAGAAGAAAGACAGGTGGTTTCGGTGGTCATAACGTCGATACCGTTACGGAAATCAATAGAAAGATTTTTAACACCGGGACCTACAAATTCAAGGACCTTATTTTTAACAAATCCGTTTTTGAAGGTCGCGCCGACGAGCGCTATTGCTACGTCGTGAGGTCCGATTCCTTTTTTGGGAGTACCTGTGAGATAAACGAGTACTACCTCGGGAGCTTTTATGTCATATGTATTCTTTAAAAGCTGTTTAACAAGCTCTGGGCCGCCTTCGCCCACACCCATAGTACCGAGCGCACCGTAACGGGTGTGTGAGTCGGATCCGAGTATCATTTTTCCGCATCCTGCAAGCTCTTCACGCGCATAGGAGTGAATTACACTCTGGTTTGCGGGAACATATATTCCACCGTATTTTTTAGCGGCAGAAAGACCGAAAACGTGGTCGTCTTCATTAATGGTTCCGCCAACGGCACAAAGTGAGTTGTGGCAGTTTGTCATAGCATAGGGAATAGGAAATTCTTTCATTCCGCTTGCTCTTGCTGTCTGTATTATTCCAACATAGGTTATATCGTGTGAAACGAGTGCATCGAATTTGATACGGAGAGCATCATTATCGGTGCTGTTGTTGTGCGAACTCAGAATAGAGTAAGCTATTGTGTTTTTACGTGCTTCGCTTGACGGTACATTGCTTTGGGCAACAGGCTTGCCGTCTACGAGATAAACACCGTTTGAGGTTAATTTTATCATATTACAGCTCCTTGTTAAAAATTTAAACATACATATATATTATAACTTATTCCAACATAAAAGTCAAGTAAATACCGCTTTTTATATCTCAATATTTGTCAAAATATGTATTGGTAAAAATATACAAAAAAAATTGTCGAATTTTTATAATATTGTTATTTTTTTAACTTGAAATAGAAAAGATCATTTGCTATAATGAAACTAATATTGAGTAAAAATATGATGGGAGATTATTATGAAAGTAAAAGAAACTCTAAAGAAATATCTGAAAAGATATTTTATTGATGCTATGGGTTCTATGGCGCAGGGACTGTTTGCCTCTCTGCTTATAGGAACTATAATCGGAACTCTTGCGGGATATGTCGGTAAGGTGGAAGCACTTGGCTGGCTTGCTGATTCAATGAATATGATAGCAAGTGCCGCAAAAGCCGCAACAGGTATGGCGATAGGCGTAGCGATCGCACACAGACTTGGAGCACATCCTCTTGTTATCTTTTCGAGCGCTGCGGTAGGATATCTTTCCAATGCTATGGGTGCTATCATAAATAACAGTACAGGTGCGCTCGTAAAATGGGGTGTACTTGCAAATACCGGTGAAGGTATTTTTTACGGTGCAGGTCCTGCGGGTGCGTTTTTCGCTGTTATAATTGCGGCTGAGATAGGAATGCTCGTCTCTAAAAAAACTAAGGTCGATATTCTTGTGACGCCATTGGTTACACTTGCGGTAGGATTTATAGCTTCTATAATTTTCTGTCCTGCAATTTCTTACATTATGTATTATCTTGGTATATTCATAACAAACGCTACATATTGGTCGCCTTTTCTTATGGGTATCGTGCTTTCTGTGGTTATGGGTATCATACTTACACTTCCGATTTCAAGTGCGGCAATATGCGCTATGATATTCTCCGAGGCTGCGCAGCTTGTTGCAAAGCTTGACGGAAAGGAAGAAGCATTTTTGCTTGCAGGCGGAGCTTGTGTTGCGGGATGCTGTGCGCAGATGGTAGGCTTTGCTGTTGTAAGCTTCAGAGAGAATAAGTGGGGAGGAATCGTATCGCAGGGACTTGGCACGTCGATGCTACAGATGGGCAATATAGTTAAAAAGCCGATAATCTGGTTAGCTCCTACTCTTGCGGCTGCAGTAACGGGACCGATATCTACTATGCTCTTTAAACTTAAATGCTCCGGTGTTTCGGCAGGTATGGGTACTTGCGGTATGGTAGGACCGATAGGTGTTATTACGTCAACCGAATCCACACCTATGATGTGGATAGGACTTCTTCTTGTTTGTATAGTTCTTCCCGCAATTCTTTCCTTTGCTTTCAATGAAATATTCAGAAAGCTCGGTTGGATACAAACGGGTGATATGCAGCTTGATCTTTGATCAAAATTTAAATCTAATAATAAAAATGCGAAATTATGCTTGCAAGTTTCGCATTTTTTTATTGACTTTTTTGACCTTCGGGTGTATATTATTCAAAGAAAGCGAAATGCTCATATTAAAGGAGTTCTAAATATGGAGATTTTATACGAAAGCTTTTTATCACTTTTTCAAGGCGATGGATGGAAGTACATCGTTATGTGGGCGATAGGCGGACTGTTGATCTTTCTTGCGATAAAGAAAGAAATGGAGCCTACGCTTCTTTTGCCGCTCGGATTCGGTACTATTATGGTAAATCTTCCGTTTTCGGGAGCAATAAGTCAGACGGTTGACGGAGTTTTCACCGAGGGACCGTTAAGCACGTTGTTTGATGCGGGTATTGCCAACGAGTTGTTCCCGCTGATCCTCTTTATCGGTTTGCCGATTTGTATTGTTCCTTTGATTTTACTGGGACGCCAGATCCGGAAAATTTACCGGAAATCCTATGAAGGCATCGCAGTGGTCTATTCCCGGATGCACGAGGTCTTTACAGGAATTAATGTCGTAAAGGCATATCATACAGAGGAACGGGAAAGCAAGCGGTTCTGTTACTCCAATAATCATTATGTGAAAACGGTTGTCCGTGCGATCCGCGCGCAGCTCTTGATGTCGCCGCTGATGGAAACTGTTTCCGTTGCATGTACGCTTGTTTTTCTGATTTACAGTTACAGTCAGGAAGTTCCGCTTTCTTCTCTGGCGCAGATGCTCGCGCCTTGTTTGCTGGCATACCGTCCGATCAAAGATTTGGCGAAAGTTGCAACTTATATTCAGCGGAGTATGGCTGCTGCGGATCGTTATTTCCAGATCATTGATATGGATACATCAGTAAAAGAAAAGGAAAATCCGGAACCGTTGAAGAGCTTTGAAGACCGGATTTCGTTCAAGGATGTGACATTCTCTTAT
>CALAXC010000393.1 GCA_937894775.1 uncultured Clostridia bacterium
GTATTCTCGTGTGGCAGGACTTTGGCCTGGGCTTCGGCCCCTGGCCGGATGATGGGCACCACCGCGCGCTCTTCCGGCAGGAGGTGGAGCAGATGGTGCTGCGTCTGCGGCATCACGCCAGTCTCCTGATCTGGTGCGGCAGCAACGAGACCTATATGACCGGCATCAGCGAGAACATGGACGGCCTACCCCGTTATGGCTTTGATCTGATCTTCCGGGATGCCCAGGACGCGTGCCGCGGTCGCACGGTGAATGTCTTCGCCCTTGTTAAAGGAATCCACAAGTTCCATACGGACAGCCATATTCTCAGTGGCAGTGAATTGACTGGGTTTGTAACCGTGGGAGTGTAGCACTCGCTTGATGGACTGAATATGCCGCAATTCGTCACCAGTATTACTATCAAACAATCTCCCATCGCCGCAGTAAACAACGAAATGATCATCTTCCTTAATTTCGGAGACAATTTCGTGAATTTGCGTTTGCTTTTCCTCGGCCATAGATATGATCCGCAGTCTGTTCCGCAAGGATTTGACCAGAAGATCGGGATTGATGCAGCGATTATTCTTAAAACAGGACAGTATGCGGTGCGTATGATGTTGGAATTTCTTTTCATCTTCCTCACTTGCGTGAACGTAGATGGGATGGTAATAATATGGAACAAGGAATTTTCTCTCAAGAGCTTCTTCGATGGGCAAACTGAATACCTGACCACCAAAAAACTCCATCAATTCTTTTCCTCGTTGGGCTGATGTACCGCTGAACGGGGTAGCACTTAACCCGAGCATATACTTAAACTGTGTATGCATATCTTCTGAACGATCGGTAAAGCGGTGTGCTTCATCTACGATTAACAGTTTATCTTCATTCGATTTTGCAAGGGTGTTCGCAAATCTTGGCATCTTGAAGGATGCAATGGTTGAAATAATAATGGTTTGTGCATTTGGATCGTATTTCTTCCTGATGATCTCTTGGGACATCTGTTGCTCCCATTTGGGATTTTCAGAAGAAACCATTATAATCTTCGCATCTTCGAACGCTTTCTCTACATCTTCTGCCCACTGCTTTACAAGATGCTTGTACGGTGCGCAAATCACAACCATAGCAGGATGAGTCTTCAAGAGTTCTTTTGCAGAGTAGATTGCCGTCCACGTCTTACCTGTACCAGTAGCCATTACATAAAATCCGTGATAGTCATTCTTAACCCATGCGGCAATAGCTTCTTCCTGATAATCTCTCAATTTTATCGGAGCTTTCGCTGTAGCGGAGGTGTCGCGCGTTTCTATCATCTGCAAGATGTTGGCTTTAGCACTCTCCTTGTAATCGTAAACCTTAACAAATTCATTAGTACCGTTCCAAAGAGAATCGAATTCTTTTTGCTCATCGGCTATACTTGCTTGCTCTCCGGGAATCCAATTCTTCACAACGCGGATCTTTTCGTAATTATTTTGATATCCACTTAATGTGGAGTTGGCAGAACCGTAGAACACTACTACGTTGCCATCAAAATCCTCAAGAATACCAAGTTTGTCATGATATATGCCGAGGGTATCAGTTACAGCAATTTTGATATCAAGTGTTCCTCTGGCAATCAAAGTTGCGAGCAGTTGCAATTTTGCATCATCGAAAACCTCGATCTCCTTCATAAAGTCACGAGTGAATGACTTGTTGATAACTTTCTCACGAGCCTCGTATCCGGTGCTTATTGCGTGAATGTCATCCTCTGTAAGGTTTGGACTTGCAATCAGTTGTATCTTACCGTTGTTTCGTGCCAATGCAACGATTCCGTCTACAATCGGCTGAAGAACAGATGACGAGAAGAATCCGACACTTCGTTTATAACTTTTTGTGCATTTCAAAACGGGAGTTAAGAAAGACTTGGCAATATTTTCTTGCCCTACGCTTACATAACTTCGTTTTATTTCTAATTCCTGATAATTCATATCAAATCCTCATCCAAGTCAAATTCAATGAAATCCGAAATCAAATCGTCGATATTATCCAAATCATCAACCTGTGCAATAGACACAGCTGTATCAACAGAAACACCTTCATATTTCTGCACATCGAGTTTTCCGCGAGGTGCAACTACGGGAACTGACAATTTGAACTGATTTGAAGTAGTGCCTGCGACCAAAGACTCGCCCCATCGATTAACAACGCTATAGATCAGCCATTCTGTCCACGGGACATTGATTTTAGGCAATCTGTATATGCATTCCAAAGAGGTAATAAGCTCGGTTTCTGTGACTTCATCTTGCAAGATGGCTATTACATTTTTGGCAATGTCATTGTTTATGCCAATACGCTCTATAGATGCAAAGGTGTCTCTGTCCATGACAAGGTGCGTACCATTGAAACTATTGAGCAGTTCAAGTATAGAATAGATCTCATAGTGGTTGTCTTTGGCAAAAGCAGTAATTTCGGATATAGCGATTTCATCGCTACTGATAATCAAATCGTGAAGCTGTTCTTCGGGATCTCCGATATCTGTTCCAATATTAGCGATAAAAGGTCTCTTAAATTGATATTGATCCTTAAAGAGATACTCCAATACGGAGAACAAGCTTGTAGGAAAATGAATAAACAGTTTGCGCAAAAGATCAGAATCGTCACGCTCAATGAAATCATACAGTTCTTTGTAATGGCGTACCTTATCTCCCGTAACGAACTTCTGCAAAATCTTTTCAAAATACACTTTGTTAGTATCCGAAAGATTCAATCTGCTGCCGTGAATATATTTGCCAAAAAGATTTATGACATTTGCATCACCCGTGGCGAAGGAAATAACGATTTCTGTTACACCCGGGAAGGCTTTCTTGATATCTTCCTTCGTAATAGGATAGGAAAATTTCTTTATGTACTGAACGATTTCAACGTAGAGCGAGGTAACCGATTCGTCCTTGGAAATATAATCGCGTCGGAAAACAAATTCCGAATCATACAACTCGCGCAGTACACCCTGCAAGTAATATTTATTATCGATCCCAAATTTCAGCAGTTCATCTTCGAAAATGTTGAACAGCGTATTCGTCATAAATATCACGGAAGGGCTATCAACGATATATTGATGGATTTTTTCAGCCAAGGCTTTCGAAATATATGATTTTTTCTTGGGACGGTATTTACCTCTGCCGCAAAGAATGCCTATATCGGAAAGACGTGCGGATATCGCTCGATTCTTTTCGGGAAGGTTCTTGCATCCGTATTCTTCAACAGCCACATATCGGAAGACTTGCAGTTCATTTTCGCTATAGATATCTATGCCGTTTGGATAGTATTTTTCGAGTATTTCGGTATATATAGCAGTAAGAGAAAGATGGGAACGGTGATATGTAGAACCATCTTTTTGGAATTCATCGCTAATAGCTTTTTCTATCAACTCTTGAGGGATATTTTGTTCCTCAACAGCATCGGCGATAATGGCGGCATATTTTTTCTCATCAAATGCATCCGGCAACGATTCAACAATTCTACCTATAACAGCAGAGATTGACTCATCACCCATAACAAATACGTCAAGCTGAGAATCATAATAATACGCGGGACTGTCGGATGTGCGAAGCAGAAATACCATTTCTGCATATTTGTCACCAAAGTATTCGCTTAATTCTGATACCGAGAGGACTGAATCTCCATTTCGCTCGGCGGAGATTTTTGAAAGGATATGAGCTTTACTTTGCCAAATATTAAAGATTCTCTTGGCTTTGGATTCAATTTGACGGACTCTTTCGCGAGTAATGCCCATTTCGTCACCTACGCCACCCAATGTTTTTCCGGTGGCTCGTCCTAAAAGCACCGTCTTAATGCTATTGGATCTGCCATAAAGCATTTGGAACAACTCGGCAATTTCTTCGTGAATATCAAAAGTACACCACCTTAAGAAGTTCAACAGTAAGGCGAAATCCGTCACGGATTCTGCAACCGGCTCAAAAATATAATTTTTGATGCGCGCGTTGGGATATAGTTCCAAACCATAAATTTTACCGAGAGTTTTACGCTGTTCTTCATCAGTTGTAAAGGCGTTAATATATCCACGTACACTGTTGTTGAATCTTTGAGTAGGTATCAAAGCAAGGCTTTCGGATATTTTGTTTTTTCTATATTCGCGCTCTTGTTGTGCTTTTATAAACGGTTTGAGGGCATCCATTAATGGGAGAATCTTATTTGGCGTTTGATAGCAAACGCGCGCAAGCTCTGTTCCCAATATTTCAACCGCTTCTTTATATTTATCAACGGCTATTGCGTCGTCCGATCCGATGGGCAATTCTTCACAAAAGGTAAAGTCTTGGTTAATAATACTTTCTATATTGTCGGCAACAATTCGAGGAACACGAGTCACGAATTTCGGAATGTCCAACGAAGGAGCTATTTCTACCGCTTTGCTTGATAAATCGGAGAGATATTGGCATGTTTCATCGTAGCATTTCTTGCCTGCGCCACGAAGTTTTATAAAATCATCGACCTTCATTCTGTAAAGATCTGCGACAGTTTTGACACCGTTGTGCATCAATAGATTCGTTACGCGCACAGAAACGGGGAGAGATTGTACGCTCACATCCTCAACGCTCGACAAATCAACCGGGTACAGATCCCAGAACGTTGTATCTGATATTAAATTGTCGTTGTTTTGAGTTTTGCGGTCGTCAATCATTATAATAGTCCTTACTTTCTTATTGGAAATAATCTGAATCTATTTTGTAAATATCAAACGTTTTTACACACTCGACACCGATTTGATATTTTATCATATATTCAGCAAGCATATCTCCGTCAATTAACTTGATGTTCTTTTGTTGTTGCTGTTTCCCGAACGCAGAAGCTTCTTTCGTGTATGTAGAGGTAGTAATAAATACACCCTTTTGGATATTGCCCATAGCGCCTATAAAGGCTTGGAGATCTTTTCTTCCGACTTTGTTGTTAGCAGAAAAGCGCTTAGCTTGAATATAGATAAGATCTAAGCCCAGCTTGTCCTCGCTAATTATACCATCGATGCCGTTGTCGTGAGAACCTCCGGTAACCACACCTGAGTTTTTATCGTATCCATAGCCCATTTTCAACAACAAATCAACCACCAATTGCTCAAAGAAGCTGGGGCTTTGGTTAAGTATCATATCGAGGATTTCCTGTTTGGTTTGCTCAATATGCTCTTGAAATGCGTTGATCAACTTTTCTTCGGGCAACGATTCAGAGAATTTCTTTTTTGAAGAATCCTCGTTTTCTACGGCCTTTTCTTTGGATTCGAGCAAAGCATATTTGATCTTTTTTCCGTCATCTCCCACAATCTTAAATAATTTAATGGGATGAGAAGTGGGGAACTCCAATCCTGCACACCTTCTGCGAAGTCCGGTATTTACCACATGCTCGGGTACTTTTGCTTTGAATGTAT
>CALAXC010000394.1 GCA_937894775.1 uncultured Clostridia bacterium
TAACAATGGTTGAGTTTTTGTGCGGATTTGTTTTTGGATTGTGCTTTTATAAATCGGCAGACAGCAAGTTTTACTATTTGCGGGCATTCATCTGCGCATTCTGCGCAAATTGCATCCCCGATACGATACCTTAATTTATTGCAATTACTACAGACAAAATTGGTTACTCTTTAAATCTCTTCGCCAACTGCACAAACGAAGAGTTTGGCATAATCTGCTTTGACGGGATAAAGAGATATTTCCACTCCTTATATCCGTTCGCCTTACCCCAACGTGATGCTACCTCGCAATACTGAATACCGCGCTTTTTCTTGGCGATAACATCGGGATCTTGCAACTTGTCCTCTCCCTTAACCTCGACCAAATAGATTGTATCTTTGGTTTCTACAACAAAGTCGGGTTCATAAGTATGACCGTGATTGTACGTGATATTAAACTCACGGGGAGAGGGGCGAAGCCAATTCTCAACGTCGCCTGTTTCGGTCTCCAACACTCTTGCCAAAACAAGCTCCGGCAAACTATCAAACTTGGCATTTTCAAAAACACCGCGTTTGATATCACAAAACAGCACAGAACGAATATCCTCGGTAAAGCTATCAAACAAAGATACTTTTTCCTTGTAACTGTAAGTCTGCTGAAGATTGTAATCACGCGTTCCGACAACTTCTTCTTGCAAGAAGCCATTCTCACAATAGAAATGCTGCATCATCTGCTTGTAGATCTTGTTACCAATATCGCGCTTATACATCATAACGATGTTTCGCATACCGTTCTCGCCGTGAATACCCTCATAGTGATCGCACAACTGTGTAATAAGTTTGAATAGGAGCGCAGAACACTTTTCGTAATCGATTTCCGGCTTTTGACGCAACTGCTCAAGAATGACCTTTTTCGGATTGTATCCCTCGAAGTCTATAGCTTCTCCTTTGATACGTTGCTTGTCCTGCATATCCTCAAGGTTTTGGACGAGCAATTCGTTCTTGATCGGAACATGTGTAAAATCGGACAACTCCAAATCAAAATCAACAAACACATATTCCTCAACACCGCTATCCGTAACCTTAATGCGAGGAATGGGGATAAACTTTTCTTGCGCTGCTTTGTGTGTTTCTTCGGTTTGATAGAGTAACCAAGCAGCAAGAGGCATTTCGTTTTCTTTGAAAATATTGCCTAAATCCTTATCCTCACCGAGCTTCTCCGCAACCTTGGATACAATTTCTTTCGCCTGTTCCGCTTCCACCTTGTGAGTGGGGGTGCTTTGAATGTGCTTGGATACTTCGGTATTGATGATCTCAGTTGCCTTCTTTACCAACGTATCCATTTCTTCGCTTTTCTCAATGTTTGTCTGTGAGTAAGCTGTTTCTAACACCTTGTCCGGCTCAAATTCGATCTTCAACTGAGTAGAGGTAATTTTTTCAGGAACGATTTCCTCTGCTTTGATAACGTTGCCCGCCTTGAAA
This sequence comes from uncultured Clostridia bacterium, assembly GCA_937894775.1. Taxonomy (GTDB): domain Bacteria; phylum Bacillota; class Clostridia; order Oscillospirales; family CAG-272; genus HGM12713. The sequence goes on from CALAXC010000394.1 coordinate 1,461, forward strand.
ATCGAATCGCCCTTTTGGGCTTCAGCCAAAATATCGTTAAATTTGTCGTGTGCGGTAAGCATAACCGCATCTACGTCTTTGTCACCGGTACGTTCGCCGTAAGGCAAACGAAGTCCACGACCTACCATCTGTTCACGGAGAATTTTGGATGCCGCAGTTCTCAACGGTACTATCGTATAGAGGTTGTTTACATCCCAACCCTCTTTGAGCATATTAACGTGAATAACGATCTCAATAGGGTTGTCCTCGCTTTCAACATCCAAGAGCAAGCGAGTATTAAATTCGCTTTCCGAGCCTTTTTGCTTAGAATGGACGGTAATCGTCTTGTTTCTGTATGCTCCTTCGCGAAACTCGTCCGACTTGATAAACGCTTCCACCCAAGCCGCGTGATCTGTGTCTTTGCATACGACCAGCATAAACGGCTTTACAATGCGGATCGGCTTTTCGGGAGTGCTATTGTTGAGCGCATACATTTCAAGCTTACGCTTTGTATTTTCGTGACAAGCAATACCATCAACCAGCATCATTTTGTCAAGTTGCTCGTCACCGAAATTGTAAAAATCAATATCAGATCGCGTAACAGCAAAAGGTGTGCGAGTATATCCGTCCTCAATTGCACGAGAAAGCGGATATTCATATACCACGTTCTTAAACGGGATCTGCTTTGAACCACTTGCAACAAGAGGCGTGGCGGTCAACTCCAATCCGAGCAAAGGGTGAAGCTCGTTAAGAGCCTGCGCGCCCTTTTCTGCACGATAGTGGTGAGATTCATCCATAATCAACACCAAGTCGGGCAGATTGGACAAATACTGGTAGAAGGAATCACCGAGCAGCTCATTTACCTTTTTCATATTCGCGTCTTCTTTATTGAACTTGTCAATATTGAATACGAAAATATGTACCTCTGAATCAAATATTTCAAGATTCTTGGTGCGGTAATCGTCATCCGTAATAATCTGCGGAGGTGTGCTAAAACAGCCCAGACCTTTGAACACATATTTGCTGCTATTCCAATCGCTCAGATCGCGCTTGAGCTTTTCATAAATCGTGGTATTGGGTGCAACAACAAAGAAATTTTTAATATTGTGTTGCGTATAGAGGTATGCAATGAAAGCGCCCATCAAACGTGTTTTACCAACACCTGTTGCCAATGCAAAGGTGAGTGACATAAACTCACGTTCAAAGTCCGAGCAGATCGGATACATAGCGTGAACTGCTCCCAATGCAGCCTTCAAATTCATTCCTTTTCGCAAGCTAACGCTATTGACGATTTCTTCAAGTATCTTCAAAGAAGCGGTCTGCGGCTTACGCAGGGACATAACGCCACTGATATAATCGGTGGTATATTGAGGGAAATAGTTATTATTCATCTATGTCCTCCTCATCTTCATATACGGGTGGATGTACGATGTTCAAATTGTAATCGGTCTTGCCGAACTCGCAACGAGAAAGCAACATTTGAGGAATCTTTTTGAGCGTAATGTGGTCATACGCCTTGTCAAGTCCGCTTTCAAAGGAACGGCAAGCAATGATCAGATATTCGTCATCCTCCATAGAATCCTTGATAGAGTCAAGGAAGGTAGAATTGAGATGACGGGTAGTAACGAACAGATAGGATTTTTCATTACCGACGGATTGTTTCCAAAACATATCCGAGTTTGGCTTATAGGTAAATCCTTCGTGAAGAGCAACCGCAGCGGCAAGCATATCTGCATCATAGTCGGGGTTAATAACGTACTCTCCGAAAGGATCTTCGTTTATCAACGACGGAGCGAGTTCATAGAAACGGTATCCACCACCACCCTGCCATGCTTCGGATTTTGTAATGCCCAAAGTGTCAGAAGAAGCAATAACATTGTCCATTCTGGTTTTACAGTGGGTATATGCGTGATCTCCCATTTCAACACCTATCCATCTACGCCCCATCTTATGTGCAACCGCAGCGGTAGTTCCTGAGCCCAAAAAGCTATCCAATATGAGATCTCCGGGCTCAGTTGACATTTCAATAATTCTGCGCAATAACTGTTCGGGTTTTTTACTTCTCGGGAAGTAAACACCACCTTCATTTGCAATATCTGCTTTAGGAATTTCTCCGTGCTTCCATAAAGTTGTCATTTTCTGCGACTTTGTCAACATACCGTTTTCAAGCGTCGTCGTATCTTTTAGCCAAGAAAGCAATTCACAGTTGTGATAATATAGAGTAGTTTCTTCATCTTTGTTCTTTCCACGACTTGGT
>CALAXC010000395.1 GCA_937894775.1 uncultured Clostridia bacterium
GTGAGCCGTCAGCGCCATCCACTCCGTTTATACCATTCTGTCCGTTCGTACCATCAGCACCGTCTTTTCCGTTAGAACCGTCCTCGCCGTCTTTACCGTCCGAACCATCTTTACCTACAACAACACCTAAGTTCTGTTCATTTCCGTCGCTGTAAATGAGAACGAGTTCACCGTTCTCATTGATTTGGGCATTAGCAATTCCTATGACATCGCTCGAATCACAAGACGATAGTACAAATGACGAGCTAAACAGCAGGCATATCACGCATATTATTGAATATATCTTTGTTTTCATTAACTTTTACCTCCGATGCAAAATGGGCACAGTAACCGTCCTGCGCCCAAGTTGTCATTTTCACCTTATCCTATCTTTTCTTGTTTTTGCCTGAAATTTTCGTAAGCTCATATCTTTCATCACACATAGCAGCAACGTCGGGAGAATGGCTGACGAGAATGACGCATTTTCCTTGATTTGCAAGATCACGGAAGATGTCCATAATTTCCTTTTGTGTATCACGGTCAAGGTTTCCCGTAGGCTCGTCGGCAAGAATGATATCGGGATCATAGGATAGAGCGCGAGCAATAGCCACTCTCTGCTGCTGACCTCCCGAAAGCTTGAGTACACGGCGGTTTGCTTCGTCCTCGTCAAGCCCAACACTATCAAGAAGACCTAATGCACGAGCCTGCTTGCTTTTCGTTTTATAATTTGCCACGTCCATTGAGAGAACAACATTTTCAAGTGCGGTGTATTTGGTAATCAGGTTGAAGCTTTGGAAGACAACTCCGATATATTTTGAACGGAAGGTGTATTTATCGATTTTGGAAATACTCTTGCCATCGTATATAATATCACCTGCGGTTGGAGTGGCAAGTCCAGAAAGCAAGGAGAGCAAGGTGGTCTTACCTGCGCCCGATTTACCGATGATGCAGTACATTTTTCCTTTCTCAAACTCATAGGAAACATCCTTTAGGACCGGCGTTCTATCGTAAGAGAAGCTGATATTTTGAAGCGACAAAATTGACATTTTCATTCCCCCCTTTCTTAATCTCTGTTAGAGAGTATCTTCAGCGGATCGTATCGCATAATGAACAGTACCGATGCCGCGCTCGCAATCAAGGTAAGCAACAGACCGACACCGATCATTTGGAATACCACGGTCAAATTCATAGCAGAATCTACCTCAGTAATGTAGTCGGCAGCACCGCCGAGCATATCTCCAAAGAAATTCTTTCCACCCCCGAGGTCACTTGGTATGTCTGACGGCATATTACCGCCCATCATACCACCGCTCATACCGGGACGACCAAAGCTTTGATTTATCTGATTTTGCTGCGAGTTTTGACTTTCTACCTGTCCTTCAAGTAAAGCGTTTGTTACGGGAACGGAGCTGATAGCACCAATACCCGCACCGATCACTACGGCAATCATGGTAACGACAAGAATTTCGCATATAAACTGCGTGGCAACCTTCCACTTTTTCATTCCCATTGCGGTCAGTACGCCGACCTCGTATTTGCGCTCTCTTACGTTGAAAATATTGAGAACCACGAGAATGATACCACCAATAATGAGAATGACTACAAGGAACCAGCCCGCCATCGTGCTGAGTGTGTTCAGGGGGGCGATGCTGTTTTCAAACGCCGTAATATCCGTAGAGGATACGGTATAGGAATCGTCAAGCCCGAGTGTGCGAACTTCTTGCTCAAAGGTATAATAGTCATCGGTATCCGCAAAAGAATAGGTTGCCGCAAGTGTTCCTGTGATTTTGCTTTCACTTTCTCTGCCGTAATCGTCAGTAACTGTAGTGGATACTTCCTCAGAGGCAGTAATGATCGCCTGCAACGCATTCGCGCTCATATAGATATGGTTAGCGGGATCCTGACTTTTTCCAAACATAGACATGGAAAAATCGTTACTTGCGCTACTCGTGTAAAGACCCGAAATCGTCAGCGTGTACGTTTCGCTTTCAAGTGAAGGGTTTGAGATAACGATTGTGTCTCCGACGGCAAGGTCATTATAAATAGCCAATTCCTCGGAAATTACACATATATAGTCGGTCGTTCCTTCTTCAAACATCGTACCACCCTCAAGAATAGAGGCAGTACCGTTAATAAAGGCACTCATCGAGCTGTCGCTACTGTATCCGATGATGGAAAAATCTCCGGATGAGAACATACCACCCTTGCCACCGGGAAATCTCGATGAACTTCCCGAACCAAGACTTCCGTCAAGCTCGCCCTCTGTGTCACTATCTTCGGTTTCATCGCTCACGGGCGAGAAATTCTCCGAGCCATTAAAATATGCAGTCAGCGTATAATAGAAATCTTCTACGCTCTGTGCGGTTGCGTATTTTTGATATTCTTCAAGAGTGAGTGAAGAAGCGTTTCCCATCATGTTGGCAAACTCGTTACGATCAAACCCTCCGGTGCTGCCCATTCCGCTTGGACGACTGCCACCCATTTGTCCCATCACGCTCGCACGGTCGTATGAGATCGTTGCTGTTACACTCATTCCCTCAAGCGCCGATGTCTTTGCACTTTCTGCCGCTTGTCTGATGGAAAGACCAATACAAGCGGATATGGCAATAACAAGAGCAATAATTCCAATTAAGATATTTCTTCCCTTGGATCGCCCGATGCACCGTAGCGCATTCTTAATAATATACATTGAAAATTCCTCCAATTCTCGAATTATGGCATCATTATAACAAGCCACACCAAATTGACGCCAAAGAAAACCGTGAACAAGCCGTGAAATTTTGAAGGAAAAAAAGCAGAGAAATCACAAAACTGCGATTTCTCCGCTGATTATTCTGTTTAAGGCTTCAAGGTGACCTTAAAGCCAATATGCGTAGAATCTTTTTTGTATGCGGTAATGACTCCGCGATGCTTTTTCACAATGGATTGCGCAATGGATAGACCAACGCCAAAGCCGCTCCCAAAGGTTCTTGCCTTGTCTGAACGGTAGAAGCGGTCAAACAGTCTATCAAGCTCCACACTACCGACGGCGGAATAAGAGTTTTCTACCGTCAGCACGATCTGACACCGTTGCTTCAACGTAACACGAATGTCACCGTCCTTATCACAATACTTAACGGCATTATCAAGCAGAATGGCGATCACTCTGCGGATAGAGTCTTCATTTCCCATATAAGAGATATCCGCTTGAATATCGCTTTCCATCCGCTTGCCCGATGCCTCCGCTAAAGATAGGAACTCCGCAACGGAATCAAGCACGCATTCGCTGAGAGCCATCCTTGAAACACTCATAACCTGCTCGTCCTCGTCCATACGGGAAAGGGTTACGAGCTGACCGACGAGGTCGGTCATTTGCGCTCCCTTGAGGCGTATTCCGTCAACCCATTCGTTCTCTCCGATCTGCGATTCGAGTATATCCAAATTTGTCATAATCAAAGTCAGCGGTGTTTTTAATTCGTGGTTTGCATCGGTAATAAATTGCTTTTGCTTTTCATATCCCTCTGCTATCGGCTTCATTGCCCGCTTTGAAATAAGAACGATGAGAAGTAAGACCACGGTCGCGGTAGCGATCAAAATCAAACCGATCGTGTAAATAAATCTATTAGTCATTCCTCGGTACATACTGCCGTCCACAAACACCACGGAATATCCTGCTTTCGTATCATAAATCTTATACCGATAGTCGCCCTTCCATCCTCGTTCCTCGCCGTGCTTTACCACGTCCTTGGCGTATTCCTCAGCTTCTGTTTCCGTAACGGATGAAATCGACCTTATGTTCGTTGCGACGATCTCATCCTTATCGTTAAACCATACCGTGAAGAAACGAGTGGAGTACGGTGTTTCTTTGTTGAAGAAATAGGGAAAGGTAGCACCACGGTGGGAATTTCTCGAAGGCAAGTTTTCCGAGATTTCGGGGAATCTGCCGTCGTTTTCCGAAAGCATATCCGTTAGGCCGTCCAAGGTTTGATTGATCGACGATGCGTTAACCGTATAAGCGATTATAAAAATCAAGGCGAACACCGCGCATATGACAGAGGCACTGATGGCTATAAACCGCTTTTGAAGTCGTTTGATCATATATTTGCCTCCAAGACATAGCCTGAGCCGCGCACGTATCGAATACGGATCGGCGCGTGTATGGCTTCAAGCTTTTTGCGAATATTGGATATATGCGCCCATATAACGCTTGTATCTACACTTGCATCCCATCCCCAAATATGCGTGATGAACTGCTCGGTACTGATAATAGCATTCGGTTTTTGAAGCATGATCTCCATAAGCTGAAATTCCTTGCCGCTGAACACCTGCGTTTTGTCCTCATATGTGATCTCATAGGTGGAACGGTTAAGCACAGTATTATTGAAGGTTAGCAGATCGGGGGTAAAATTGTCCTTTCTGCGAAGCATCGCGCGGACACGCGCAAGAAGCTCCCCTGTGGAGAAGGGCTTGGGGAGATAATCGTCAGCCCCTGCATCAAGTCCTTCGATCTTCTGATAGGTTTCGGTCTTTGCGGTCAGAAAGAGCGCAGGCGTTGTGATACCGTTTGCGCGGAGCTTTTTCAGCAAGGTCACGCCGTCCATGCCGGGCATCATAATGTCAAGCACAAGACCGTCGTATTCATCC
>CALAXC010000396.1 GCA_937894775.1 uncultured Clostridia bacterium
TTCCATTTTGTGGTGAAATCCACCATGGCACTGATACTGATTGCAGGCGGATTCAATGCTTTGGCATAGTCCCATGCATTGCTTTCCGGATCGCTCAAGAGCTGACCGTTGAACATTGCGCCGCAACATTCCAGCCCGATTTCTTTTGTGAACGCAGCGATTTCTTCCGGTTCCATGTTTCCGAAATTGAAGGCATATTCCACACCGTCAAAACCGATTTTTGCGATCTCTTTCATTGCGCCTTTGAAGTCTTCTGCAAGAGCATTACGGAAGTTGTAAAGCTGTACACCGTACTTCATGATTAAAAGTCCTTTCCGAGGATCCGTTCCGGATTCCTGCTCAAAATGTTAAGTTTATCTTCGTCAGTAATTTTTGCGGCAAGCACACCGCCGACACCCTGATATTCGTCGAACCAGGGCATATCGGTTCCATAAAGGATCTTTTCGCTGCCGACACCGTCGACGAGCTTTTCAATGATTCCTCTGTCACCTGGGATCGCTGTCAATTCCAGCCATGCATTGTCGTGGGATTCTTTGACGCATCTGATTGCATAATCCCAGGCACCGTAACAGCAGTGAGCAATGAAGAATTTTGCATTTGGATATTTCTGGATCGTTTTGAGGAGAGAAGGATCTTCGCCCCAGGTATGGATCAGAATGGGGAGCCCCCGTTCATTTGCAAACGAAAGAGCATATTCATAGCGGGAATCACCGACATCGGCGCCGTGATAGCCGGGGAGGAATTTCAGTCCCACTGCATAGGGCGCCCATTTGTCAAACTGGGCGATATCTTCTTTGATAAAATCCTGCCGCTGGGGAATGATTCCGAGATACATTCTGAGGGTATCCGGGAACTGCTTGCAAATCTCACAGACTTGAGCATTCCGGACACTTCCCCACAGTGCTTCGTGATGGGAAAATACAAGCCGTTTCACGCCGATGCGTTTGACATGCTGCACCATTTCGGGAGCTTCGCAAATCTTGAAATAAATTGCATAATGAGCTCCCATGTGACCATGCATATCATAAATCGGGAAATCGGCTTTTCCGTTTTTCCAGAATGTTTCCGCAAGGGAACCGGGCTGATTCCAAATACATTCACTCATAATTGTGCTCCTTTCAGAATCCGTTCCAGATTTTTTCCGGCGATTTTGGCAATTGATTCGTCATCCAAACCGGAATGTTTCAGCTGAAGCATTCCGCAACCCTGTTCGCCTTTCGGGAAACATGAACCGTAAAGGATCCGGTCTGCGCCATATTTATCTGCCAACCCCTTGATTCCCTCCGGAACCCAGTAACGGGCAATTTCAAAATGGAAGTTTTCATAGGTTTCCAGCAGCGGACGGATATTTCTGTCGCTGCCCCATTTCCCCCAGTTTTCCGCATAAATGAAAGTATTTTTCGGGAACCGTTCCAGAAAATCATAGAGTTTATCCCATTGTCCGGCAAAGGCATCCAGCAGGACCGGAACTTTCCGTTCTGCTGCAGCATCCATCATTTTCCCGATCACGATAGGGCGCGGCTGATAGCGGTGTTCAAACGGGGACAATGTGATTGCACCGATACGGTTTTCCTTCATCTGACGGAAAAATTCATCCGGTTCCGGGATTTCATCACAGGAATGAGGCAGGATACACCAAACCCCGGTCAATCTCTGTTCCGGATCTTCTTTCTGCAGCATTTCAGCAAGTTCTTTGTTTGTGGAAAGCGGTGCTTTGGCAATCCCGCTGTGACGGACCAGGGCTTTATCCACGCCGTAATGATCCATCTCCGCCAGCAATCCGGTGACTCCGGGACGAGGGTCGATAAAATCTCCCACTTGGCAGTTTGCATCGAAAAACATCAGGTCTTTCATATTGATTATACTCCTCTTTTGATCCTTGAGCTTTTTCAGCAAAAAAACATTTGAAGTTTTGCTCAGAGGACAAGGATCATTTCTCTCTTTATGGAATATTATACATTCAATATTGGTGTTTGTAAATAGCTGTTTTATAAAAAAAATACTTATTTCTTGCTGTTTTATGCTTGTATGTTGCAAAGCTCTGCTCCAAGAACTGATTACTTGAGGTAATAAGACACAGTTACAGAAAGAAATGTTAGAAGTAACTTCAAAAGTTTATATCTTATTTTACAGAAAAAGTCATTTTTTTTCAGTTTTGCATTTGTCTAATAAAAAAAAGAGGTTATGTTACTGATATAGATGGTTCCGTCATTTCCGGAATAATTTTTCTGTTGCCAACGTACAGACCACAGGAGTTTTTTATGGTTTTTGATTGTAAAATAACAGCACATGAGGTGATCAGCAAAGATTACCGCAGGCTCCGGTTTTATGCGCCGGAAATCTGCCGCAGTGCGAAGCCCGGACAGTTTGTCCATGTTCAAATCCCGAATCTTTCAGACAGAATTCTCCGCAGACCGTTCAGTATCTGCGATATGGAAGATGATACTTTGACCGTTGTTTACAAAATCGTCGGTTCCGGAACAGCCCGGCTTGCAGATGCCGCTCCGGGCGAGAAGTTCCAGTTCGTTCGCGACGGATACTACTGCAAGGACACTAAGCACGAGAACACATTCAACCGTGTTGTCGGTCTTAAGGACAGCTTCCCCGCAAAGAAATAATTCCAGAGGAGAAATATTATGGAGAAGATCATCACTATCATAGCGCTCGCTTATATCGCTATCATTTCGCTTATCTCTATCATCGTATGCATCTACGATAAGGGCATATCCAAAAAGAATCGCGTTGAGCTGCGTATTCCCGAGGCAGTATTGTTGCTTCTCTCAGCTCTTGGCGGCTCGGTCGCGATGTTCGTAACTATGCTTCTTATAAGGCACAAGACCAAGCACGTGAAGTTTATGCTCGGAATTCCGATTATAATGATACTTCAGGCGGCTGCCGTATATGCGGTCTACTACTTCGTTTTCAGCTAAGATTAACAAAAACTACTACAGCATGAAAGGATATCCGTATGGAAAAAACAGAAAAGCAGCTTATGGAGCTTGACCTTTCCAAGTTCAGTCTTATTTATCCCGACGAGGAGACTCAGAACCGCCATTATCGCGGCGAGGACTCTCCCAATATAGATATGTTCGTTCTTGAGGAGCTTGGGCTCCTTGAGGTATTCAACCTAAAGAACAGTGACCTTGACGAGTACTTCACCTGCGATCCTAAGGTCATCGCCCACAGAATGTCGGTGTTTGACGATATGCTCAACTTCCCCGAAATATCCGTAACTCTCAACAAGCTTATGCCCGTGCTCACCGATATTATGGAGCTTCGCAGACTTGAGGCAGATACGGGCGAGGCTGAGTCTTATCTTGAAAGCATCACCGAGATCGAGCTTTACGTTTCCAGCATCCACGTGCTGCACGAGGGGCTGACGAGTGTAAAGACACGGCTGGAGAGCCCCGCATTCACTTCGCTTGCAAGGCTGATCACCGAGCTTGCCGAAAGCGAATACTACAAGGATCTCAACGCAAAGCTGGAGGAGCTGACACAGCGCGTGCGTGAGATCAAGAGCGTTACCATCGGCGTCAACCTCGACGCACAGCTTCGTCCTGCATCGGCGGGTGTGCTGTCGATCAACTCCGAATCCTTCAAGTCGGGTGACGTCCTGGATAAGATCCTACGCCTCAACTTCAAAAACGACAACTACACCTGCATTGCAAACCTCGTACCCTTTGGAAAGAAAAACTCCGAGAACCAGAAGATGGCGCTTTCCATGGCGTTCAACGCCGCCATCAACGACGTCTACCGTCAATCGCTTCGTTCCTGGAAGCGCATTGTGCAGGCATACGTGCTCGAAAACACCGATTTTTTGCTCAATCTGCTGCCCGAAATTGAATTTCTGGTCAAGGGAACGCAGCTTTTGCGCACTCTGCAGGACAAAGGGCTTGCCCTCTGCGCGCCGACGATCCCCGCCGACGGCTCGATCGTCTTTGACGCGCAGGAGCTCTACAATCCTTGCGTTGCGCTGAAGGTCGACGATGAGATTGTTACCAACGACGTTCGCTTTGCCTCGGACGATGCTCTGATCTACGTGCTGACAGGTCCCAACCGCGGAGGAAAATCGGTCATCACCTGTGCCATCGGTCTTTCTCAGGTCATGATGCAGCTGGGAAT
>CALAXC010000397.1 GCA_937894775.1 uncultured Clostridia bacterium
TTATGAAGGCGCTTGAGATAGCGCGTGCAAACAAGATGATAGGTAAATCGCTTGATGCCAAGGTGACCGTATATGCTCCCGATGAGGAAACATATAAAAACCTTGAGGCGTTTGCTGACGAGCTTGCGGGAATATATATCACCTCCGCCGCTCACGTAGTCAAGGGAGCTGCTCCCGAGGGTGCGTTTGCGGAGACCCAGTCGGGTATAGCAGTCGTTGTCCAGACCGCTGACGGATGTAAGTGCGGCAGATGCTGGTCGTACTCAACCGAGGGTGTTCACGACGACGAGGGTGGATTCCTGTGCGAGCGTTGTAGAAAAATACTGCTCTGACAGATAAAATGGGGAAGAGTCCGCATATAATGGATCTCTTCCCCTGTCCAAATCTTAGGGCAAATAAAACCCAAAACAAAAAGGATAAAAATATGACACCGTTTATAATCTGTGCACTTGTTCTGGTATCGGTATTTATCGACCAGATAAGCAAATATCTCGTGGTTATATACATGGAGCTCGGTCAGTCGGTTGATCTTATTCCGGGCGTTTTGCGCTTTACCTACGTGCAGAACGATGGTGCGGCATTCGGCTCTATGGATGATCAGAGGTGGATATTTATGATACTTTCTACCCTCGCCATTGTTGGCAACTGCGGAGTAGGGGATGTAGCGGAGCTGCTCCACCTGCTCGGGGGTGAGTTTCTTCAAAATTGACATAATAATATGCCTCCTTTTTATTTTTTCCCTTTCGGGATATTTAAACTATTATTTTTTGCCTACCTTTTCAGTATAGGTGCTATAATGCCGAACCTTATTTACATATTCGGCTATGAAATCATTGTCCGAAAGCGCACGCATTTTACTGTTATTGGTATAAACCGTAAACGTAACTGTTCTGATGCCGTCGGCAACGAGATCGGTATACGTCTGGTAAAGCGGACATAAGAATGCGCCCGGAGGTGAATGCTTTGCCCTTGAGAGTAAGTGGAAAACGGCAGTATCGCCATTGGTATTAATAAAAGAAAATGCAACCGGTACTTCGTTTTTATCAAAAAGGCAGTAGGAATATCGTCCGTCATATGAAGAGTAAAGCGCGGGATTTGTGTTATAGGCAAATTCCTCGCCCACCATATCGCTCAACAGATCAACAAGTCCCTCTCCGCACTCATCAAAACGCCTAAGAGTGTATCCTCTTTTAAAAATAAAGTCGGATATCCTTTTATATCTGTTTTCGCAAAATTTTTCGTGTATCTGAACACATTTTTGAACTTCAGATATATATGTGGATGCTGAAAAATTGTGTTCCAGCTCAAATTTTCTTACGAAAGCCAGCAAAATTTCTTTATGCGGATGATCGTCGTATACGCATATGGAAACAGGGTTACGCGAAAATTCCATCAGCTGTGAAAACAGTTCAGTTGCTATTCCCCTTCCTCTGAAAAGCGGCTTTATGTAGATATACATCAGCTCGGTAACAATTAAGTTCTCCCTTGCCGCCACATATCCGATCGGGTACCCCGTTTCGGTTTCTGCCATGAGCATTACTCCGTATTCCGCGGAAAAGCACATTTCTGCGATTTTGTCAGCCGTCGGCGCAAACGAAGGATATTCATTTTTCTCTATCTTGCGTATTTTAAGTCCCATATTTATCACCTCGTCTATTTATACACAGCAAGCGTCAAAAGGTTAGAAGAAAATACAAAATTATTTTCAATTCTGCATTTTTCTTTTAACGAGCAGATTAGTTATCCAATCTCTGTCTTTCTACCAATTCTGCAAACTTACCGTTCAGAGCGATCAGCTCGTCATAGGTTCCGTCCTCAACGATCTTTCCTTTTTCAAGATAGATAATGCGGTCGCATTCCTTGATGGTGGAAAGACGGTGAGCAATGACGATACGGGTGCATTTGAGCTTTTCAAGCGACTCGGAAACGATTTTCTGCGTGATGTTATCAAGGGCGCTCGTTGCCTCGTCAAACATCAGTATTCTCGGCTTGGGTGCTATGGCACGGGCAATCATAAGCCTTTGACGCTGACCGCCCGAGATACCGCCCGAGCCTTCGGAAATGATCGTGTGCATTCCCATGGGCATTCTGCGAATATCCTCGGCAATGCCCGACATCTCTGCCGCCGCCCAAGCATCGTCCATAGAAAGCTGCGGTGCGGAAATCACGATATTGGAATAAATATCACCTTGGAAGAGCTTGCCGTTCTGCATCACCACGCCAATCTTACGGCGCAGAGATTTGAGGTCGATGCCGGAAAGGTCTTTTCCGTCATAGTAAACCGCACCCTTTTGGGGCTTTTCAAAGCCGAGCATAATGCGCATCAAGGTGGACTTACCGCAACCCGTAGAGCCAACGATGGCAACGTACTGACCGGGGCGGATCTTTAAGGAAAGATTATCCACAACGTTTGGCATATTCTCGTTATAACGGAAGGACACGTTGTTCAGCTCAATACCGCCCGAGAGTCGCTCAAGGACGAGCTTACCTTCGGAAACCTCGGGAATTGCCTCCATGATCGGCTTTGCCATTTCAATGGTGGGCTTAAACTGTGCTATCGTGCCGGCAATACTTACAACCGACATAAACGCGCCCGACACCATACCGTAGGCAGTATTGAATGCGTAATAATCTGCCACGCTGACACCGCTCTGCACCGCCATAAAGTACATCAATATCATTCCACCCATGGAAATGATGGCGCTGAACGCACCGCCCGCACGGAGGAACATTGGAGGATTGTAGGAAAGCATAAGCTGCTCGGAATAGAGCTTTGACCAACGGGCAAACATTCTCTTTTCTGCGCCCGAGAGCTTGATCTTCTGTACGCCTGTGATCATGGCGTAGCTCATACCGGACTCCTGTGCGGACAGTTCCATCTTTTTCTTGGTGTACTTCATCTGCGCAAAGGTTGTAATCAGCGAGAAGATGATCGTCGCAAGAATGATGCCGAGAGCCGGCACGACGAGTGCAGGAGCGTAGGCAAAGATCTGCGAGATATACATCAGAGAAAATAGTGAGGTAAGTCCCGTGGTAAGCACGGTGGATATGAGCATATTACAAAGGGACTGTATATACTGCGCACGGGATGAAAGATCACCCGAGGCATACTTTTTGAAGAAGTCGGCAGGTAAGGACAGCACACGCATCATAGTTGCCGCCTGCACCGACAAAGACATTTTGGTATTGATCCGCGCCATCAGCAGAGATTTTACCGATGTGATCAGCATCGTACTGATGCTAACGCTTATCATAAATACCGTAATGCCGATGAGAAGCTGATAGTTTTTGCTGTTTACGACAGTTCCCATCAACAGATTGTTGAGCTTGGGGCCAAGAAGTCCGATGGCTGTGGTCGCCAAGGTCGAAAGGGCTATCAACACAAAATCTGCCACGGAAAGCGTTTCGATTATATACCTCATTAAGGAGCGAAGCGTGAGCTTGCCGAGTGGGAACGGCTTATAGAAGCAGATGCCCTCGTCCTCAAAGAGCGATTCGTTTTTCTTATTCAGCTTCACCCACTTGCCCGTGGGAGCATCGAAATAAACGTAGCCGGATAGCCCTTTGGGGATAAATGCGACCACGCTGCCATCGTCCTTGCGTGTGCCAAGCACCGCACCGATGGCATCCTTGTACCATCCTTTCTCCAAATTCACGTTACGGCGCATAATGCCGTTAGGACGGAGGAGGTATTCAAGACGGTCGTTTAGACCTTTGACAGAATCGGGAACTTCACGGGGTTTTACGTGATAGTATTTGAGGATTTCTTCGATTGCGCCCTGTGCCTTTGCCTCGTCGTTTGTAAATGCTGCGCTCATCTTTGAGCCAAGCACCGCATCGGCAATGCCTACAAACGCTTCAGAGAACAGATCCTCGTCGTTTTTCTTTCTTTGTTTTATTTGTTCGTCAAACCAACCCATACTGTCACCTCCTTAATCGCTCGTGACGAGCTTCGTATAGAAGCCGCCGAGAGCATAAAGTTCTTCGTGTGTTCCGCGCTCGACCACGTTGCCGTGATCCATTACGATGATCTCGTCGCAGTCACGTATGGTGGAAAGACGGTGAGCAACAACGATGCAGGTAATTCCTCTGTCCTTGATGGACTTGACGACCTCATATTCGGTCTTGGCATCAAGAGCCGAGGTTGCTTCGTCAAGGATGATGATCGTGGGATCTTGTGCAAGCACTCGCGCGATTTCGATTCTCTGACGCTGACCGCCCGAGAAATCCTTACCGCCCTCGGTAAGCTTGTAGTTATAGCCGCCGTCACGCTGCATAATGTCCTCGTGGAGCTGTGCATCACGGGCCGCCATAATCATTTCAAAGTCCTCGATGGAGCTATCCCACATTTTGATGTTGTTGGCAATCGTGTCTTCAAACAGAATAATATCCTGGTCAACCACCGCAAGCGAGCCTGTAAACACGCTGCGGTCGATTTTGGTCATTGGCTTGCCGTCAAAGAGGATTTCACCACTCCACGGCTGATAAAGTCCCGAAATGAGCTTCGACAGCGTTGACTTTCCGCATCCCGACGTACCAACGAAAGCAACACGGCTGCCGGGACGCAAGGTAAGGTTGAAGTCACGAATCAGCGGCTCACCAAGAC
>CALAXC010000398.1 GCA_937894775.1 uncultured Clostridia bacterium
CCGGTGCATATTTTGTAACCATCTGTACGGAAAACAGAAAGAATTACTTTTGGAATGGATCGATTGACCCACAGGTGTTCGATTGGCACTCCGTAGGGGCGAACTGTGTTCGCCCGCAAAATCTACCATTATCCGATATAGGCAATATAGTGTTAGACGAATTGGAGCGTTGGAATCAAACGTATCCTGCGGTATCGTTGTATTCTTACGTAATTATGCCGAATCACCTACACATAATGGTCGTTATTTCTGCCGATGAATACGGGCGACCACAGGTCGCCCCTATGGTGGAACGTATGGTGAAACAGTTTAAAGGAGCGATCACAAAAAAGGTTGGTAAACCTATTTGGCAAAAATCTTTTATTGAACACGTGATACGAAATATAAAGGATTACGAAACTCGATTGAATTACATTTACGAAAACCCTATCCGTTGGTATTACGACGAATTATACACAGAGGAATAAGGGGTATGGGCTTTGCCCTATGCCTTTGCAATACAAAGGTGAAACTGGCGATAAAGGAGATATTATGAACTATCAAAAATTAATGACCGATTCCTTAACCGCCCTCTTAGATGGAAAGGAAAGCTTGAAATGCTCTTTTTTTGCAATATTGTTGCAAGGAACAAATTTTTATTCTGGTTACTATGGCTTGTCGGACAATAATTTGCTGGGAGCAGTCTTGACGTTTTCAGGTACAGAAGTATCATACACAATAAAAGTGCCTTTAGAAATAAAAAAAGTCAAGATTCGAAAGAGCCTTTTTCCAAAGCAATATATAGTGAAAATCAAATTTATGGAAGGAAAGTCTTGTAAATTAAGAGTGCCTTTAAAAGCATACCAAATTGAAAAGCAGAAAGAAAATTTCGAGTTTTTTTGCAAGGAACTCACTGACAAATCGATATGATAACAAAACCCCGACAGATTTAAGGTCTGTCGGGGATCTATTTGTTTTCTGCGTATCAACTTTTGATTATCCGTAGGGGAGACCTGCGGTCTCCCGCGGGCGAACGCAGTTCGCCCCTACCGTGTATCGGTGAAAGATTTTGTTATTTTTCCGCTAATTCTGCACACCCTTCAAGATGCGTTTTTTGTTTTTTAATTAATAAAAGTATCCGAATAAAACATCGTATCCACTTCTTGTTTAAGCGAAGGATAGGAAACAAGGCTCGGATCTTTTTGTATTATTGCCTTCGCATCGTTGAAGGCAACAGTCATAAGCCCCGTATCGTCGCAAAGCTCGGCAAGGCGGAATCTCACTCCCCCGCTCTGCCTCAAATGAGAATCCGAGTTCTTACCTATAAAATCTCCGGGCCCTCGCATAGCAAGGTCCTTTTCTGCGATATGATATCCATCGTGAGAATTTTTAACCGTCATAAGACGTTCCTTTGCCGAAGAATTCTTTTTTATAGCATCGGAAACAAATACACAATAGGATTTTCGTTTACCGCGTCCTACCCGTCCTCTTAGCTGGTGAAGCTGCGAAAGACCGAATCTTTCGGCATTTTCAACTATCATCAAGGATGCGTTTGGAACATTTACACCCACCTCGATAACGGTAGTGGAAACGAGTATATCGGTATCGCCCGAAACAAAACGGGACATCTTTTCTTCTTTCTCACGCGGCTTCATTTTTCCGTGTAAATAATCGATATTAAAATCAGGAAATATCTCGGTAAGCTCCTCGCAAAGCTTGATAGCCGAATGAAGCTTTATAAGCTCATCTTCGGAACTGCCTAAAAGTCCGCCCTCAACACCTACCGATTCAAGTAAAAGATCTTCCTCTTGCTCGGCATCGTCAACGGCAGGACATACGACGTACACCTGACCGCCGCCATCGATCTGCTTTTTTATAAAAGCATTAAGACGTGTGCGATAGCTTTCATCAACGGCAAAAGTATCTACCGTTTGTCTGCCCGCAGGCATTTCATCTATCATTGAAATATCAAGATCGCCGTAAAGAGCAAGAGCCAAGGAACGAGGAATAGGTGTTGCGCTCATAACAAGAGTATGCGACATAGGATTTTTCTGCGCAAGAGCCGACCTCTGCGCAACTCCGAAACGGTGCTGCTCATCGATGACAGAAAGACCGAGCGAAGAAAATTCAACTCCTTCCGACAAAAGCGCGTGAGTTCCTATAACTATATCGATCCTGTCCTCTTTATCTGAGGCAAGAGCTGAATATATCTTCTTTTTTTCAGCCGCAGAAGTAGCTCCTAAAAGCAAAGCGCAACGCACTCCCAAGCCTTCAAACATCTCACATATCGAGATATAATGCTGGCGAGCAAGAATTTCGGTAGGCGCCATAAGCGCTGCCTGATATCCGCTCTGAACAGCAAAAAGCATCGCCGCAGCCGCACAAACAGTCTTTCCGCAGCCTACGTCACCGATAACGATTCGACTCATCGCCGTGTTTTTTTTCATATCCTGCGCTATCTCAGCTATAACCCTGCGCTGAGCTGAAGTAAGCTTATAAGGGAGTTTGTTTTCGAGCACCGTGGGATCGGCAAGACTACAAGAATAAGCCGCCGCGCGCCTGCTTTGAATACCCATCGCAGATATTCCAAGCGCAAAGGTAAAAAACTCGTCAAATATAAGCCTTTTCTTTGCAGCGGCAAGAGCCGCAAAACTATCGGGCGAATGAATATTTTTCTGGGCGTAGGAACGTGTGCAGAGCTTGTTTTTTAAACGGATCGCCTCAGGTAAGGGATCGACATTCTCTTTATCGGTAGAAACAAGCAAAAATGCCGAACGCATATCCTTTGCTATCTGCTTTTGCGATATGCCCGACGTAAGGGGATATATCGGCACAAGTGAGGGCAATTCGGCATCCTCGCTCCACGCCTCATAAGACGGAGATGACATAGTATATCCGCGAGAAGCTTTATCTAACTTTCCATAAAATCTGAAGGTAGCCCCTAATGTGAAAACATTTTTCAAATAATCCTGATTAAAAAAAACGATCTCGCAGCTTGCGCTGTCATCATAAGCCTTGAACTTGGTTACCGTCATTCTGTTTTTAAGACGTGCTGTTCGAGGTTCGGTAGCAACGGTCAGCAGAAATGCGTGCTTTGAAAAATCATCGATCTCAGCAAGAAGCCTGACGTCGCCTCTATCCTCGTATCCTCTCGGATAATGGCTGAGAAGATCTCCCACGGTATATATTCCTAAAGCGGCATATGTCTTTGCTCGCGCATCACCCACACCGTAAAGCTTTTTTATACTCAAAGAGCTGTTTCCCATTTCTGCACCCCCTTTTTTTAACTTATATATCATATTATACAATACTTTTTTAAAGTCTGTCAATAGCTTTATTCCAAACAGAAAGGCTTTATTTTGTTAAAAATTCACTAAAATTATTTAAATGGTTTTTTTGTTGTTGACAACAGGAAATATTTGAGGTATAATATATTAAAGTATGTAATTATGCCATATCGGAGGTTACGATGAAAAAAATATTCGCGCTTATCCTTGCAGGACTTTTAGCAGTGTCTATGGTTTCCTGCGGAAATAAAGAAGAAAACGAAGAAAACAACGACGAATCGGTAGAGGTCGCTGAAGACTATATCGAAGAAGCTAAAAAACACGGAAAATTTGAATATAAAGCTAACGAAAACGGCGATTACGAGATAACAAAATATCAATCATACTCGATAACGCCCGCAAGCATCACTCTTCCCAAGGAAGTAAACGGCAGAGAGATCGTCGGTATCGCACAGGAAGCTTTTAAAGCAGACAACTCTATAAAAGAAGTTACTGTTCCGGAAACCTATAAATACATAAACGACTACGCATTTTACGATTGCGACTCACTTACTAAGATCACTCTTCCTGCAGGACTTGAAGAGATCGGCATAGGTGCTTTCGAAAGCTGTAACGCACTTGCAGATTTTACAGTCCCCGCTTCGGTAAAGGTTATTTCAGAATTCACCTTCAAGGACTGTATAGCTATAACGAGCCTCGACCTTTCAAACGTAACAACAATAAACAAGGGTGCATTCCAAAAATGTTCAAATCTTGAAACGATCAAGCTCGACAAGATCGAATATGCTACAAAAGAAGCTTTCTACGGATGCGACAAGCTCCAGTACAACAAGGAAGAAAACGGAAATCTCCTCTATCTCGGAAACGATACTAATAAGACACTTCTTCTCGTTTCTGCCGAATCGCTTACCATAGATGAGTGTACAGTAAGCGCTACCACCGTTGTTGTTGCAGATAAGGCATTTAATAATTGCTCTTACCTCAAGAAGATAATTCTTTCCGATTCGATTAAGGCATTGCCCGGACAGGCATTTGCAAACTGCACTGTTCTCGAATACACCAAAGACGAAAACGGTCTTTATCTCGGAAGCACTACCAACCCTCATATGGTATTAGCAGGTATAGATCTTAAGTCGGTTGAAGATTTCAAGCTCAACAAAGACGTTAAAATAATTTGCGACAATGCTTTTGAAGGATACCACGCACTTGAAGATATAAGCTTTGAAGGAACAGAAGCAGAGTGGAACGCTATTGTCAAGAGCGCTAACTGGAATGGAAATCTTACAGTAAACGTTACTTGCAGCGATAAGATAATATCTGTTTTAGGTTAATATTAAATCAAACAATAAAAACGGCTGTATCAATGATACAGCCGTTTTTATTTATCGTTTTTTATTCTAAAGCCTCAAAGTGAGGGCAAACAAGAGGAATATTCTTATTTACCGGGCAAGCCCACTTAACCGCATTTTTGATAATAAGCTGAACGTTTTCGTTCTGGAAGGATTTGTTTGTTTCATGACCGGGCTGAAAATAGAATATTTTTCCGTGTCCGCGAGTCCAAGTGCATCCGCTTCTGAAAAGCTCTCCGCCGTTGAACCAACCCATAAAAATGATCTCTTCGGGATTAGGAATATCAAATGCTTCTCCGTACATCTCTTCGGGATCGAGAACAAAGGTTTCGGGAACGCCTGCCGCTATCGGGTGATTGGGCTTAACTGTCCAGATTCTTTCGTGCGCATTATCTCTCCACTTAAGATTACAGGTAGTACCCATAAGTCTGCGGAATATCTTAGAGTGATGTCCCGAGTGAAGAACAACGAGTCCCATACCCGAAAGAACATATTTCTGAACTCTGTCAACTACCTCATCGGGTACTTGATCGTGTGCTCTGTGTCCCCACCAAACGAGAACGTCGGTATCGGCAAGAACCTCGTCGGTAAGACCGCAATCCGGATCGTCAAGAGTCGCGGTACGCACTTCAATATCATCGCACTTCAAAAAATTAGCAATATATCCGTGCAATCCACCGGGATAATACTCGAGAACCTTTGGGTCCTTCTTTTCGTGCTGGTTTTCATTCCAAACAGTTACTTTCATAATAACACCTCTTAATTTTTATATTTATTTTTTATCATTATCTTCCATTTTTTCAGTTTCCGCACGTTCAACGTGTCTTGCGTGACGCTCGTGACGGTGGTCAAGATGAAGCTTTGAAAGAATATTCCACGCCTCATCTCTTGCGCTGACTTTACCCTCGGGAGTTATCTCGCCCGCCTTGATAAGGGAGATCTTGGTGATCATAGGACCTACAAGCTCATAAACAAGAACCGCGAACAAAGTTATCTGCGCAACTATAGCTCCGGTTTCTCCGAGTCCTGTTTTGGGATCGGACGCCTTTATCGCCATTCCAAGCGCAACACCCGCCTGCGGCAAAAGTGTGAATCCGAGATAATTTACTATATGCTTATCGCATTTCATCGCCTTTGCGCTTGAAAATGCTCCGAGATATTTTCCTGCGGAACGCGCAATAACATATACAACGCCTACGATCACTATTCCGATACTCGTGAAGACCGAAAGATCAAGCTCAGCTCCGCTTATAACAAAGAATATAATGAAAAGCGGTGCAGTCCAACGGTCAACACGGTCCATAAGCTCGGGAGAAAAATCGCATATATTGCAGAAAACAGTTCCAAGCATCATACAAACAAGCAAAGAGGAAAATCCTATATGAACTCCCCATATGCTGAACTTTATCATAGAAAGCGCAACGGTAAGAAGAACAAATGTTACCGACATCGCAAGTCGTTTCGAACGGGAATGGAAAAACTTTTCACAGAAATTAAACAGTAATCCCATCAACGCGCCAAGCAAAAGCGAGAGCACGACCTCTATCAAGGGTTCAACCAATATAGAAACAAGACTGATCGTTCCCGAACCGATCGCTTTCGCTACACCGAATGAAACAGCGAAAAGAACGAGTCCCACAGCATCGTCGATAGCAACTATAGGAAGAAGGATATCGGTAAGCGGCCCCTTTGCCTTATACTGCTTTACAACCATAAGCGTTGCCGCAGGAGCGGTTGCCGAAGCGATAGCACCAAGAACGATAGCCGCTTCAACGCTTATTATCTTAGTTGTCAACGCGATAACTATAAGTACCGCATCAACGAGCAATGTAGCTGCGACAGCCTGAAAAATGCCTATTACAGTCGCTTTTTTTCCGTTCTTTTTAAGATCGGAAAGTCGGAATTCATTTCCTATTGAAAAAGCGATAAATCCGAGTGCCACCTCAGAAATTATTTTAAACGCCGAAAAATCATCTTTTGAAAATCCAAGGTGTATTCCAAACACCGAAATTCCGCCAAGCAAAAAGGGACCTACCAGAATTCCCGCGACAAGATATGCGGTTACCGCGGGAAGCTTTAATGTCTTCGCCAATCTCGACAGCAAAAGTCCCGCCAAAAGTGCTATAGATAAGCTTAAAAGAACTTGCATTTTTATATCTCCAATATATAATTAATATTCAACCATTGAATTATAGCACTTATTAATATTAAAGTCAAGTACAAACCAAAAAAACAGAGAAAAAATCTCTGCCTTTTTGGTTTTATTTTTCAGAGCTTAAGCATTTTCTTTTTTATAAGCATCTACTATCTTCTGAGCAATATTTGCAGGAACGGTGTCATAACCTGTCACTGCATACTCAAAGCTTCCTCTGCCCTGTGTCATAGCACGGAGAACGATCGGATATTCAACGATCTCAGCTTTAGGAACGATAGCGTGTATTACAGTATATCCCTTCTTTGCGGCAGGATCCATACCCATTACCGCGCCGCGACGCTTATTAAGATCGCCCATAACGTCACCCACAAGAGCATCGGGAATGGTTATATCCATATCGCCTACAGGCTCAAGAAGAACGGGAGCCGCTGTTTCGAGGCACTTCTTATATGCTAAGCTTGCCGCTGTCTTAAAGGAAAGCTCGTCAGAGTCAACATCGTGGTAAGAGCCGTCATAAAGGTCTGCCGCAAGTCCTACAAGCGGAAATCCTGCTATGCCCTTTACCATCGCATCCTGCAATCCCTTTTCAACTGCAGGATAGAAGTTCTTAGGAACCGTTCCGCCTACTACGGAAACACTGAAGGTAAGGCCGTCGCCTTCACCGGGTGCAAATCTTATCTTAACATGTCCGTACTGTCCCGAACCGCCATTCTGCTTCTTGTGTTTTCCTTCAACATCAACGCGCTTCGTGATCTTTTCACGGTATGCTACCTTAGGAGTATCGAAGTTCACGTTTACGCCAAATCTGTTTTTAAGCTTTGCACTAAGGACCGCAAGATGCATATCGCCAAGCGCAGAAACAAGCATCTGCTTTGTTTCGGAGTTGTTTTCGTACTTAACAGTACGGTCTTCCTCAAGCATCTTCGAGATAGCCTGAGATATCTTACCCTCATCCTTAGCTGTTGCGGGCGTCATAGCCTTTGTAAAATAAGGATTAGGATATTCTATAGGAGAATAAGAAAAGCTCTTATTCCAGGTAAGCGTATCATTGGTATTGGTTGACGTAAGCTTTGCAACCATACCGATATCACCGCAGGCAAGCTCTTCAACCTCGGTCTGCTTTTTACCGCATACCGTATAAATATGTGCGAGCTTTTCACCGTCACCTGTTGTAGTATTTGTCATAAGAAGATCGCGCTTAACAGTTCCGTTCATAACCTTAAAGAAAGACATCTTTCCAACAAACGGGTCTGCGACCGTCTTGAAAACAAAAATTGCGGGCTCGCCGTCAACAGCGATATCCATTTCAGCACCGTCAGCAAGAAGCTCTTTCTTCTTAGCAGTATGACGCGGGAAGGATTCGGTTATCTTATCGAGCATAGTCCATACACCCCAAAGCTTTGTAGCAGCTCCGCAGAATACGGGAACAATCTCACCGTTGATAATACCCTCATGAACGGCATTGATAGCTTCCATATAAGTTATCTCTTCACCGCTGAAATATTTTTCCATAAGATCTTCATTTGTACTTGCAACAGCTTCCATAAGCATATCACGGAATTTTTCAACAGCTTCCATAGACTCTGCGGGAATTATCTCCACGCTGTGACGTCCATTGTTATCAAATACGTGCGCACTCTGATCTATAAGATCGATACAGCCCTTAACCTCACCGTCCTTTACCATAGGAATGGTAAGCGGACAGATGTGCTTTCCGAAGGTAGTATGAAGATCGTCAAGAACCCTTGCAAAACGTGCATCGTTATCGTCAAACTTGTTTATAAAGAACGCCTTGGGAAGTCCTGCAGCGGTTGCGTAATTCCAAGCAAGCTCTGTACCCACCTCGATACCCGCTTTACCGTCAACAACTATAACAGCGCTGTCGGCAACTCTTACAGCCTGATTTACCTCTCCGACAAAATCAAGATAGCCGGGAGCATCAATAACGTTTATCTTGCAATCCTTCCATACAGTATTTATAAGAGAAGCAGAAAGAGAAAAACCTCTCTTAGTCTCTTCGGGATCGTAATCCGAAACGGTATTTCCGTCTTCGATCTTACCAAGTCTGTCAATTCCTCCTGTAATATATAACATAGCCTCGGCAAGCGACGTCTTTCCACATCCTCCGTGTCCGAGAAGAACTATATTTCTTATCTGTTTTGTTTCAAAATTAGCCATCGGCTTTTCCTCCTCCCTTTCGCTTTAGCGAAAAATCAAAATTATTAAGCAAAAAATCAAAAGTTTTTCCGCTTATTGGTTTATTTGAACAAACCTTTTAATAATTATACAATATTTCTGTGCATTTTGCAATACATTTTTGTCACAAAATTATATACCCTCTAAAAAAAATATATACCTCTTTTTTGGTTATTTCTTACAAAAACAATATTTTTTAGGGGAGCTGTCCTTTTTCTCCGCAAGTTTTTGGTTTCGCTTTTTTCAAAGTCGGCTGAGCCGACAGCCAATCTAACAATCAGCGCACAATGTACGCACTAACCCAGCTGAAAAGTTTTCGTCCACCTTTTTCAAAAGGTGGTAGGTTCTCAGGGCGACGCCCTGA
>CALAXC010000399.1 GCA_937894775.1 uncultured Clostridia bacterium
TGTGCGCATTACACCGGAGAAAGGCAGTCAGTTGGCGAGGAAAAAGCGGTCATATACGATACGATCACCGTGAAGATCCGCGACGAGCGAAACGCAATGGAACGATTTATGCTTCACTTTGCACATTTTGAAAAGCAAGCCGAAAAGCTTGACAGAAAGAATTATCTTGTAAAAATCAAATATGCTCACGATGATGAACCCGAAATGGTGATCAGAATCCTTTCCTTCGGACCGATGGTAGAGGTTATCGGATCGGAATCCTTCAAGCGATTGATCATCGAAAAGCTGAAAAAACAGTTAAACTGTGGATTAAAATAGCGAAAAAGCTCTCATTCGAGGGCTTTTTTGTTATTTTCGCAGCTTTTTTTCCGTGAAAAACGGCGAACAGAATGGTAAAATATGCTTGCAAGGTTACTTCAAGCCGGTGTTTGAGTCAATCCTTCACAGCGGTGCACGAGGATATTCCAAAGTGTATGCCAGAAGAATTCTTGCTCCTTGAGCCTGTCAAGCTCGATATTCGCGGGTTCGAATCCCGCCGTATGCAAAAGCATATCGCCAGCGGTTTGGAAGATTTGTCCTTCGGGACGCAAAAAGAACGGTACACGAAATCGTGTGCGAGAACGTTTTTATTCAGACATTCGTTATCATTCGGCAAAGCGAGAGTGCTTCGGTACATCTCGCAGAGCAATGCAAAAGCAAGCCTTGCCTGAGAATGGATACCGTGTTATCCCAAACAGTGCCAAAAGATTTCTTTCCGCACTGTGCAGGAGGCACTTAAATTTTCAGCCGCTGCTTTTGCATGAATGATAGCGGAATCAAACGAAATTATGATTGGAGTGATTATATAATGCTTTTCTTCTTTCCCACAAAAAGAAATAAACTTTTATCAAAGCTTATAAAAGCATTTCCAAAAGAATATACCGCAGATGTCGAAGCTGTTTGCAATTCTTTGACAGTGACAAGCAAAGCATACAGCGGCGCATTGTATAGTGATGAAACAACTGAATGGAGCTTACTCTCGGGTGAGAAAATAGAGATTCCATATCGTGTTTATTTAAGTGACAAATTGATTTTTCAAAACAAACTTACGGCGCAGCAACAAGTGATCTACCATTGCATTTTTTCAAGAAGCTATGATGGATACGTTCGCCAAAAGCACATAGAAGCTCTGCTTGATTCCGATACACCGGAATGGGCAATGCCGTATATCGTAAAGATTTGCGACGAATATGTAAAAGAAATTTTGGATACTGTTTATCAAAAATTGCAAGGAAGAAATTGTGAAACGTATAAAGCACTTTGCCAACGCAATTTTGATTATTTCAAATTAGGACATTGCCGTATGATCAGCTATTGGAATGAATATTACCGATACGATTATTACAGATATAAAGAGTACATCGGCAAAAAACTATATGGTGAGTGCTTTGGCTATAATAAGACCGGACAAAAATCTATTCAATTCTGAAGAAAGGGTTACATACTATGAAAAAGATGATTATCAATGAAAATCAGAAGGGTTTTCTCTTCAAAAACGGAAAGTATACAAAAACGCTCGACGCGGGCAAGTATCACCTGTTTGGCGGCAAGGAGATTGAGATTTCCAACTTGGAACAGCCTATCGTGTGCAGCAAGTGCGCTCTTGAAACCTTGCTTGCAGACAAAGCAATTGCCGACCGTGTGGCAGTCGTTGAAGTAGGCGACGAGGAGCTTGCTCTCCACTATGTAAACGGCAAGTTTTCTTCTGTTCTTCGTCACGGCAAATACGCCTTTTGGTCTGTCGTAGATCAGCATGAATTCAAAATCGTAGACATTTCAACTCCTGCGGTGGACGAATCCATCCCCGAGTACATCTTCTCAAAGATTCCTCAGATCTACTACACCAAAATCGAGGTTGCTGAATATCAGAAGGCAAGACTCTACTTCAATCAGAAGCTTGAGCGCATTTTGGATGCAGGCACCTACTACTTCTGGAAAACTCCCATTAAAGTAGACGTGGGCTTTGTGGATACCCGTTTGACACAAATGGATATCACGGGTCAGGAGATCCTTACCGCAGATAAGGTTTCTCTCCGCATCAATTTTGTCTGCAACTACCGCGTGACCGACTACGTCAAGATTCTGACCGAGATCGATGATTTCGCAGAGCAAATGCACGTGGCGGCACAGCTTGCCCTGCGCGAATACGTTGGCAAATACAAGCTGGATGAGATCCTTGAAAACAAGGATCAGATGTCCGAGTTTGTGTTCGCTAAACTGAAAGCCAAGGAAAAGGATCTGTTCGTAGAAATTACGGATGCCGGTGTCAAGGATATCATCCTTCCCGGTGAGATCCGCGAGATCATGAACACCGTCCTTGTGGCTGAAAAGCGCGCACAGGCAAACGTAATCGCCCGCCGCGAGGAGGTTGCATCTACCCGCTCTTTGCTGAACACAGCAAAGCTGATGGATGAAAACCAGACCCTTTACAAGCTCAAGGAGCTTGAGTATGTTGAGCGCATTTGCGAGAATGTGGGCAATATTAACCTAAATAGCAACGGGGATATTCTTACCCAACTTGCTACTTTACTGAGGTCTTAACAAGGAGGTTGCCATGACACTTAACGAATTTGAAAAAAGATGGCTCGCCGCATTTGCTGAAGGAATTTCCAAAAAGCAGCTGGAAAAGTATGTTGTTTCTCGTGGCAACCATATTTGGCATCTTTTTTCATGGGAGCTTTTACCGGAAGGCAGTTACTTAAAAGGAGATGCTGCCAGAGAAGCGTATGACCGCATTTCTCACTATGAAAGAGATAGCGCTTTGTTTATCGAACCCTTTGGAAAACGACATCCCGAGAGCTTTTCGATGACGTGGCAGGAATCAAGTGCACAGCAGTTAGATCAACGCACGGAGATATTTGTCGTAGCCGAGGATTTTTCATGGACTTATATAAAAACACACGAGGGAGATTATTGCGGACCTTATTTTTACAGCAAGAAAAAATAAGATCACAACAATTACAACATAACGATACAGGAAAGGAGAACGACATGATAGAGATTATAGGAACTTTTAACACCGCAAAGTGCTTTGCCTCCACCCTTGAGGATGGTGCGCGTGAGCAGATCAAGGCGGTATGCGATACCGAGGCATTTTCGTCCTCGAAGATAAGAATTATGCCCGACGTTCACGCGGGC
>CALAXC010000400.1 GCA_937894775.1 uncultured Clostridia bacterium
GCAGAAAGGTAGTCAGCTTGAAGTCTTGGGAGAAATATTTCAAGGACAGAATCTCTACATAAACAGGAATGCCGTCCCCGCGGGGACGGCATTGCCTTAGTTTGATTTTGCTGCTTTTTCGGCTTTGATCTGTGCTTTCGTATCGTCGATGATCGCCTGCAGCAGTCTTTCCTTTTGTGACGCAGGACAGTTCAGTTTGGATATGCTGTTAAGTACCGCATCTGCGTGAACGATCGCCATACGGCGTCTCAGTTCCCGCCATCCTTCTTCCGTCTTGGGATAGTGGACAACTATGTTAATCGGTGCAAATGTCTTCATACCGAGTACCTCCCCTTGGTACCAACCTTATGCGGGAAGGGTTGTCCGCTATACCTGTTTCCTGCCTGCCACAATCTTTGAATATGCATTTCTGCAACCTTTCTACATATCCTTGGAGTTCATTTTGAAAACTTCCTTCTCGTCCTTGCCGATGAGATTTGCAAGGTATTAAGAGATATGTAGCCCGGTGTGTGGGCCGGATAGGTGCGTTTCACCGCTACAAACACTATTTAGTTGTTTGGTGCAAATAAAAATAGCACCTATCCGAAGATAAGTGCATCCCGTGGCGAAAGCGCCTGAGGGAAGCACAAACCGTCGAATGTATCAAGGTTTGCGTTCTCTTTGAATTACGCCTTCGCAAATAAATATTCTATTTATAATATATGCGTTTTTGCGAAAAAAGACAACCCCCTCTGACGAAAAAATTTTCAAAAGGAGAAAAAACGATGAAGATTTACAAATACATCACCATTCTTATGATCGTCCTGCTGGGCATATTTTGCGGACGAAATTTGGGGCAGTCCCTGGCTCCCGATACCTTTCTCTATCCCGCTGCCTGCTTTGGTCTCGCCCTCATCGTATGGGGATCAGACTATGAGACCGCATTTCGAAATGATAGATGATCTGTCATTTTGAAATGACATTCAGATTTATTTTAGATTAATCAAAGGCGAAACTGTCGTTTCGAAATGAGTGCCGCTATCTCTTCGAAATGACGGATGGCTTTCTCTTCGAAATGAGGATATGACTGCCTTTTCGATATGACGACAAGGGATTTTTCTCCCTCTGTTTACTATCGAAGAGACAGTCATTTTTCTTGTCATATGAAAAGGATAGATTTTCAGCGAACGAAAGGTACTTTCGTAAAGACAGTTTTTCGCTTCAAACTATCGAAACTTTATCATTTCAAAAAGATAGGTTACCTCCTCAGGAAAAAGTATTGATTTTGATTTAGAAGAGATTATTCTGATTTAGAGCGATTTAGGACGATTTATCTTACGTAATGTGCTCGAATGGTTATCGTTTGTGTACGAATGATAGCGTTTTGCGTATGTAATCAATAATTAATCCTTAAGGGGGACCTCGTGTTTCAAAAACGTTCCCCCTCTGCAAAACGGCCCTTTCATACCAAAGTTGGGATATCCCAACATGGCCCGTTTTGGGATATCCCATAATGCTGCAATCTTGGGATATCCCAATTTTTGTGTTTATGGGATATCCCAAACTCCGAAATTCTTGAACAAATTGAAACTTTTGCGCAAAACCCATTGACGGAGCATATAACATTGGCTATAATATGAATTAGAAACAATGTTATACCAGGAGGCAACCCTATGCAGACATTGATTAAACAAATTCGAACCTATTTGAACATGAGCCAGACCGATTTTGCCCAGCAACTGAATGTTACCTTTGCTACCGTCAACCGTTGGGAGAATGGACGCGCTGTGCCCAACAAGTTGGCACAATCCAAAATATATGATCTTTGCAAGGCGAAGGGCGTTCCCGTATGCGATATGACACTCAACAGAATGACCGGTGAGAAAGTTGCAAACGGCGATGTCGTGCGTCTTTATCATGGATCCAAGAAAGGCATTGACGGGGATATTGCACCTATCAGCCGTGCCGAGTGTGATTTTGGTAGCGGCTTTTATATGGGTACTGCACCTCTGCAGCCGCTGACCCTGGTCTGCAATGAAGAGAAACCGATGTTCTATACGGTAGATCTGGATCTGCGCGGACTCAAGGTACTTACTGTAGATATCGGTATGGATTGGGCGATGCTGATTGCCTATTACCGCAAAGAAATGGAAAAAGCAAAGGGCACTGCTATTTACGAAAAGTATGCGAAGATGGCAGATGGATATGATGTAATCGTAGGATATATTGCCAACGACAGAATGTACACGGAGCTGTCCCGGTTCTTTAACAGAACTCTGACCGATGTTGCCCTCATTAACTGTCTGTCTGCATTGGATCTCGGTAAACAGTACGTGGCAATTTCCGAAAAGGCGTGTAAGCAGATCAAAATCGTCGGCGAGCAACCGATTTCTTATTTGGAACTTGCTATGCTGAAGGATATGAGCGTGACCAGGAGAAAAGAAGGCGTTGCCTTGGCGGAAGAAATTGAAGTGAAGTACCGCCGTGAAGGAAAATTCTTTGACGAGATTTTAAGAGGAGAATGATATGATCGGCTCTTTAGAACTTGCGTTGTGCGATACTCAAGGGCAGCTGTTCGAGCTATCAGGAGAGCGTAGCATTGCCAGCGAAGCCTTCATCAAGGCGTTTATGACCTCGGATATTTCCAAGGATATGGATTCTGAATTTCACCATGTTCAGTGGGCGGGCAAGGAATATATCTACTCGCGAATGAGCGACGAGTGCAAGGATGCACTTTCCGTGCCTGGCGAGGTTTTCGATAAGGAAACTTTATATTGGACGGGGTATATTTACCGCTATTGGAATTTCTACACCGGTGAGAGCAGCAAGGAGATTTACCGTCAGGCCCCGGCAAAGACTATGCGCGTGGTTTATCTAATGTACCACACCATGAGCCCTGAAATGGCGATCGACCGGCTGAAGGAGGCCAGCAGCCAGAGAAACGAAGATTAGGAGCAAACCATGAGTTTTATTGATTCCTATAAAAGACTGGAAAAGCTGTGCAGCGAGATATATAGCGATAACCACGGTGTTTCCTCTTATATCGATGAAATGATAAACACGCCCATTGGTGCCCGATATGTACCGGGATGGGATGAAGATCTGAAGCAACTCAAGCATTACCGTTGGGTGAGAAATCAGATCGTCCACGATCCGGGCTGTACCGAGGAGAATATGTGCGAGTACGGAGACGCACAGTGGCTTGATAGTTTTCGTTCCCGAATCATGGAGGAAATCTGCGCATCTGTCACCTCTCCGGTTTCCAGACTCAGCAGCGACGCAGTCATAACTGCCGTGCCGTCCTCCTGATACTGTGCACCGCAGACCAGCAGTCCGCCGCCGAAGATCAGGATCGGACGGCTAAAATGCAGGGAAAAGCCGTTCAGGGCTGATAGGCAAAGGAGCCATACCAGCGAGCCGATGGCGTTCAGCCCAAAGACCGAGGCGGGCGTAGTGAGCTTGACCCGATGAAGCAGAATGCTGTTCAGCGAGGCAAAAAGGATTGACGGTAAAAGCAGTAAAGGCATAAGTGTTCCCCCCTTTTACACCATTGTACGGAAAAAGCAAGGGGGTGTCTATATCCCGGATGAGCATTTTTGCGATTTTTGAGCATCTATTGCTTTTCTCGCAGAAATCGTGTATAATTTTACTGTTATTTCATCCTTTGGAGTGTATATGAAGGCAGAGCATTATAGGTTTGATTCCATTCCCTTCCGTCGGCTGGATTCCTATATTTTTCAAAAAATTACAAACAGGAGATTGACCGCCATCCACCATTCCCACGATTTTTACGAGGTGATATGGCTGATGGGCGGCACCGCGACCCAGGTTGTCGAAGGGTGTGAGTGCTTCATGCAGGGCGGCGAGGCGATGATCCTGCGCCCGGGCGAAACACATTACTTTCTCTCGCAGGGGGAGGGGATATGCCTTTTGTCCCTTTCGGTCAGGAGTGAGGAGTTTTTGCAGATGGCGAGTGCGTACGCGCCGACGCTTGGTGCGCATATCGCCGCCCACGAGGGGCTTGTCCGCTTTGCGGTGAGCGACCCGCATGCCGAGGTAGTGGGGGAAAATGAGTTCGACTGCAAGTACCTCCTTTCCTTTCTTCTGCGCGCCTGTATAGAGGGCACGGGCTTTACGAAAAAGAGGCAAAAGACCCCTTCCCCCATTGGGGACCTTGCCGCAAAAATGCAGGAGCTTGGCAACGATGTTATGATTGTTGACAGCGACGAAACCAAAATTGAAGAGCTTGCACCGATGTTTACCGATTCTTTTGTCGGTGACTGCACAAACGAAGGCACGGTACGTGCACTCGGCGTAAATAACTTTGATATCTGCTTTGTTTCTATCGGGGAAAACTTTCAGTCCTCGCTTGAAATCACAGCTCTGCTTAAGGATTTCGGCGCAAAGTACGTTGTTTCAAAGGCCAACAGAGATATTCAGGCACGCTTTCTGAAAAGCGTCGGTGCAGATGAGGTTATTTACCCCGAAAAAGCAATGGCAGAAAAACTTGCCATACGCTTTAATGCCGACAACGTTTACGACTACATTGAATTAACACCAGATTTTTCGATTTACGAAATCCCCGTGCCCGATACTTGGGTAGGACACTCAATTTCCACAGTAAATGTCCGCAGAGATTATCACCTGAATATTATTGCGGTTAAGCGTGAGGGTCTGCTTCGCCCAATGCCCGGTGCAGATTACGTTTTCAAGGCAGACGACCATATGGTTGTTATCGGTCAGGCAGAAAGTATTGCTAAAATTACCGCTAATCCTAAAAAGAAATAATAAGCTTATATACATAAATCTGTGTGCTATTCTGCTTTTGCTGACGCTCTCGCTCAGCTCCTGTAGCATATTTTTGGCAAATCCGCTCCCCGATATTACGGAAATACCCGATAATAAGCCGACGGGCGTGGAAACTCCAAATTATAATTCTACCGAAGAGAGCACAGAGGATAAAAGTGAGCCTGTCGATCCCGAAACTTGTGAGCATCAGTTCGGTGAGTGGGAAACTATCCAGGAGCTTGGCTGCTTCGGACTTGAGGGCATCAAGGAGAGAAAATGCGCGATCTGCAAGATCACAGAGCGCATTACAGAGCGAGCAGAGGGGCATGTAGAGATAGTCGTTGATCCCGCAAAGGAGGCGACCTGCGAGACTACGGGACTGACCGAGGGAAAGCACTGCGAGACTTGCGGTGAGGTGCTTGTGGCGCAGGGAATAATTCCGCTGAGAGCTCATAGCTACGACGGTGAAGAAGATGCGGAGTGTAATGTCTGCGGCTTTGTGCGCGATGTGAACTGTAAGCATCAGAATACGAGCATTATTGAGGCAAAAGCGCCTACCTGTATAGAATCAGGCTATTCCGAGGGACTCAGATGCGACGATTGCGGAGAGATGATAGCAGAGCCGCAGATGATAGGTGCGCTCGGACACGATGAAAAAACAGTCGAGGGATACGAGCCGACAGAGACTGAGTCGGGACTTACCGATGCTAAAGTATGTACTGTCTGCGGTACTACCACCGTTCCTCACCGCCCGATAATGCCTACAGGCTACGGCAATATCGGACGCTATGCAAGTAATTATGCTTACGAGGCTCTTGCCGCGCGAGAAAACGGAGACAAGCTACAGCAGCTTTACAAGAGAATGGACTCTGCGGCAACTCTTTTCCATACCGACACTACGATAGACGCGCAGGAGAGCAACGGAGCTTACGTCGTTGCGGTATTTGATTTTGCAGACCTTGGACTGACCTCTGACGATGCAATAATAGTCTGGAACTCGTATAAGTGCGACCATCCGCTCTATTATTGGATAGCTTCAAGCTTCAACTATAGCAGCGAGAAGTTTAATCTACTCACAGAAGCGGAGTACGCAACGGGTAAGGCGAGAGAAAAATATAATGCTTTCGTGTTTGATTCGGTGCGCGAGTATATATCCTGCGTCAATAACGAAAGCTCACCTTACCGTATAGCACTTGCTCTTCACGACAGGATAATAAAGAACACCTTTTATGCTTACGAGGCCGACGGAGTAACTCCCGAGGATGCGATATGGGCGCACAACGTCCTTGGCGTATTTGAAAAGGGAAGCGGCGTTTGTGAGAGCTACGCAAGGACATTCCAGCTTCTGCTCAATTACTGCGGAGTTGAAAACATCTACGTGATCGGCGAGTCTATGGGAGAGGACCACGCTTGGAATATGGTCAAAATGGACGACGGAGAGTGGTATTGGTTTGACTTGACGTGGGACGATACGCCTGAATGGATGTCAGGTATTTCTTACGGCTTCTTCTGCACTACCGATGACCAGAACGTTGCCTGGATAGACGGTCCGTGGATGTCGGGTGAGAAAAGCTTTGTCGATACGCATGTGCCATTTTCCTTCAGCGGAGTGGGAACAGAGTATCTTTATGAGCTTCCCGAACGCGCAAAAACTAAGATAGCTCTCGATATTCCTGTTCTGAGAGACAGCTTTACTGTAGACGGTCTGACCTATGCCTTCATAGGAGCGGGTGAGGTACAGCTCATAGGCATACAAAAGGGCGGAGAGGTTGTTATCCCCGAGACAGTAAGCTTCGGTGGATACGACTACAGTGTGGTATCTATAGGCGGAATGAGCGACGGCTTGATCAGATCTGTTCCTGTGCAGACCTCGGAAGAGGAAATAAAGTCGGTCTATATTCCCCATAGCGTAAGCTTTATATGGGATAAAGCTCTTATGCTCAGCAGCCTTGAAGCTATTGAGGTTGCCGATACGAATGAGGTATATACCTCACTTGATTCGGTGCTCTTTACCAAAGGACTTTACACGCTCGTTCAGTATCCTATAGGAAGCGAGCGGACCGAGTACGTCATACCCAACGAGGTAAAGGAGATAGCCAACTACAGCTTTGGCGATGGCGCGACAGGAAAGCTCAGAAGCATCACCTTCGGCAGCGGCGTGTCCTTACTTGGAACGATGAATGCGGGTTACGGACACAGAACCGACAGCAACGGAAGGCTTAACGTGGCAAACGGCGACCTTTTCTATATGCGCGGGCTTATGGGCTTTGGCGGAGAGATGATCATAAATAGCGAAAACAAGAGCTTTGTGCAGACCGCAGATGCTATATACAGTGCCGACGGAAAGATAAGTGATGAAGAAACTGCAAAAAACATTGAAATGCTTTCAAAATATTTTGAAGGCAGAATGTTTATTGGAGCAGGAACTGTTATTACCGAAAAACAGGTCGAACTCACAAAAAAGGCAGGCGGAAGATTTATAATTTCTCCTGATACCTGTGAAAATATTATAAGAAAAACCCGAGAACTTGATATGGTATCAATGCCTGGGGCACTTACTCCGAGTGAAATGCAGAACGCACACAGATATGGGGCAGATTTTGTTAAATTGTTTCCGATAACCAACATGGGTGTTGAATATGTTAAGGCTGTTACGGCACCTCTTTCGCATATAAAGCTTCTGGCAGTAGGCGGAATAAACGAAACCAATTTGTCGGAAGCAAAAGAGCTT
>CALAXC010000401.1 GCA_937894775.1 uncultured Clostridia bacterium
TCCATTAAATCTTCTATCATTTTGTAATACCTTACCTTTAATCCGAGAAGGATTAGAATGTGTTAGATATATACATCAAAACCCTTTAAACGCTAATATATCATCTATAGATAAATATAAATGGAGTAGTCATAAGGAATATGTGAATATTGCTAAAATAGTAAATACAAATTATATATTAAGTTTATTTTAAGCACAAGCGATTTATTTGATATAATACTCGTACAGACGATTTGAACATATTCTGTTCAACGAAAAAGAAGCACGGGAGTGCGCACGGGGCGTTGACAAAACAGCGCCCCTGTGTTATAATTGAATACGCAGTCGAACTGCCTTTGATGTTGAGATGTTCACCAAAGGAGGTAGTTGAAATGGGCTGCAAAAAGAAATTGAACAGACAGAAAACCGGCGAGAAGATTTATCGAGCAATCGAGAAATCGGGTCTTACCTACGATGAGGTTGCAGAAGAACTTGGGCT
Organism: uncultured Clostridia bacterium; assembly: GCA_937894775.1. Classification (GTDB taxonomy): domain Bacteria; phylum Bacillota; class Clostridia; order Oscillospirales; family CAG-272; genus HGM12713. Next base: position 479 of record CALAXC010000401.1, read on the forward strand.
TTCGAGTCCGAGAGTGATCTACGAATGGACAAACGGGAACAAACTTCCTTCGCTTGTGCGATTGGTAAACCTCTCCGCTTTGCTGAATGTTCAAATGGAAGGTCTGCTCGAAATCGAGTAGACCTTCTTGTTTTGAACCACAGGTACATTGACAATGTTAACAAAAAATTATACAATTATAGTCGAAACTGATTGAAATGTTCTTAATTTTATGATATACTATATATCGTAAAAGCAAAACCGTCCTTGGACGGAGAACAATTATCTCCTCGCGTCGAGGGGATTTTGCCTATGGCATTTTAGTGTGCGGAGTGGTGATTGATGCTTGAACATATATGCTGCGTGAGTCTATATACAGGCATAGGAATATCCCACTTCGGTGGGATATTTTTGCTTATTAGAGGTTTTTATGAAGAAGAAAAACAGAAATCCACATTCAAAAGTTCACGATTACTCTAAGTACGCCTCCAAATGGAACGGAGTCGAAATACCGAGTGATGATGAAAGATATTACGGTATCCACAGAGATGGAAACCGAGTCAAGATCGACATAAAAAGGATGAAGAAGATAGGAACATCAGGAGTTCCTACAAGCGTATTGGATGCAGCTTCTGCATTGCCAAGAAACACAACTTATTTTCTTCCGAAGCGACTACACAGACATGATTATGTGATCAATCAATTCCGAGATAAGCTTGCAGAGCTTACGGCTTCATGGAGAGAATACAAGACCGCATTTGGGGCATTCACATCTCCCACCGATATTGCGGAGCAGGTTCGCTTGGAACGCCTCCATACAGGGCTTGATGATAACGAAGATGCGACCGTGGCAGGTATCCTTTCAGGAGCAAAAAGACAGACAACATACAATAAACTGTGGATATCGCAATGCGCACAGTTCATACATCAGATGGCAACCGAGCTTGATGCTTTATTGCTTCGCAAGTGTGTGTACCTTGGCTTTGCTGAAAAGGAAGTTACGAGAGGAAAAATGCACACGTATCTAAACGGTACGATGAAAGGTCGCGCAAGAATTGAGTCCCTAAAAGGTTACGATGTCTACGCTAAATTCTTCACCGTATGGAATATGCTGAAACACAATAGCGAGGATCTGTTCGAGAAGATGCAAAAGAACTATCCCGAAATGCTCTTGACAGATCAATATCGCAACGGTGAAATGTCGCAATATTATCTGAAAATCGGTAACGAGTATATAGAAGCCATGCTCGTAGATCTTTTGCCATTCTACGAAGCACTATGTTCCGATTTCTTTGACGAAGATGTCGAAGCTGCGGAATGGAATTATGACGATTATTTTGCAGAAAAAGTAAAACGAGCAATCCAAGAAATTACGAATCCGCTTAATGCGTGAAAGGAGATACAATGAGTTATCTGTACCTAAATTTTTACGATAACTTAAACCAAGGAAGCAAGAGTTGGGATGACTTCTACACTCTTTCTTTAACTGAACAGTACGATGTTCTAAAAAGAAAACTTGGGCGATATGCTCCCGACACGCTTCAGGAGCTTATAGCGGCGTGTTGTCCGAGAGTATATCACACCTATTATGTTTCGATGCCAAGCTTTGAGCGAAAAACAACAACTAACAGCCGCGGGAAAGAATGCATCTACAACATAGTCATCCGCCCCGAAAAAAGCGTATATTCGACAAATTATATCCCCTCAAAATACGACCTCATCTTTATCGGAGATGTTACCTTTGGTAATGTCATAGATGTGACCGTAAAAGGAATTGAGCTTATAGATTCTGGTGTAGCAAAATTTGGCGAGAAGTCTGTATACTGCATAGGTGCGTGTGCTTTTGCCACCAAGACATTTTCAGATAGAATGGGTAGGCAGATCACCGTTCCCGATTACGGTGTCAGAGAGATGCACGATGCTACACTTACCCATGATTTCATCGACCGTCTTTGTTCCGAGGTCTATCCTATCCCCAATCCTCAAGATGCATACCGTATCTTTGGAAAGTGGCAAGAATACATCAAATTCAGAAAATATTATCTCGGTGTTCAATCTGAAAAATGCGAGGAAATCACCGATGTTTTTGCTGTGCGCGGATATGTCGTAACCAAGGCTTCGTATAAGAAAAACGAAGATACTTGGTCACCTCTTCTTCTCGGTGGTCACGAGGAACACTCCAAAGGAGAACAAATCCTTCTTGACAGAGAGGTAGCCGGAGCAGATGAATTCCCGTTCATCTGTGTTGCTATTGAGAAAAACAGAAAAGCTGTGCTTTCCGAAACCACAGGTAAGAACGGAAAAGGTAAGCCCAAATATGAGGTGCATTTGCGCCGTTATACGAAGGAATCCATGGGGCTTTCTCCTTCAAAACCCGAATACGATGCAGAAGGTAATCTTCCCAAAGGCTTCCGATTCCATCAATATCTACTCGGTGAGCGTTTTTCCTTCACCTTCTCTGATATAGAGCCGGATTATTCTGGAATTGAAAACGCCTTCAACAGAGCGAGAACTGCTGCATTTTCCGAAATTGACAGCAAGTATGCAGGTATTATAGCAAGTGAAGTTGAGAGCTTTATAAAGACGGAATCCGCAAGGCTCGAAGGAGTCTATGCTCAAAGGCTTGAATCCTATATCAGAGATCTTGCAGCCACACTTACAAGAGATATAGAGGAAAATAAGGATAAAGAGGTTCGTGAAGAATACGCAAAAGCCGTTACTCGCCCTATTGAGAGCGAATACGGCGAGCAGATCGAAGCACTCAAAAAGCGCAAATCAAAGCTCAAGGAAAAGAAACACGCCGATGAGATTGCCGAGATAGACGCCGAAATTGAAAGATTGACGGCAGAAATGGAAGAAAAGCTCGAATCGGCTATGGCGATGATCTCTATTGCCGTATATTACGAAGCAAGAAATGCTCGCAGAGTTGAAAGTCAGAAAAAGAGTCTTGCTATTGCTCTTCAAAAGGATATTGAAAAAGCAAGGGCAGAAAAGAAAAAACAACTCGAAATTCAGTATAGAACAGCAATTGAGGAAGAAAAGAAAGCTGCGGAACAAGCCCTTCGCAAGAAAGCGGATGGCGAGATTGCCGAGAAGCGAGAAAACGAAACAATTCGTCGCTACGAGATTTACTTCCGTCCCGAAAATCCTAACGATAGCATCAAGGATGTAAAGAAGGAACTCGAAAGCGCAGAGGGACGCTATCTTACTTACGACAACCGTGCAGA
>CALAXC010000402.1 GCA_937894775.1 uncultured Clostridia bacterium
ACGTGGAAGACACAGGGCAGCAGTTCGCCTGCGATCTTGTACATGTTGGGGATCATCAGCAGCAGACCCTGAGATGCGGTGTAGGTGGTGGTCAGAGCGCCTGCTGCAAGAGAGCCGTGAACGGCACCTGCGGCACCTGCCTCGGACTGCATCTCCATAACCTTTACGTTCTCGCCCATAATGTTCTTGAGACCTGTAGCAGACCATGCGTCTGTAAGCTCAGCCATTACGGAAGAAGGAGTAATAGGATAGATTGCGGCAACCTCTGTAAACGCATAAGAAACGTGCGCAGCAGCGGTGTTACCGTCCATGGATTGCTTTTTTCTTTCAATAGCCATGTTTAAAAACCTCCGTTTTTTTAATTAAATTTTTAATTAAATATTATTTTGAAAAATAATTTTCCACTCAATATAATATCACAAATTCTTTGATAAGTAAAGAGATTTTTTGAAATTTCCACATATTTAATAAAAAAATTGGTATTTTTTTAACAAAGATTGTAACGAAAGAAAAAATATGAATTTTTTTCCAAAAAAATCTTTTTTCGACATAAATGCTAAAAATCACCGTTTTTCAGTAAAAAAGCAAAAACCGCCTTGATGTTGCGTTGAGTTATCAACATTTTCATAGCGTTTTTTCTTTATTTAGGTTGAGTTGTCAACATTTTCTAAAATTGTAAAATGTTCACGGTTATTTCATAATTATCTGCTATAATAATAAAAAATCAAACATTTGCCGATTTTTCGACAGCTTTATCGAGGAGATAACAAAGATGAAAAAAGCAAAATATCCAAAACCAAGCAGATATCACAATATAAGAGAAATGATAGAAAGCACAACCAAAGAAAGAGGCAGAGCTCCCGCTTTTTATCAGAAGCTCAACGGAAAATATCAGACTTTTTCTTATTCAAGGCTAAAAAATAATATCAAAGCACTCGGCGTTTCACTTATGCGGCGCGGACTTGGCGGTAAAAAGTTTATTCTCATCGAAGAAAGCTCATACCCCTTCTCTCTTGCTTATATAACCGCTCTTTGCGGACTCGGAACAGTCATTCCCGTAAGCAAGAACATATCCGATGCGGAATTAGCCTCGATAGCAAAGATCACAAGCGCCGCAGCTATAATTTACCCCAAAAATTTTGAAAGCAAAACCGCTTCCGTTCCAAAAAAGCTGCAAAAGATAGACTTTGACGAGCTTCTTCTCCTTTGTGACATGGGACTGAGCTTTTCGGACAGAGAGCTTGGCGAATTCGATAAGATCTCGATCGATATCGACGCGACTGCCATGATCTCCTTTGCACGCGCGAAAGACGGTTCCAAAAGAGGAATTATGCTTTCGCAGAGAAATATATGTTCAGCGCTTGGAGGGCTGACTCTTGCGCTACCCTGCGAAAAAGGATCCGCAACTCTCGCGATCCTGCCGCCTCACTCGGTTTTTGAAACGGTAACGGGTATTCTTTACCCATTAAGTCAAGGCTGCACCGTATGTTTTTGCGACGACACAAAGCAAATACTGCCAACCGCAAAGGATCTAAACCCCGCAAGTATCGTTTGTTCGGCAGGTTTTATCGAGAAGCTTTACAGCAAGATACAGTACAATATAAGAAAAAGAGAAATAAACAAAAAAGTTTCCGATCTCATAAAGGTCACCGATGCCATAAAGATCCCCTCGCTAAGAATCAAAGCAAAGCGCAAGGTTTTTGCCGACATACATAAAGCCTTTGGCGAAAATATGACCGATCTCACCGTTGCGGGAATTTCTGCAGACAGCGAAGCCGTAACAGGCTTGCGCGCTTTGGGATTTAACGTTACCTGCGTATACGGTATCACCGAATGTGCTTCGGTTATAGCTCTGACCGACTCAAAGGGCGATTTAAGAGTTATTCCGTCAGGAGAAGTAAAAATATCCGAAAAAGATAAAAGCGGCGCAGGAAAGCTCTGCTACCGCGGTGATAACGTTATGATCGGTTATTACAAGGAAGAAAATTTAAACAGATCGATAAAGATCAACGGCTGGATAGATACCGAAAGTCTTGGAACCGTTGATGATGACGGAGTTTTGAATATTATAAAATAACGCCGTCGTAATATATTTAACTTCACCCCATACAAAATATTCGAAAATACAAATATTTTGTATGGGGAATTTTAGATATCTCAAACAAAAAATTAAAGTGCGTACAACGTACGTTAAATCCCAAATAAAGCAATCAATAAGAGAACCCCCGAAGGCGAATGCCTTCGGGGGTTATTAGCACACAATTATTTTTATATCGATCAATGATAGTAATGATCGTGTGTATGGTGAACATTCTGTTCTCTCGCAGTATTACGAGCAGTTGCACTAGTATTATAAGCAGTTGCAGCAGAGCTTGCAGCGATAGCAGCTGTATTAGCAGCAGTCACAGCGGCAGCCTGTGCAGCAGCCTCATTAGCAGCAGCAGAACGAGCAGTGTTCTTAGCGATCTCAACAGAAAGACCAGCTACGCTATTCAAAGCTTTCTCAACTCTTGCGCGGTGCATAGCCTCTTCATAAACATTAATAGCTTCACGAATAGTGTCAGCGCGAAGATTCTTAAGCATATCAAGCATATACTGAATAGCGAAAGAATTTCTTGCATAATACAAAGCGAAAGAATCGGGAACGTACTTAGCGATCTTGGGCTGGAATACTTCTGCGTCATACTTGTTCAAATCTGCGCAAGCTGCATCATAAGCTTTCTTTGCAGCTTCTTTCTGAGCGCGCAAACGAGCACAACGCTCTTCCCACTTTTTCTTATCGATCATGTTGATAACAAACATAACGATAAGTCCGATAAACATGGTAATAATACCAATTATAATAAACAACCAAAGAGGCTTAAATCTCTTAGGTCTCTCTTTGCCGAGTTCGCGATCCAATCTTTCGAGCTCAGCTTTCTTTGCCGCACAATCCTGTGCGCGCTTGTCATAACCAAGCGAAGCTTCTAACAAATCAGAAAGCATCGCTATGTTGCTTTGTCTTTCAGCAACACGTTCTTGTTTGGTCATAATTCTGTCCTTCCTTCTTGTGATTTTTTGTCAAAAAATGTTAAATAATGACACATAAATTGTATACAAAAAGTGAACAGAATTCTTGTTTTTTTTTTGCCAAACTATGAACAAATTGTAAATTATATGAGAACGCTTTTTTCGCCGCCCTGATTTGTGCCAATTTCTCTTTTTTAACCGAGATTTCGGGGTACTTTGCAGTTTATCTGCTTTTCATTCAACACTTATAACGATCACCGAAATATCATCAGTAGAGCCTTTTGCCGTTGCATATTTTACTATGAGTTCGGCTATACGCTCGGGACTGCGCTCAGGAAGATTTTGCGAAAGCAGATCAAAAAGCCAAGGGCACTCCCCCGCCTCTCCCGTAACACCGTCGCTGACCATAACCGCTATATCGCCTCTGCACAGCACAAGATCATAGCATTTTACGTCAACCTCATTAAGAATCCCTATCGGCATCGTGCCCGAACGAAGCTTAAACAGTCTGCCTCTACGATAAACGTAGCTTGGAGCTGCTCCGCACTTGAAAAGCCGCGCTTTTCCATTCATAAGATCGACCTCAAGCAGATCAAGCGTAGCCGAGCATTCCCCCATCCGATTTTTATATCTTCCCGCCAAAAAGCCGTTAAGCATAGAAAGAAGCTCATCATTTACACATCCCACGCTAAGCATATTAAAGATAAATCCCGAGCATATACGCGAAACCGAGTGCGCGGCAAACCCCGTTCCCATTCCGTCGCTTATAAGAGCAAAAAAGCGCCCTTCGTCATTTTTAAAGACCGCAACAGAATCACCGCAGACCTGCTCATTTTTCGCAATCACACATCTTCGCACAACAGATGCCGATATTTTTTCACTCTCACGCATAACAAGAACAGCCGAATATTCACTGTCACGCCTTATTTCAAAACGCTCTGTGTTAAGAGAAAAAGGCAAAACAGCAGAAAGCGCTACCGCTATTTCTTTGGCATTCTCCTCAAGAGCTTCAAGACTTCTCGCTTTTATATATATTGTCTTTTTCCGCACTCCATAAACAAGCACTCCACTTATATCCATATTAAGCTCGGAAAGAACAGAGCAAAGCCTTTTCGATAGCTCTTTATCAACAGAATATTCCTTTTCTTCACTTTCCAATGCTTTTGTAAGAAGTGACGAAAGCGCTCTGTAATCGGGTGCGCTCAAATCATTCGAACGAAAATCGTTGTATTTTTCATCACAAATTTTATTATAGCCATTAATCTCACTGCTTTCTTTTTCAAGCTCTTCAAACAAAGAAGAAAGCTTATAAAGAGCATCGCTTACCGCCGACATTCTCAGATTTGTTTCGTACAAGCGGATACCGTCAAGCACACTTTCATCAAGGACTTTACATTCAAGTCTTCGCTGACTCTTTTCTGAGGTTTCTGCTCGATTTTTATCTTTGGTATTTTTAGCTTTATCCAAAAGATCATAGAAAATTATTTTATGAGCCACCGAATATACAAGACACGCAGAAAGAATCCCGCCAAAAACACCGCTGAGTGCCGACAGACCTTCTACGTAAAACGCCCACGCGCAGGAAGAAAAGAAAGCCGCAAAGCAAGCAAGGGGCGCCGAAAATCTAACGAATATTCCCGCGCAGAGTGCCGCAATAACAAACAATGGCGCAAGCATCGGTGAATAACAAAGTCCGAGAACAAGTCCCAAAAAAGCTCCGTAACCGACGCCCTTATAAGAAACCGTAAAAAACGTGAGCATCAGTGCCGCAAATACAGAAAGTGAAACGCCGTAAAAATTTATTTTTGCGCCGCCGAAAATACATATTGCGCAAAGGCTCAAAAATCCAAGCTCGTGCCAAATCGCAGAAGCTTCTTTTTTCCCTTTTTTTAAGTCTTTTACCGCAGGGTTAAAATATCCGCACAAGAGCGCTGTCAGCGCAGGCGATATCAAAGTCAGCAATAAAAGTCCGAAAAGATCGTAATAAAGAAGTCCGCTCGAGAAAAAGACCGCCGCACCGAGCGCAAGCCCCACAGTTGCCGAGGTTATAATACGCAAGCCGCTTTTTTCACGAAAAACACGTTTAGCCAAAGAATATCCTATATTTTTCCCGTATGACACTTTTTCAAGCTTAACGGTAAGCATAAGAAAGACACGCATAAAAAGGAGCAGCGTATAGATGCCGAAATAAACCAGTGCTTCCTCAAGCTCAAAGCTTACAAACGCAGAAACAGTTGCGCCAAGATAAGCAAACGGAGTTTCCTTCCCCACCGCAGCAAGCAAAGCAACGCCAAAAGGTCTTGCGCCAAACGGCAGCTCGCCAAGCGAAGCAAAGTATCCGCAAATAAAAAGCAAAATTTTCGGTGCGGTTATCCTGACAACAGTCCTCACGTCATATTTACGAAGGATCTCTCGGTCATTCTTTTCTATCCTTTCATCACGTTGGTCCATCAACGATCACTTCCTTTTCTTCTTTTTCTTTTTACTTTTTTCATTTTATCAAAAGCAGAGTAAAATAAACGTCGTTTAACGTCGAGTAATTTATTTTCTTTTGAAGATATATCAAAGAAAATATCAAAAATCTGACTTTTATCCTTGAATATATTTTCAAAATATGATATAATATATTTAATTGTAATTAAATTTTGTAAAGAGGTCTCTCATATGGCAAAAAACAAAAATCAAAACATCAAAGATGCGGCAAAGGTTGCTAAAAAAACCGCCTCAGCCGCAAAGAAAGGAAAAAGGCTCTGCAAGCGGTCAGGATTTCAGAAAGCCCTGCCTTATATTTCAATACTGCTTGCAATAGTTCTCGGTCTCTGTTTTATATTCGTAAACATTCTCGACAGAGATCAAAAAGCATTACTCGTGGTTCAACAGCTGTTTTGCGGTCTTTTTGGCGGTGCTGCCTACTTTTTACCCGCAATTTTAATGATTACGGGAATTCTTTGGGTGATACTTCATCTCAAATACACTCCCCGCGATGCACGTGAAGGAAGCGATAAACTCGATGCTTTTGTACACGCAAATAAGAAAACAGTAAGAAAAACGATCCTTTGTTTCTTAGCTTTCTTTATTTTTTCGGTCATTCTCGGACTTTTTGAAATGTTCAATCTCAATCTTGACGAATATGTGTTTGAAGAACTTTGGGTACATGCCGGTGAAGAGCAGGAATTCGTATCGGGCGGAATCGCAGGCGGAGCTTTTGCTTATCTGTTATCGCTTTTCGATAAAACGATATCCCTTGTGATCCTTTTCATTCTCCTTTTCGTAACCGTATGCTTTATTATAGGCCTTACACCAAGCTACATATACAACAAAATTCAGTATCGCCGTGAATTCAATGCTCAGAGCGAGGAATACGACGAAGACGAGGAAGAGCGCAAAATGGAAGCTCTTCGCCAAAAAGAGCTTGAAAAAGCAAAGAAAAGACGTCAAAAAGAGCATCTTGCCGAACAAAAGCGCGAGGCAAGAGCTTATGCCGCGGCATACGAATTTGAAGACGAGGAGCTTCAACCCGTAACACCAAAGCAAAAAGCAAAGCCGAAAAAAGAGGAACCCGCTCCTGTGGAAGAGCCTACATTGGAAGAGGAAGATGCGATCCTTCTCGGCGGCATAGGCATAGATGAGGACGATCAGATCCCGGAGCCCGAGCCCAAAGCTCCCGCAAAAGAAAGATCTTCGAACATCGGTGAAGACTTTGGCGGCGACGAGCTTTTTGACGGAGCTCCCGCACCTGTAAGCGACGATGATCTTTTAGACGGAATCGGTGAAGAACCCGACGATGAGCCTCTCGAGCTTAAAGAAATAAGCAATGATGAGATAAACGAGGATATGAAGAATATAATCCCCGAAAAGGCAGAAGAGGTAGTTCAGGAAGAAATTCAGCTTCCCTATGTATTCCCGCCCGTCGATAAGCTTTCGGTAAATAAAAACGCAGCCGATCCCAACGTTCAGGCAGAACTTCAGGAAAACGCAAAAATACTCAAGGATACGCTTAAGAGCTTCAACGTTCTTATCCGTGATATAAACTATTCAAGAGGTCCTACGGTAACACGTTATGAATTAAAGCCGGAGGTAGGAACAAAGGTAAAATCTATTGCAAACCTCGTCGATGATATAGCGCTTAACCTCGCAACGTCGGGAGTAAGAATAGAAGCGCCTATTCCGAATAAGCCTGCGGTAGGAATAGAAGTTCCAAACCGTCACCCTGAGACAGTTTATCTGCGTGACCTTATCGAAAGTCCTAAGTTTACCGATTCAAAGAGCCGTGCGACTGCGTGTCTTGGAAAAGATATCGGCGGTAATCCGATATGCTTCGATATAGCAAAAATGCCGCACTTACTTATTGCGGGTGCTACAGGTATGGGTAAATCGGTATGTATCAACTGTATTATAATCAGCTTGCTTTACAAGGCACGTCCCGACGAAGTAAAGCTTATACTTATAGACCCTAAAAAGGTTGAATTTGCGATGTACCGCGACATTCCCCACCTCTACGCGCCAATAGTAAGCGATCCTAAAAAGGCTGCGGGCGCACTTGCTTCGGCTGTGGTTGAGATGGAGCGCCGCTTCGAGCTTATCGAAAACGCAGGTGTACGTAACCTCGAAGGTTACAATCAGGCGATCGACGGAGATCCCACACAGGAAAAGCTTCCGCTTATCGTTATTATCATCGACGAGCTTGCCGACCTTATGATGACAGCGGGAAAAGACGTTGAATCTTGTATAGCAAGACTTGCGCAGAAAGCAAGAGCTGCGGGAATTCACATAATTATCGGTACTCAGCGTCCTTCGGTAGACGTTATTACAGGTCTTATCAAGGCAAATATCCCTTCACGTATAGCTTGTACGGTTGCATCGCAGATCGACTCGAGAACGATCCTCGATATGGCGGGCGCAGAAAAGCTTATAGGACGAGGCGATATGCTCTTTGCTCCCGTAGGCTCAAGCAAGCCTATGCGAGTTCAGGGTGCATTTGTAAGCGACTCCGAGGTTGAGGATATAGTTACATTTGTAAAGACTCATAACTCCACAGCAAAGTACAATGCCGACTTTATTTCAAGTATGGAAGCAAACGCAAAGAATATAGGCGCGAAGAAGAGCGACATAATGAATGATGATTCGGGCGACGGCGCACCTTCGGGCGGCGGTGATTCAAAATTCGAAGAAGCTGTAAAGCTCGCTATCGAATCGGGCAAGATCTCGACCTCGCTTCTTCAGAGAAGACTTGGCGTAGGATACGGCAGAGCCGCTAAGCTTATCGACCTGATGGAAGAAAAGGGATACGTAAGCGCAGCTAACGGTACAAAACCGCGTGAGGTTCTTATAACAATGAATGAATTTCTCGAGCGTAAAGCATCGGGAGATATGAACGAGGAATAAAATAGTTTAAAACAATGAGGGGGAAGAAAACTTCTTGAAAGAAGCTTTTCTTCCCCCTCACCCCCTTCTTTCAAGAACTTTTATGGGGAAGGTTTTAACACACACACATAGCTCACCCAAAGCGGTCGGGCACTTTGTACATCTTGCAAAGAGCGATCAAGGAAAGTTTTCGTCCACCTTTTTCAAAAGGTGGTGGGTTCTCAGGGCG
>CALAXC010000403.1 GCA_937894775.1 uncultured Clostridia bacterium
GGCGTACCTTTGTACGCCGACGAGAACCAAATCACGACTTCTGCATCTGAATGACGCAGCCCCTTTTTTTATATTCCTCCGCATATTCACAAAATTGTAACAAATTTATGATAAACTAAATTATCTATAAGTATTATATTCACCAGAGGGAGATCAATGTTTTTACATAAAGAAAAAATCAACGAAAAACTTTCGCTTTCAAGCATAAAGACCGATAAATTCAAAACGTCGGTGCTCTCGGTTTCTATAACAGCGCCGATAAGCAAAACCGCATATGCTTACAATCTGCTTTTATCACATATATTAAGACGCGGAACAGTCTCCTATCCCTCGGTTTCGCTTATTAATAAAAAGCTTGATGAACTTTACGGTTCATATCTTGAAATAAAAAATCACAAGATCGGAGAAAATATTTCACTTGTTATCCTTGCCGAATTTCTTGACAGCAAGTATATCCCTGACGGCACCGACATCGTAAACGAAATAATAGCTCTTATCTCAGAGCTTATCCTCTCCCCTGCATTTTTGGAAAAAGATTTTCCCGTATCGGTTTTTGAACACGAAAAGAAAATCATCATAGATACTATAAATTCAGAAATAAACAACACCCGTCTATATGCGGCAAAGCGCTGTGTTGAAATGATAAACGAAGGTGAGGTCGAAATACCGAGCAGCGCAGAGCTTAAAGAATTAATTTCAGGCGCAACTATGCAAGGATTAAAGGAGCACTACAAAGCTCTGATTTCCACCGTTCCGATAAACATTTTCTCTATCGGTACTGAAAATGAAGCAAAGATAGCGGATACCTTCAATACGGCTTTTTCCGAATATCCTTGTGTTCCAAGCGCAAGTATTATCCCCCCTTCCCCTATTCAAAAAAGAACATCAATATCAAAAACAGAATCAATGCCAGTTTCACAAGGTAAGCTTGCGCTTGCCTTTACTTCGGGAGTTACTATCAGCAACACAGACGATCGCTATTATACAATGATATTACTCAACGAGATATTTGGCGGTTCTGCTTCGTCAAAGCTATTTATGAACGTTCGTGAAAAGCTGGGGATCTGTTATTACTGCTCATCATCTTACAGCTTCTATTCGGGAGTTATGCTCGTTTCTTCAGGATTTGAAGTTAAAAACAAGGATATAGCAATCAAAGCTATCTTTGAACAGCTCGAGGATATAAAAAGCAAAAAGATAAGCGAATATGAGCTTTATACCGCACAGCGTTCACTGATAAATACTTACCGTCAGTTAAGCGACAGTCCATTCGATCTTCAGGCTTTCTTTGGCGACCGCGCCCTCTTTGAAATCAACGACGGAATAAAAGAAACAGAAGAGAAAATATTAAAAGTCACAGCTGACGATATAAGTGAGCTCGCAAAAAAAATAAAGCTTGGAGCATCCTTCTTTATCGAAGGCACTTCTCAGGCAAAGGAGGACTGTGACAATGAATGAACAGATATTTCACAGCGATCTTATAGGTGAACAATATAAAAAAATATCGCATCCTTCAGGACTTGATATATATATCTTCCCTAAAAAGCTGACAACCTATTACGCAATATTCGGAGTAAAATACGGTTCTATTCACAGCAGATTTTCTTACTCCGACAGTAAAAGCTCGGTCACTCTTCCCGACGGAATAGCCCACTTTCTTGAACACAAGCTATTTGCAGGTGAAGACGGTGTAGACGCATTTGAACATTTTGCAAAGCTCGGTGCAGACGCAAACGCTTATACATCTTTTAACAAAACAGCCTATCTTTTTTCTACCACTGAAAATTTTTATGAATCCTTAAGCGAACTTTTAACCTTTGTCACGCACCCTTACTTCACCGAAGAAAATGTCAGCAACGAGGTTGGAATAATAGCCGAAGAAATAAAAATGTATGCAGATTCTCCGTCAGACCGCTGTTATTACGGTATGCTCGAAGGAATGTACGAGCATCACAGCATACGTCGAAACATTTGCGGAAGCGAGGAATCTATAAAGCAAATAACGCCAAAGCTTCTTTACGAATGTCATAAAGCCTTTTACAATCTTGGCAATATGGGACTTTTTGTTTGCGGTGATGTTGACGAAAACGAGATCCTTAAAACCGTTGATGCGATATTACCCTCCTGCAAAGAACCTTTCAATATTCTTTTCAACAACGAAAATGACACTGAAAAGCCTCAAGTTTACAAATCCTACGTCGAAGAAAAAATGCAGGTTTCAAAGCCGATGTTCAGCATAGGAATAAAGGACACCGACATTCCAAAAGATGCAAAGGACCGTCAGAAAAAGGACGCAACCTATTCAATTCTTGACGAAATGATATTTTCACGCGCAGGAGAGCTTTATTCCAAGCTTTTTGAACAAGATATAATATCTCCGCATTTATCCTACGGTTACACCGCAGCACCTATGGCGGCTTATAATTCGATCGCGGGTGAAGCAGACGATCCAAAGCTTGTTCTTTCACTCATACTCGAACACATAAAGGAACTGAAGCAAAAAGGACTTTCCTACGATGATTTCAAACGAGGAAAACGGGTTATGTACGCAGAATTCGTTAAATCCTTTGACTCTACCGACAATATAGCAAACAACCTTCTTTCCTTCTCTTTTGAGGATGCGGAACTTTTATCCTATGCGGATATTATTGATTCCGTCACATTTGAAGATGTGAATAAAGCCTTTGAATCAGCTTTTGATGAAGAAAAGATCACACTTTCGGTAATACTTCCTTTAGATAAAGCCAACAACTAAAAACACAATAATTATTATTCAGGAGGAAATATGACAACAATATCTTTTCCCGGACTTGGAATAGGTGAATTTACGATAAACCCTGTTGCAATTCCCTTTGGTGATAGCGGTGCAGGTATACGGTGGTATGCTCTGTTTATCGTAACGGGTATGATCCTTGCCGTAATATACAGCACATACCGAGCAAAGCAAGAAGGCATAGTATTTGACACTATGGTGGATTTTGCTATATTTACAATACCGATAGGAATAATCGGCGCAAGACTCTATTACGTTTTCTTCGATTGGATCGATATTATGGTAAACCACAAGATCAATCCCTACCAAAGCTTTATGGACGTCATAGCTATATGGGAAGGCGGTCTTGCGATATACGGAGGCATAATTTTCGGCGGAATAACGATTATGCTCATAGCAAAAATCAAAAAAATGTCGGGATATACGTTATTAAAAATCATAGATGCCGTATCTCCCGGAGTGATGATAGCTCAAGCTATAGGCAGATGGGGAAATTTCTGCAACGGTGAAGCTTACGGAACACCTACAGCATTACCTTGGAGAATGTGCTCGGAAAGTTTTGCTGTAAAGCTTTACAATCTCGAGCTTATCGACCGTGAAACAGCGCTCAATATGCTTGACGGCACACTTGGAGTTCATCCGACCTTCCTCTATGAATCGCTCTGGAACGTTCTCGGATTTATTCTTATAAACAGCTTTTACAAAAAGAAACGCTTTGACGGTCAGATAATGCTAAGCTATCTTACGTGGTACGGATTTGGCAGAATGTTCATCGAGCTTCTCAGAACCGACAGTCTTACAAACGGAAGCAATATCAGAGTTTCTTCTCTTCTCGGATTTCTTTGCTTTATCGTCTGCGGATCTTTGTTGCTTTATTTGTTTATCAAAAACAAAGGAAACAAAACCTTTGCTTCCGATGTAGTGCTCGCGACTGCGGAAGAAACAGAAACGACTGCAGAAAACAGCACAGACGGTGAAATCACCGCAGAAAGCGAAAATGCTTCAGAAGACGATGCATCAAATAATGAATCACAAAATGAAAATTCAAATACAGAAAACAGTGAGGAAACAGAAAATGGCAAACTTGATTAACGGAAAAGAGATCTCATTAAACATAAGAGCAGAGATCAAAGAAGAAACCGAACGTTTTGTAGCAGAAACCGGGGTGCGTCCCGGACTTGCGGTAATAATTGTGGGAGAGGATCCCGCTTCGCAGGTTTATGTGAGAAACAAAAAAAGAGCCTGCGATGAAGTAGGCTTCTATTCGGAATCCTATGAGCTTCCCGAAAACACAACTCAAGAGGAACTCAACGCGCTTGTAGACAAGCTCAATGCAAACGATAAGATACACGGTATTCTTTGCCAGCTTCCTCTCCCCAAGCATCTCGATGAAAACGAGGTAATAATGAGAATCGATCCTGACAAAGACGTAGATGCTTTCCACCCTCAGAACGTAGGAAAAATAATGATCGGCGATTACTCTTTTCTTCCCTGCACTCCTGCAGGCGTTATGGCTCTCCTTGAACGCAGCGGGATCGAAGTAAGCGGTAAAAAGTGCGTTGTGGTAGGCCGCTCCAATATAGTCGGAAAACCTCAGGCTATGCTTCTTCTCCACGCAAACGGAACTGTAACTATCTGTCACAGCCGCACGAAGAACCTTGCTGAAGAATGCAGAGCAGCAGATATTTTGGTAGTAGCGATCGGCAAAGCAGACTTTATAACCGGAGATATGGTAAAAGAAGGTGCTGTCGTTATAGACGTCGGTATGAACCGCCGTGCAGACGGAAAGCTCACGGGTGACGTTGACTTTGCAAGTGTTGAGCCTAAAGCATCTTATATTACGCCCGTTCCAGGCGGAGTAGGTCCTATGACAATTACTATGCTTATGCAGAATACTCTTACCTCAGCAAAAAATTCGGTAAAATAATCGGTAAACAAAATGTACAGATACGAAACCCATATGCACACGTTCCCCGTAAGTAAATGCGCAAGACAGGGAGTACGTGAAAATCTTGAGTTCTATCATTCTTTAGGATATGACGGAATATTTATAACCAATCATTTCCTTGACGGAAATATAAATATCGATAAAATGCTCCCATACGAAGAAAAAGTCGAGTTTTATTTTTCCGACTATTACGAAGCTTTAGAGCTTGGTAAAGAAATCGGAATACGAGTTTTTTTAGGTGTGGAATTATCCTATCGCGGAACAGATTTTCTTATTTTCGGTCTTGACAAGGAATGGTTTTTGGCGCATCCCGAAATAATGGATATGACCAAAAGCGAAGAGCTCCCCTTCCTTGCCGAAAACGGTGCTTTAGTAGTTCAGGCACACCCTTACAGACAAGACAGACATATCGATCACATACGTCTTTTCCCCCATTGTATTGAAGGTGTTGAAACGGTAAATGCAGGCCGTACCGAGCTTGAAAACAGAATGGCAGATATTTTTGCAGATGCTTACGGCTTTGTAAAAACGGCAGGCTCTGACAATCACACCGCATCCAAGCAAACGCATCTTGCGGGAATGGAAAGCGAAACTCCGCTCATTGACGAAGCCGACTTTATCCGTCGGGTACGTAACGGAGAAATGAAAATATTTACGTTGGATATTTAAAGGAACAAAAACGGTTGAACATTTAGCGTGTTATCCTTAACGGAGAACACGCATCGAGATAAATCCCTCACGGGAT
>CALAXC010000404.1 GCA_937894775.1 uncultured Clostridia bacterium
AGACCTCCCTTTTCACAGGCATTTTGCGCAAAAACAAGCTTCTCCATGCTGGAAAAACACGATGTTTTCTTGACTTTTGGATGATATAGAGGTATAATATTTTCAGAAATCCAAGTATCTTCCTTTTTGTGAGGATAATCGCGACCTTCCTCTGGTGGAATTGACATTGTTTCAACCTGAATACATGAATGGCCTTCTACTTTCTTTGATTCTTCTTCTGACCAATGATGGCCATTTGGCATTAGCCTACGCATCCGTTGTTCACTGGGACTCCAGCCTGCTATGCAATATGTATCTTTCATGTAGGTGTAATCTGAAACAATAATATTTAATTTCATTTGTTTTCCTTTCATTTAATAATAAAAAAGCCCTGCGGTGCAGGGCTTCTTTGTTACACTGATATTCAGCAGTCATTTGAGAACAAACGGGAATTATCCGCCGGGGCGATAGCCTTCCCAGCAACGGGTAGCTACTCCGTTTTCATCAAACTCGATAAAAATCAGAATTTCGGGATCCGTCCCCAAAAAACCTTTCTGCTCTTCTTTTATGGTATATCCGCAGGCAGTATTCCGATACACCCCATCTTCACTTACCGGCATTCCAAGACAATCGAATGTGCCGAATTCTGCTTCGATTTGAGCAGATGTTTTTCCAATAAAATCTTCCTCGCTGTACTTATTGCCGCATCCCGAAAGGGCAAACAAGGATACAACGCAAATAAGAAAAGCTGCCAATATCTTTTTCATACACAACCTCCAAAGTAAAGCTTACATAACAGTTGTATTATACTAAAGGGTTGGCAAAAAGTCAATAGAAGCGAATGATTGTTTACAAAATATCCCATATTATGAAACACAAAAAGCTCTGCCGAAGCAGAGCTTTTTGTATATAGAAAATATCTCTTGGTGTTTTAAGAACGCCGTTTGATATCATGAATATCGTGAGTATCGCCCTATAAAGTGTTGCACCAAATTTGCATCAAAATCGCACGGGCATTCAACGCCTATTCTGCTCGCCAAATTGGAATTTACAGTTATTTGTAAATCAACGTTTCGGGATGTGAGAACGCAAGCGAAATATTCTTGTTTGGATTGATAAGCAAATTTAGGACGCCGGGTTCTTTTGTTCCCAACCGAGTGTCCATAACAAGCTTTCGATAAGGTTTAAAGCCGCACTTTTCCTGGACTCTTTTGGATTGATTGTTAAAATCATAATATCCGCAGGTTAAAAAGTCCAAATTCAAGTCGTTGAACAGATAGTCAATTACGGCCCCGACGGCTTCAGGCATAATGCCTTTGCCCCAGTAATCCTTCGACAATACGTAACCAATCTCGCGACCATAATAGCCATTGAATTCGGTCAATTTGTCTTCAAGTCCATATTTTTCAACACCAAGAGAACCGATTACTTTGTTATTCTTTTTGAAAACAATAGCAAAGGTTTTGTCTTCTTTGATAAACATATCCAAGATTTCCTGCGTTTTTTCAATGGTTTCGTGATGCTTCCAACCTGC
This sequence comes from uncultured Clostridia bacterium, assembly GCA_937894775.1. GTDB lineage: Bacteria > Bacillota > Clostridia > Oscillospirales > CAG-272 > HGM12713. The sequence goes on from CALAXC010000404.1 coordinate 1,514, forward strand.
CATCTCACCAACTCCCGGAACAGATGCATACTCGTTGAAATCGTGCAGATCGGATTGCTTAAAAGGACGTAATATCAATCTTTCAGTTTCTATAACCAATTCACTGATCTCAAAGTTTGCGTTCATATATGAATTCCTCCGTCAAAATCTTATTTATTGTTCCGTTTTATCGCAAGTTTCGCCTTTGTATTACAAAGGCTTAGGGCAAAGCCCATACTCCTGTTCATATTATAACACAAAGCGGCAGAGAAAACAAGTTCTCTGCCGATATTTATATGCGTATCCGTAGGGGAGACCTGCGGTCTCCCGCGGGCGAACACAGTTCGCCCCTACCGTGTTCCGAAAACATCCCTATGAGAACGAGCCTAACTGCGGCACTCTTTTGTTGTTATTGCGGATACCAAGCCTTTGGGGAGCGAGAGTAATCTTTTGGCGCGTTTTGGCTCTCGAAAGGCGCGCCAGAGCCATTCAAGGCCGATGCTTTGTACCCAAGACGGCGCGCGGCGGATATTTCCCGACCACACGTCAAGGCTTCCGCCAAGCCCCATTGCGAGTCTTACCGAGGGCAGAGAGGAGATGCTTTCGGTTATCCACCTCTCCTGAAGCGGAAAGCCAAAGCAGACGAAAAGGATATCGGCTTTTGCTTCATTTATAGTTCGGATAACCGAAATATTCTCTTGGCAAAGCTTATCTTTATCAAAATATCCGTGGTGAGTGCCGCAGATAATAAGTTTCGGATAGCGTTTTTTGAGGGCACGAGCAGCTTTGTGCGCGACGCCCTCCTTGCCACCGAGCAGAAAAACGCGCAAATTCTGCTTCTCGGCGATCTTCAGTATCTGCTCGGCGGTATCGATGCCCGTGCTTCGCTCGGGAAGCCGAGAGAAGCAAAGGCGAGAAGCGAGATATATGCCAATGCCGTCGGGAATATTTATGTCTGCCGAGTTGAGAAGCGAGAGGAGAGATTGATCGCGCGACGCGCTTGACAGCATTTCAAGGTTGGGGGTAAATATTGCGGTGCGCTTGCCCGAGAGCAGTCGCCTCTCTATCAGCTTTAGTGTTTTCTCTCTCGGCAGAGCGCAGACGCGCACTCCGAGGATGGTTTTGTCCGTATTTCTTCTGCCCATACGCAACTCCTTTTTTGCTTAGCATTTCCATTACCGAAGCGATTTATTTGTAAAATACGGGCTAAAAATCAAATATCGGGGCAAAAAATATCCCTCTTCGTCTTGACATTTTTTACAGTTTGATTTATAATATAAATATCTATGTTTAAATGTTTTTCTGAAAGGATATAGAAATGGCTAACGACAAGAAAATGGTAGAGCAGATAACGTCGATGGACGTTGATTTTGCTCAGTGGTACACAGACGTTGTGAAAAAGGCAGAGCTGGTCGATTACTCGGGCGTTAAGGGCTGTATGATAATCCGCCCCTACGGATACGCTATCTGGGAGAATATCCAGCACGATCTTGACGCAAGATTCAAGAGACTCGGACACGAGAACGTATATATGCCTATGTTTATCCCCGAGAGCCTGCTCCAGAAGGAGAAGGACCACGTCAACGGCTTTGCGCCCGAATGTGCTATAGTTACTATCGGCGGACAGAATCATCTCTCCGAGCGCCTTATCGTGCGCCCGACATCCGAGACGCTCTTCTGCGAGCATTACAAGAATATCATACATTCCTACCGCGACCTTCCTAAGCTCTACAATCAGTGGTGCAACGTCGTAAGATGGGAAAAGACTACAAGACCTTTCCTTCGTACATCCGAATTCTTGTGGCAGGAGGGACACACCATGCACGAGACCGAGGAGGACGCAAGAGAGGAAACTTTGCGTATGCTCAAGTGCTACGAGGACTTCTACCGTGAGACTCTGGCTATCCCCGCAGTTACGGGAAGAAAGACCGAGAAGGAAAAGTTCGCGGGTGCTATGGAGACCTACACCATTGAGCCTATGATGCACAACGGCGTTGCTCTTCAGGGCGGTACCTCGCACTACTTCGGTGACGGATTTGCAAAGGCATTCGACATCACCTACACCGACAGAGAGAACAAGGTATGCTACCCCCATCAGACATCCTGGGGCGTATCTACCCGTATGATCGGCGCGATCATTATGACTCACGGCGACGATAACGGACTTATCCTTCCTCCTAAGGTAGCTCCTATTCAGGTCGCTATCATCCCCG
>CALAXC010000405.1 GCA_937894775.1 uncultured Clostridia bacterium
ATCTGAAGCGGCCTAAGTCTATGTCGGAGTTCGAAAGCCTGTGGTACAACGGAGCCTCCGGGCGCCACACCCACTATCACAGCAGCCGGTACCATGCGCTGAATCTGCACAGTGTGTTTTCCAAGGGTACGATAGAGTTCCGACTGTTCAACTCTACGCTTCACGCAGGTCAGGTAAAAACCTATATCCAACTGTGCCTTGCCATCAGTCATCAGGCACTCATTCAGAAAGGCGCATCCCGTGCCAAAACGCAGAGTCCCAATGAAAAATATACCTTCCGCACATGGCTTCTCCGTCTCGGAATGATCGGTGACGAATTCAAAACCGCCCGATCCTTTCTGCTCGAAAAGCTGGACGGCAATATTGCATGGCGCGATCCCGCCCAAGCTGTTGCTCAAAAGGAACGCTTGGCGGCAAGACGGATGGAAGAAGCCTTGCGGAATTTTGAGCCGACAGAGGATGCTCCCGAAGATGTTCAGGAGGAAGCCTCCGAACAGGAAGAAACCTCTACGTTTGCAATGTCTATGTGAAAGGAGATGATTGTATATGAGCAAACGATTATACGTTGCCTACGGGAGCAACCTCAATGTCTCGCAAATGGCATACCGCTGTCCGACCGCCAAGCTGTACGGCACGGGAGTCATAGAAGATTATGCATTGCAGTTTAAGGGCTCTCCCGAAAGTGCCTTTGCCACTATCGCTCCGAAGAACGGATCGTCTGTTCCCGTTGCGGTGTGGGAGATTCAGCCGGGCGATGAAAAAAGTCTCGACCGATACGAAGGATACCCGTCCCACTATTTCAAAAAGAATGTTGCCGTGCAGCTTGATAACGGTCAAGAGGTCAATGCGATGGTCTACATCATGAATCTGAAAATGAATTTCGGAATGCCGTCCACGCATTACTATCGAACTGTGCATCAGGGATATATGGACTGCGGGCTTGACACCGATGTGCTTGCCGAGGCACTCAAGGACAGCGCACAAAAATTTTATACCTCTGCTGTGCGTTTCCCGTCCTATCAGATCAGGATGAACTTTCCGAGCAACACCTCACACGATGAATACGAAAGTGAGGAAGAAGATTACGACGAGGACTACGATGAGGAAGAAGAAATGTGTTGCGATGACGAGGAAGAAGAACTCGATGAGTCCGATCCCTTCTACTCCTCGGACGGAATGCAATGGCGGGGGATGTGAATATGAAGCGCATCAAAGAACTGCGAAACCTTCTCGGAGAAAAATATTCCTTCTCCCGTCTGCTGTCCGACCGTGATGTTTTTCGATTGCAAAAACAACCGCCCAAGCATTTTGCCGACACAACGGTTGCTTCCCTCACCGCAGGCTGTGTCAAAATCGAAGCCGTGCTTTTTCAGGACGGAAAAAGATTGCTTCTCGGATATGATATTTTTGTCAAGGACGATCCCGACTCTGCGGAGTGGATACGTTACGATACGCCCAATGACAAAGTCAAGCTCAAGGAGTCGGAAATGCTCTCGGTGCTTGACCGAATCGTTACGGCAAACGGTCTTTCATATACCGAGTGCTGCTTCGAGCGTCTCGACGGCAAGATCGTCATGCCGAGGGAGAAGCCAAAGGAATGACCGCCCGTGAGCCACCGTGTCGCCCCGTGTGGCGATTTGGAGGACGAGGTCGGGCAAACACCCAAGAGAGGCAAAACGAGCGAAAATGAGGCGATTTGCGGAAGGTACGGAGAGAGCGAAAATCGGGCAGTTTTACGCTGTCCGATTGGATTGCAGGAATAAGCGCAGGGGTTGCAAAGCACCCTCTGCGCCTCTCACAGCAGACGGCAACGCCGACTGCACAAGGACTTTTTACGCCTCAAAGCCAAGGGGTTGCAAATCGCCCGTTTTTACGGTCAAGGAGTCACGAAATGCGAAAGCGTAAGCGTGGCGTGGCATTATGCGGGGGTTGTACCCGTAAATACGGCAGAAAGGAGAAATTATGCGAACTTCAAATCAAAATCTAAAGAAAGGATGCGGGCATCCAAATTTCCGGCACAGACGAGCTTCATGCGGAGATTGGGATGCCGCACTGCGGCATGGCTGATCCGAAAGATAAACAGAAATTCGCCCTATGGACGTATCCCGAAACCATGAAAAGAGTGGAAACGCTCTACCGTGATGACGGATGCAAGAGCAAGTCGGAGTTCATAGAAAAGGCGATCAATTTTTATTGCGGATACCTAACCGCAGAAAACTACCGTGAGTATTTTCCGTCCGTCATCCTCGCTACCGTCAAGGGTACGCTCGACAGCTTCGAGAATCGCATGGCGGGATTGCTTTTCAAAATGGCGGTGGAGCTTTCGATGATGCTCCATGTCACGGCAGCCAACAGCGAGATCGACGAGGACAGCCTCACACAACTGCAAGGTCTCTGTGTCAGCGAGGTCAAGCGGCTCAACGGTAAGATCTCCTTCGAGGATGCCCGTAGGTTTCAGAAAGGATAGTACCGATGGCACGAATGATTTTGAAGTGGCGGTATATCAAAGCGGGTACGCCGAAGCACGGAGAGCATCTCGTAAAATATATTGCTACGCGCGAGGGCGTTGAGAAATGCGATGAGTCGTGGAAGCATCAGAACGCCACCGTCGAACAGCAACGGCTCATCGCAAAGCTCATCCGTGACTTTCCCGAAGCCAAGGACAGCTTCGAGTATCAGGACTACTGTGAAAGCAAAACGAAATATAACGCCTCGGAGTTCATCAGCCGAACCATCGACGAGAACGTGGATCTCATCGGTCGCAAGGAAAACTACGTTGGCTACATCGCCATGCGTCCGCGCGTGGAGAAGCTCGGCACTCACGGTCTGTTCTCACAAGACGATACGCCCATCAATCTCTCGGAGGTATCGAAAACGGTTGCCGAGCATCAAGGTCTCGTCTGGACCACCGTGATCTCTCTGCGCCGTGAGGATGCCGAAAGGCTCGGCTACGATAACGCCAAGGCATGGCGGGATATGCTCCGCAGTCAGGCAGACAAGCTTGCGGGTAGCATGGGCATCCCCCTTGCCGATCTGCGTTGGTATGCCGCCTTTCATAACGAGGGCAACCATCCTCACATCCACCTCATATCTTACTCGGTCGGCAAAGAGCCGTACATGACCGAGCGAGGACTCATGAAAATGAAAGCCAACTACGCTCACGAAATATTCAAGCAAGACCTATACCACATCTACCGTGAGCAGACGGCGCACCGAGATGAGCTGAAGCGTGTCAGCAAGGAGCAGATCGCCTCGATCATCGAAGCCATCAACCGCGGAGCTTACGAAAACGAAACCGTCGAGCTGATGCTCCGCCGTCTTGCCGACGATCTGAAGGGCTACTCCGGCAAAAAGGTGTACGGATACCTTCCGAAGTCCTGCAAAAATCTTGTGAACGGTATCGTGGATGAACTTGCCAAGGACGAGAGGATCGCCAAGCTCTATGACCTATGGTACGAGCAAAAAGAAAATATCCTCAAGACCTATACGCAGACCATGCCCGAAAGGATTCCGCTATCACAAAATGAAGAATTCAAAAGCATACGCAATGCCATCGTCACCGAAGCGTTCAACCTTGCCCTCGGTCTTGACGTTGTGGAAGAACCCGAAGAAGAAATCATTCCCGACCGTGAGCCGACCGAGGATGAGGTGGAAAGACTCGAAGCGCGCGGTTTTTCGCGCTACTCGCTCGGCGAGCGCATCCTGCGTACCGACACCGCGCTCATCGCGCTTTTGTCGCGGCTGGGATGAATGAATCTAAATTCGTGGTATCCGGGATCTGGAAGCGAATGTATCGGTGACGTGAAACGCAAGACAATCGCCTTTCGGTAAAAAATCCCCCGCGCCGGGCCGTGATATGGTACAATGGACCATATGAATGAAAAAACATTGGTTTTGTCGGCGCTTGCGCTCTGTATCGCGATGACTTCGTTCGGCGACGTCAAGGTCGATTTCTCCCGCGGCAAATGGGATGCATCCGGCTGGATCGTCGTGAAAAGCCCGAGGTTCGATTACTGCCAGGGCTTCACGCAGCGCGACGATCGCATCGAAAACGTCTGCCCCGATCTCCCCGGCGAGGAGATCTTCAAGAAACACTGCGACAAGGTCTATTCCGCGATGGTGCACAAGGAGCGGGCCGGGATAGGGCAGACGGTTTCCTCTACCATGGGGTTCGACCACCGCATGGCTCCGCTGATCGTGATCTCCGAGAAGCTCGATAAATCGCCCGAGGGCGAGCCGATGTTCGGCGAACATTGGGAG
>CALAXC010000406.1 GCA_937894775.1 uncultured Clostridia bacterium
GCTGGATGGCACGGTGGAACTGAATATTTACAGTGAAATTGGTATCGGAACAACGGTTGAAATTATTTTTCCGATTGCTTTACTTGTGTATGCGAAACCACTGATTGTGGTTGTTCAATTATAAAATAATCAGCCTGAGTGGCGGAATGGAGTTATTGATGTCTAACAACGGTATTTACTACGGCAGAGGACCTGCCGAAATGTTCGATGACTATATGGATTTTATCAATTACGTCTTTGGATTTAATGGTGATTCAAGTGATTTCAAAAAATTGCTGCCCAAGTTGTATAAATATGAATACGAGCCCGCGGTATCGTCTTACGTTGCCGTTGAAGACGGAAAACTGAAATCAGCAATCGGCGCTTTTGATCACGATATTTCTGTTTGCGGGAATCTCGTGAAGACACGTGGAATTGGAAACGTTGCCGTTCACCCGTATGCTCGCGGAAAAGGTTATATGAAGAAACTGATGAATATGGCTCTCGACGATATGGAAAAGGAAGGCGTTGCTCTTTCGGTACTTGGCGGAAGAAGACAGAGATATAATTTCTTTTCTTATGATAAATTAGGTCAAGCTGTTTCTATGTCTTTCAACAGCGATAACTTCAGACATACGTACGGTAAAGACAGAAAGCATACGCTCTCTTTCAAAACTTTGAAGGCTGGAGATGTTGAGACTGTTTATAAAATCAAAGAGCTTTCCGAATCGCATCCTTTTTATGCAATGCGTGAAGTAGACAAGTATTTTGAAATCATTTCATCTTGGCATCAGAAGGCTTACGTTGCTTTTGAGAACGGTGAATTTGTCGGATATGCGGTTGGAAAGGGAAGCGATATAAATGAGCTGCTTGCTAGCGAAGGTCAGGATATTAGAGAATTCATTTGTGCGCTTTACGATTATCTCGGAGCCTCTTCTATGCATGTAAAGCTGCCTATATTCCTACAGGATTACATTAATGATCTCTACTGCCTTTGTGAGTCCTATTCGGTGGAAACAGCGAAATCTTTCTCTGTTTTGAATTATAAGACAGTCATTGAGGCGTTTATTAAACTCAAGGCTACATATACCGACCTTCCGGATGGAGTTCTTGTTCTTGGTATCAATGGCAGAAGCCGCAGAGAAAATATTAGAATTACTGTTTTCGGCGGTAACATCTCTGTTGATTACACAGATGATGAGCCCGCAGTTGAGCTTGAGCATCTCGAGGCTATGAATCTCCTTTTTGCACCTGTATGCCCTCTCCGCGAGAGTCTCCCGATCCACGCTAAGATCTGGCTTCCTTTGCCAATCTATCTTTATAGCAGTGACGCTGTTTGAGGTGATCAGTTTTGCACAATTCTTCAATTAAATTTGATTTTGACGAGTCGATGGCAGAGAACTATGCCGACATAGTTCTTTGCACCGCTCTTGATATTGGCGAACATCTATTAAAAAATGGTGCTGAGGTTTCAAGAGTAGAGGATACCATCGAGCGAATCTGCTTTGCTTACGGCGCCGCAAGAGTGGAGTCGTTCGCTATAACAACCCTCATCGTTGCTTCTGTAAGAATGAAAAACGGTGAGCATTCAGAACAGATGCGCCACGTTAAAACATCTGCAATGAATCTCTATCGCGTTGAAATGCTAAATAATATCTCTCGTGAGATTTGCCAGGATGGAATTCCGATCTCAGAAGCGCGTGAGAAAATTGAAAGATACAAGAGAAGCAAGCCGTACCCTGAGGTTGTACAAGTTATCGGCCAGGTTTTTGTTGTATTTGGCTTTACTTTGTTTTTCGGCGGTGGATGGCTTGACGGCATTGCTGCAGGTTTGATCGCGTTGATCGTTGCTTTGGTATCGCGCATCGACCTTCCGTTTAACAAGGGTAATTTGCAGGTAATAATAAGATCGTTCGTTGCAGGGGCTCTTTCTGAATTATCAGTTAATATTGGCTTTGCACAGAATCTTGATAGTGTGCTCATAGGTACAATAATGATGCTTATTCCGGGACTTGCTCTTGGTACCGCCGTTTACGATATGTTTAACGGAAATCTGATATCCGGTATGATGCGTGCACTTCAGTGTCTCGTCGTAGCAATTTTTATTGCTATCGGATACGCAGCTGCACTTTGGTTGGTTTAAGGAGGCGCATGATGGAACGTATCGCATTTATGCTTTTTGCAGCCGTATTTGCCATTGGCGGTTATTCACTTATGGCTCGTGCATCGCTTAGGTCGCTTATGCCCTCATTGGTCGTTGGGATCATTGGTACGGGAATTTACTTTGTATCATTGGATTTCGGATTACCGGAATTTGCAGCGAATTTTTTTGGCGCGACAATAATTTATATTGGTTGTGCTATTTCTGCAAAGCTGTTTAAAGCTCCGACAACTATCTTTTTGATTCCGGCGCAGATTATTCTTGTGCCCGGAAAATATCTTTATCAAACCTTCAGTAATCTTCTCGCAGATCAGTATTTGCTTGCTTGGGAATCTTGTCTTATGATGTTTGAGGTATCTGCAGGAATCGCTTGCGGACTTGTTTCCGGTTTGATCATATACTCGATTGCGATGAGTATTCAAAAACCTATCGTAAAATTGCTGAAGAAAAACTAAACAACAATAATATGTCACTTTTAAGTAAAAACGAAACTTACAACGAAAAATCAAATCAGCGATTATTCAAAATTTTGAGTATATATCTAAATCTTGCCCCTGATTACATCGACAAAGAGATGATTGATGAAATCACTTGCGGGAATGCAGAAGGCGAGGAATTTGCTTTCGCCAATTTAGCTGCAGCGGCTTGTGGACTTGATATTTATGATAATCCCGCTGATAAGCAATTCTTTCGCACCCATTTCTTACCTTGTTTCAAAAAACTTGAGATTAAGCCTTTTATGGATGATCCATATTATAATATGATCAAGTTCCCGAAGGGTGAAAACGGTAATTGGTCATTTGAAACAAGAGTATGCAAGGCTTACGAGGCTTTTGTATATGACGATCCTGTAATATTTCCCGATGGCAAAATCTTGCCGAGGATAGGTTTTTTTGATACAGAATACCCATATCCTGCTGTGATTGAAAACAATCGCGAGTGGATGACTCTTATGCCTAATGAAACAAATACTACAAAACCTGCTGTAGTTGCTGCGCACGGCAATGTGTTGACTTACGGTTTAGGTTTGGGATATTTTGCTTTTATGGCTGCAATTAAGCCTGAAGTCAAGTCTGTGACCGTAGTAGAACGTAGCAAAAACGTTATCGAATTATTCACAAAGTATATTTTACCGCAATTTCCTGATCCGACCATAATCAAGATCGTCGAATCGGATGCGTTCGTTTTTGCTGAAAAACAAATGCAAAAAGGAATGTATGATTCGGTATTTGTTGACATTTGGCACGACCCCTCTGACGGATGCGAGCTATACCTTAAAATGAAGGAGTATGAGCATTTGTTGCCTACCGCTGATTTCGTTTATTGGG
>CALAXC010000407.1 GCA_937894775.1 uncultured Clostridia bacterium
AGTGGGCTTTTCGGTTTCATTGTTAGAGGGTGCTTTGGGCATTGCGTAAGAACAAGCGTCGCACTTTTCGTCGTTGTTTGTATCGGCGTGAGCTGCCTTTTCAAGCTGCTGACCGCCGCATCTTGCACACTCTTTCCAATGGTTGTCTGAATCGGACAACCAAGTGTCCTTTGCTTCGTGGTTAAGAGCATTGAGAATACCCCAAGTTTCAATATTTTCTATTTCGGTATTGCCCTGTGCATCCTCATAGTTCTTTCCGCATTCGCAATGATAATATGCGCTCTTGCCTGCGGTGGTGCAATCCGGCTCATCTTCGGGAACGGGCGTGGGATTGCAAACGTGAGGAACGGTATCAACCTCAAATTCAACGGTAATGCTTGCATTAGCTGCCACGTCGTTAAATGTGTAGGTAGCTGCTGTGCCTACGCTCGATCCGTTAACCTTAACGTCCTTGATGTGATAACCGCTGTTGGCTGTGATCGTGAAGGTCTTATCTTCACCCTCTGCCACGGTAACTTCGCCCGAAGGAGAAATCGAGCCGTTTGCACCTGCGGTGGCGGTAATGGTGTAATTTGCTATAGGTGCATCCTTCCAAATTGCGATTATGTATGTATCTGCGTTAATCGTAATTTTTTCACCGGGTTGCTTCTGTTCACCTTGTAAACTTCCTATTGCCCAAGCCTTAAACTTCATTCCGCTTGGTGCGGTGAAGTTACAATCGGCAAGAGTTATCTCCGTACCTTCGTCTACCATATCGCTATCGGGAGATCCTTCCGCTTCACCGGGATAGTAGGATACCATATGGGAATTTACGGGAGTATCTGATAGAGGAATAGTCGGGAAAGTATAACGCACGTATATTGCGCCGAGCTTAATCTCTATTTCATCCCATTCGGATAGTGTATATACCTTTTCACCGTTTATAAATGCATCGGGATTATTGGAGAAGGTGATTGCACTCACTCCGAGGCTTCCGGGAGCGAGTTTAACCTCTACCAAATAGCTTTTTCCTTCTTCAAATTTCGCATTTGCCTCCATTTGAGTCTTGTTTGTGTTATACCAAGTTACGCTCTCCACAGCGTAATATTCGGGATACGGTGTAGTTGCAGAAGTATCGGGAGCCGCATCAGCTTGCGGTATTGCAAGGTCGTTAATCTCGAAGCTTGATATATTCTTTTTGGGACAAACAAACTCATAGGTAACTGTTTGATATTTAGATGAATTGCTATTGTTTACAACCGTTGCAGCATTACCGTTTACGGTTGCTGTTGTTGCAGGGTAGTTCTCGCCGCCCGTGGTAGCGAACGTATAGTTTTCTTCTGCGTGAAGATAAATTTTCACTTGATAAGTGTGTCCGGGGATAAACTTTGTATAATCATAAAGAATGGTGTTTCCGTTCGTTACGTCTGTCCATTGAACACCGTTTTTTGTATGAAATCCATATTCCCCCTCGGATTTATATGCGCTTCCTTGAACGCTAAGGGAATACGACGGAGTTTCGCCTGCTATGGGAGCAGTAACGTTGTCAACTACAATTTTTTCGATAACACTATCGTTACAAAGACCGAAATTATAAGTAAGGCATACGTATTCCTCCGCCGCCTGCTCGTATACGCGGCTGACATCGGCAGAATAACCGTTAATATTACCTGTAATATCGGGATCAAGATCACGATTTACTTTGAACAAATATCCATCCGATGCCTTAACGTCAACGGAAACCTTATAATATTTGCCTGCAGTAAACTGATGATCATCAGGCATAGAAACCCAAGTTCCGTCAGCTCCCGTGTCAGACATATACCAATGCGTATCATTTACGGAATAAGTCGTTACTCCGCTTGGACGGCTAACGCCTCCATGAGTTTGATGTTCTATAGGTGCAGACACATTAAGATTTACTGTATCTATCACATCACAGCAAACGCCGAAGTCATAGGTAATCTCAACAAACTGACTTTTATCAAGACCGCTTACTGCATTTACCGCAACTGTCTTACTGTTAATGGTTGCCGTTACATTAGATGCGAATTCATAATTATACGTTTCATTTCTCTCTAAACGCAATACAACTCTATATGTTGCGCCTTGCTCAAACGTACCCGATGGGACGTATTCTTCATTTTTGTACCATTGAGGATAATACATTGCTAAAGAATACCCGCCACCGAGAGTTATCTGCAAATCAGAAATATTCATACCTGCCATTGGCGTTTCGGTATTGATTTTTATTTCCTTTATAAGTTCTACAATTCGTACCGAGTTACCGCTACCTACCAATGCTTGGCAGTTGGCAGACGTTGCATCAATAGGACTATCATTTACTAAAACCGTTCTATAGTTTGGAACGTAGTTTGACATAGGAGTCGTGTTCGAGGGAAGTAAAATGCCGTCAAACTCACCACCCGATATATCAACAATAGCGTCCGTTTCTATACACAAGCCGTAAAGAGGGGCTTGTGTATTCGAAGTGTTTACCGAAGTAAAACTTCCACCTCGAATCCACGCACGTCCTCCACCAAGATAAACTGAATACTTCGGATTATTGTTTGGAATAGCGGAATCGCTGATAAAACTACCGTCTATAATTTCAAGATCACCACTATCTTGCCATATTGCCATTCCATACACGGCAGTATTGTACGACCCCTTTAACGTTCCGCTGTATATCGCAATCGAACCGCCTTGATTGTATATGACCGCATTTCGTCCGTTACTCAGATTTGCCTTGAAAGTCAGACTTCCGCCACCTCTAATTGTCATCGATGAACCACTTGTCAAATGCATCAACGAGTCGTATGATTTATATCCGTCAGAATTAGCAGATACCGTGAATACGTTTTTGCCCGTCAACGAAAGATGCTTAATGCCTGTCACGTTAATTGCAGAAATTAACCCTTCGCCCGATATATTCGGCAAAACTTCATTGCAATTCTTTAATTCCACGTATCTGATATTGGAATCTTCCATTGCAGTTTTAAACTCTGAATACGTACTGCATATTACGGGATCATCTTTTGTTCCTGTTCCACCTGCCGCAAATGCGGTCAAGGCACTCACGGGAACAAGTGCAAGCACCATTACGAGTACGAGCAGAATTGACAAAAGCTTTGACTTAAATTTTGTTTTCATTGTCTTTTTCTCCTTTAACTGTTCCCCTT
>CALAXC010000408.1 GCA_937894775.1 uncultured Clostridia bacterium
CACCTGCCATTTTGTTCGCCTGCCTTGTATTCACGCTCACAGCACCTCTTTATATTTGGAACATCATCGGTATCTGATGACCGAACACACAGCGAAATATCAAGCCGCAGGCGGTGCGCCGCCTGCGGAGAACGGAGGTAAAACGAAATGTTTGATTGGCTTCAAGATCTGATAAACGGGATCACCGATGCCATAGCAAACGCCTTCAGCGGGATAGGTCAGCAGATCTCCAATACGATATGGAACACGATGATGAAGTGGTTTTACGAAACCATATACGGCGCGGTTGCCGACTTCTTTACGATGATGGGCAACATGGGCGCGGAGATATTCGACCTCAAATGGGTGCAAGCCACCGTCCATCTGTTTACGCTCTTCGGATGGGCGTTGTTTATCGCAGGCGTTGTCGTTGCCATCTTCGACGTGGCAATCGAATATCAAAGCGGCAGAGCGAATATCAAAAATACCGTTCTCAATATTCTCAAGGGATTTTTTGCGTGTTCGCTCATCGGCGTTGTTCCCATAGAGCTTTATCGGTTCTGCATCTCTCTGCAAAACACCTTCTCCCATGACCTCTCAAGGCTGTTTGCAAACGGTCAGTCGGTGGACATTGCCGACATGAGCCTGCGTGTGCTGACAGGAGGATTCCAAGGCGCGGCGACACAGTCGAGCCTGCTCAATATTCTTGTGCTGATTGCATTTGCGTACTGCGTGGTCAAGATATTTTTCCAAAATATCAAGCGCGGAGGCATTCTGCTCGTGCAGATGTCGGTGGGAGCGTTGTATATGTTCTCTGTACCGAGAGGATATACGGACGGCTTCGTGCAATGGATGAAGCAAGTGGCGGCGATCTGCCTTACGGCATTTATGCAGACAACCCTATTGTTCCTCGGACTCATCACCTTCCCCGGAAATATGCTCCTCGGACTCGGCATTATGCTTGCGGCTAACGAAGTACCTCGCATTGCACAGCAGTTCGGACTCGATTCCTCGGTCAAGGTCAATATGATGAGCGTTGTTCACGCAACCACCACGGCGGTCAATCTGACTCGCTCTGTGGCAAAGATTGCGGGAAGATAAGGAGGCAAGCTATGACAAGATTTTTGTACCCGCAGAACCTCAAGGCCAAGGCAAATATGTGGCTTTGGGGAATGCGGGATTTTATTATTCTCGCCATCGGCGCACTGCTTTCGGTAGTGGCGGCGGTGGAGCTTGGATGGCTGATTCCCGGAGCAGCAACCCTCTGCTTCGGATTCCTCACCATCCGCAAGGATGATATGACCATCCTTGACTTTATCAAATACGCCGTGCGGTACTTCATATCCGCACAGCAGTACTATGAATGGAGGTGACCGACTGTGGCAAAGAAGAAAACGCAGTCAAAAACTGCCCCGCAGACAAAGAAAAAAGGCGCGTCGGTGCAGGATCTCATCGGCATCAAGACCTTCACCGATTACGGCATCGTAACCACACGCGGAGAGCTTCTTTTTTATCTCATTACGCCGACCAATATATCGGTGTTATCGCAGACGAGCGTGGAGAATAAAATCCGTCAGCTCATGTTCGTCCTCTCGGCAATCCCCGATCTTGAAATCACCTGCACGGACTCATCGGAGTGCTTTGACGACAACAAGATATATCTCTTCAACCGTATGGAAGCGGAGAAAAATCCGAAGGTCAAGAAAATGCTCAAAAAAGACATCCTGTTTCTCGACCAAATTCAGATGGAAATGGCGACGGCAAGACAGTTCATGTTTGTGGCGAGATGCAGAAGCATGAAGCCACAGCAGGTCTTTGAAAGAGCCAATACCATCAGCAAGGTAATCGGTGAGCAGGGCTTCGATTGTCACCGCATGAAGAAGGACGAGATCAAACGCTTCCTCGCCCTCTATTTTGATGCAAGTATGCTCGGTGAGCATCTTCCCGACTATGACGGAAGCCAATATTTCGATATCGAAAAATTAAGACAGGAGGACGAAGAAGATGGCTAAACAACTCACCCCCGAAAAGCTCGAAATCAGGAGAACAAAGGACTACTTTGATTGCATCGCACCAAGCACGATAAAGTTCATGAACAACTATTATATCGTGGGCGACAGTTATCGCTGTGTGTGGGCGATCCGAGAATATCCTCCCTCCACAGAGGAACAGGCGATGCTTTCCAAGGTTGCCGACCGAAACGGTGTTACGCTTCGCATCTATCACAGACTCGTGGATGCCATGGAGCAGAAGCGAATCGTGCAGAACGCAATGCGTAAAAACAAGATGAAATCCACCGCAAACGATGTCACCGAGTGTGTGGAAGCCGAAGGAAATCTTCAGGATGTCATTGAGCTTCTCGCCAATATCAGAAGAAACCGAGAGTGCCTCTTGCATTGCTCGGTTTTTATTGAACTCAAAGCCAAAAACCTCGATGAACTCAAGGATTTGCAGAACGAGGTGTCAATGGAGCTGACACGCTCCAAGATATCCGTAGACAGACTCACCCTCCGTCAAAAAGAGGGCTTTCTTTCTGTTCTGCCCGTGGGCTTCAATCAGTTCGGCTCACAGTTCGAGCGAGTGCTGCCTGCAAGCTCGGCGGCGAATCTGTATCCCTTCAATTATTCGGGCAAAACCGATCCGCACGGACTCTATATCGGTAGAGATAAGTACGGAACAAACATCCTCGTAGACCTCGACCGACGTGCCGAGGACAAGACCACCTCAAACATCCTCATTCTCGGTAACAGCGGTCAAGGCAAGAGCTACCTCATGAAGCTGTTGCTGATCAATATCCGAGAGTCAGGCAAGAAGGTCATCGTCCTCGATCCCGAAGCAGAATACGAGGATCTGTGCAACAATCTCGGCGGCTGTTATATCGACTTCCTGTCGGGAGAATTCAAGATCAATCCGCTTGAACCCAAGGCGTGGTCTGACACCATTGAGGAAACCGACGAAGATTCGCCCGAAGCGTTCAAAAAGGTGACACGCCTCTCGCAACACATCGCATTCCTCAAGGACTTTTTCAGGTGCTATAAGGAATTCGACGATACGCAGATCGACACCATTGAAATCCTCTTGGCGAAGCTCTATGCAAGATTCGGAATCACGGACACGACCGACTATACCGAGAAGAAAAGCACAGACTTCCCGACGATGTCCGATTTTTATAAGCTGTGCGAGGAAGAATATATGACTTATGATAAGACTCGCAAGTACCTGTACACCGAGGAAACTCTGCAAGAGGTCTGCCTCGGCATCAACTCGATGTGCGTGGGCAGCGAAAG
>CALAXC010000409.1 GCA_937894775.1 uncultured Clostridia bacterium
ATGTCCAGCCATACGTTAAAGTATATAATTGCTCCGAATGAAGGTTATGACAATCGTTCGGCCGAAATTATCTTTTACGACAAGAATAGTGACTTAAGAGATACTTTAAAGGTGGTACAAACTCAGAAAGATGCAATAGTGATTTCCGAAAAAAATATCAACGTTACCAAAGAAGGGGGAACTATTAAAGTAAAAGTGAACACTAACGTAAGTTTTGAGGTACAGATTCCCTCACAAGCTACCTGGATTAGTCAGACGACTTCGCGTTCATTATCTGAAAAAAGTATATATTTGACAATTGGTGAAAACACAAGCGAAGAAAGCCGTAGTGCAACTATTACCATTGCCAATAAAGAAAGCAAAGTGAGTGAAACTATTACTATAATCCAGCAAGGAAATATCTTCGTTGTCACCCTTAAAGAAGCTGGAAGCATGAAGACACTTTTAGGCGATGATTATTTGAGCATCACTTCTTTAAAAGTAATTGGTCCTATTAATGGAGATGATATTTATTATCTACGTAAGATGTTAGGCAATAATGAATTTAGTAAAGCTGACAAAGGGAAACTTGCAATACTAGATTTAGGTGAAGCAGAAATCGTGAAGGGCGGTGGATGGTACTACGAAGATACTTATACATCAAAACAATATTACACTTCAAACGATGTAATTGGAGATCACATGTTCAGCAGATGCGATAATTTAGAAATAATTACCCTACCCCAAAACACTACCATGATAGGAAACTATGCATTCAACAATTCTAATGCATTCACGTCTATAGCTATTGGTAATAGGATTAATCAAATAAGCGATGCTGCTTTTACGGGTTGTGAACTTCTAAAATCTGTCTATATTACAGACCTGTCTGCATGGTATAGAATAACATTTACTGATAGTGGTTCAAATCCTTTATGTAATGGGGCAAAACTCTTCTTGAATAATGAGGAAATCAAACGACTGTTTGAAATTTTGAAAAAGAAAAGAAACGAAGGAATATCTTTTATTTTCATTTCTCATAAAATGCCCGAAATCTTTGAAATTGCAGATCGATATACCGTATTCAGAAACGGAGAGTTCGTTTCATGCGGTAATATTCGTGATACCGATGCGAGATCCATTACATCGGATATGATAGGTCGCGAGTATGCAGATGAGGACGTTTATCAGCCTCGCCCACTGGGAGACGTTGTTGTAAAAATAAGCAAGCTTACGGGAAACGGATTTCAAAACGTGGATTTGTCGATTCGTAGGGGCGAGATCGTTGCGCTGACCGGACTTGCAGGCAGCGGAGCAAGTGAAGTGTTGCAAACAATGTTCGGAGCAATTCCGATTCATAGTGGTACGGTCGAGATTCACGGAAAAGCGGTAAGCGGCAGCATTAAGCGCTTTATGAAAAACAAAGTCGCTATGCTCCCCTCAGACCGAAAGGAAAACTCTGTGATTGCCGATATGACGATTCTTGAGAACTGTCAGATCGCCGAGCATACCCTCTCTTTCCCCAAAAACATTATCAATACCAAGCGCGAAAGAAATAAGTTTGATATATTAAAGAAAATGCTTCGTATAAAATCCGATTCACCCGAAGCATCCATAACCTCGTTAAGCGGAGGCAATCAGCAAAAGGTATTCCTTGCAAGATGGCTTAACACGGAGGCTGATATTTTGATTTTCGACAATCCGACGCAAGGTGTTGACGTTGGAGCAAAAGCGGAAATATATCAGTTGATTCTCGGATTTGCCAAGGAAGGAAAAACCGTTATACTAAATTCCTTGGAGATACCGGAAATACAAAAGGTTTCGGATCGCTGCGTGGTGTTTTACGACGGAGGCATAGCGAAAATCTTTTCTCATAATGAAATCAACGAGCGTGACGTGATGATGTATTCGACCGGCGCTGCTACGAAAGAAACCTGCGAGGTGTGATATGAATAATACAAAGAAATTAACGTTCAATTCAGTATTGAAAAAAGCAACGACCTGCTGTGGCAAATATAGCTACGCATTCGTGTTTGGATTGATTCTGATCGTTTATGCTATAACCATCAATGCGAACGGAAACCAATTCAATCCCGGTCATATTTCCGCAATTTTATCCAGTCAAAACTCGGTTGTTGTCGGTACGATGGCAATCGGTATGGCGTTGGTGATTATCACAGGTCAAATCGATTTGTCCCTCGGCTCCTCTTTGGTGCTTTGCTCCGGTATCACGATTATGACCTACAATGCAACGGATGGAAACGTATTTTTGATGTTCCTTGCCGCATTGGGCTCCGGTCTTGTGTGTGGACTGATCAACGGTGTGCTTGTCGGATATGCAAAAATGCCGTCTTTCATCGTAACGCTCGGCACGATGCTGATCTATCGTTCGCTGACGTTATCGGCAGTGCGTGAAATTGATTCCACGCTCAGCGGCTCATCCTCAAGCCTGTTTGCAATGATTGACGATATGCCGAGCTATGAATTTATACGATTGAAATTCGGAACGGGAGGACTCCGCCTCGGCACGTTCCAAATTCCGTACATATTCTTCCTGTTTATAGCCGTGACCGTGTTGTTTATCTTTGTGATGTCATATACGAAGTACGGCAAAAGCGTTTATGCCGTTGGAAGTAACGAAAAGGCAGCAAGACTTGCGGGAATTAACGTAAGCGGTGTTAAAGTATCTGTTTTCGTTATAGCGGGACTTATGGTTGGTATTGCAAGCTTCATTCAAGCGTGCAAGATCGGCAGCGTTACTCCCGCATCCTCCGGTACCTCATATGAGATGTATGCAATTGCTGCGGTCGTTTTGGGCGGAGTCAATATGGCAGGAGGACGAGGAAAAATATTGGGTGTCTTTTTTGGCGCATTATCCTATACGGCGATCAATTTCATCATCGTGAGCATTCCTTCGTTGAGTCCGGATATACAAAACACCTTCCAAGGACTGGTTCTTATCGTAGTAATTCTTATTCAAACATTGAGCCCGATCGTGAAAGAAAAAATAACGCTTTATCGCAAAAGAAAAGCGCAAAAATAGAATCGAAAGGAGCTTTGCGTGTGCAGATTTGCTATGCATAGATATCAAGCCGAATAATGACGAAATATGAATTGAATCTTACAAATATTGATGGAGCAAGTAAAACAGTTACCGAGTTCCTTTCAAACGAAAAGGTCGCTTCCAAAGAGGTGCAGCGGATACGCCTCTCCGTAGAGGAAATACTGTTGAAGTATTTGGACTCACTAAATAGCGGTACAAGCTTTGAGATTGTCACTGCTAAGCGTTTTCGCACACTGAAAATTGAGCTTGTGATAGCAGGAGACAGTATAGATCCGTTTGCTGACGACGATGGCGGCGGTACTATCTTGAATAATCTTCTTTCCAATTTCGGACTTGCTCCAACGTGGAGATACAAAAACGGAAAGAACATCATCACCTTTACCGCGAAAAAGCAAAAGAAGCTGTCTCAGATATTGCAGCTTGGAATAGCGATTCTCTCTGCGATTGCTCTTGGCGGTTTCTGCTTTCTGTTGCCGGATAAAGTATCCGATTTTATCGCCACCGATCTTGTAGCCCCCGTATTTGATACCTTTATGGGACTCCTATCTGCAATCGCAGGTCCCATCATCTTCTTATCGGTAGTTTGGGGAATTTGCGGTATCGGTGATATGGCTACCTTTGGTAAGATCGGAAAGAAAATGATTGGACGATTTCTTCTCGTTTCAATAATCGTCGGCGCGGCAATGACAGTTCTTTTTGCTCTGATGTTTCAAACGTCTGCTATCGGTGGAGCCGCCTTTGAGTTTTCTGATCTATACGAAATGATACTGGATATCATTCCGAGCAACCTTTTTGCGCCCTTTATTGAGGGCAATTCCTTGCAAATCATTTTCATTGCGATTATCGTAGGTCTTACGATGCTGTTCCTCGGAAACAGAATTCCGATAATGATAAACGTGGTCGATCAGTTAAATGTTGTGATGCAGACCATTATGAGCGCGGTAAGCTCCTTTATTCCGTTTTTCGTGTTCGGTAGCATCTTCAATATGATCGTCGGTGGCAATCTGCTTTCCGTTGCGAAATCCTACAAGCTGATACTTGTCATGCTTCTCGGTGATCTGGTTTTGATGGCAGCGTACTTGCTTCTCGTGTCCGTCAGAAAAAAGGTGGCACCTACCGTGCTTCTTAAAAAGCTGATGCCAACATATATTATCGGTCTTACTACCGCATCGGCTGTTGCGGCATATCAAACGAATATTTCGACTTGCGAAAAGAAACTCGGTATTGACAAAAAGCTGATTGATATCGGGATACCGCTTGGGCAGGTGATCTTTATGCCGGGTGCAATCGTTTTGTTCGTTGCCGCTGCATTCGGTATGGCAGAGACATACGGCGTTGCTATCACACCGATTTGGATGCTCACCGTGTTTATTATCAGCGTAATTCTGGCGATAGCAGCGCCGCCTGTTCCCGGAGCCGCACTTACGTGTTACACGATTTTGTTTATGCAACTCGGTATTCCCACGGAGGCGATTGCCGTAGTGATTGCATTGAACGTTATTCTTGAGTTTGTTGCAACGGCAGTGAATCTGTTCTGCTTGCAAACCGAGCTTGTAGAGCTTTCGGGATCGTTGCAAACACTCAAAACCGACGTACTTCGCAACAAGTCGTTGTAAAACAAATCATAGATTTCCTTTATAATAATTTGACAAAGGCAGGTGGTTCATTTGGATGGTTTCATTGCGTTTATCACGGCGGACACACTAAAAGTGATCTGGTCGGGATTAAAGGTTACGCTTCTGATTACGGCGGCTGGTCTGTTGCTGGGTACTTTGCTTGCTGCTTTGTTGTGCGCCGCGTCCCGTTCCAAAATCATCGTTTTGCGCGTTGCCGAGAAAGTGTTTTCTGTTGTTGTACGGGGAACCCCGGTGCTGATGCTTCTGTTGCTTTTGTTTTACGTGGTCTTTGCACGAACCGGTATGTCTGCCATTATGGTTGCGATCATCGGTTTTGGACTGAACACGGCAGCCCACGTAAGCGAGATTATGAAGAGTGCGCTTATGGCGGTTGATGCAGGACAGGTGAAGGCGGCTCGCACGTTAGGATTTTCAGCTTGGCAAGCCTTTTGGTACGTTACGTTTCCTCAAGCAGTTGCGTTTGCGCGTCCGATGTACCGTAATGCTACGATCAATCTGCTTCAGTGGACGTCAGTAGTCGGATACGTAACGATCAGTGACCTTACCCGTGTAATCAATCAGCTCGGGGCACGCTCTGCTAAACCCTTTTACAGTCTGTTCCTCGGTATCGTCATTTATTTGTTCGTGGGATATATGATTCATCTCATCTTCAAACTTACCGAACGGAAAGGAGGGAGAGTACGGTGATCAGAGTTGAAAATTTAAGCAAGTCCTTTGGTAAGCTTACGGTACTGCGTGACGTTTCGCTACATATAAAGAAGGGCGAGTGTGTGGCTATTATCGGACCGTCCGGTACGGGAAAAAGCGTATTTCTTTCGTGCTTGAACGGACTTATGACTCCGGATTGCGGAAAGGTCTTTATTGACGGAGACGATATTTGCGATAGGCATACGAACATCAATAAGGTGCGAAGCAAAATGGGAATGGTATATCAGGCATTTCATCTGTTTTCACATCTTACGGTAATGGAAAATATCACGCTTGCACCGCGTAAGCTCTTGCGGCTTTCCGCCGCCGAAGCGCAGACCAAGGCGGAAAAATTGCTTGATATGGTAGCCCTCAGAGAAAAAGCGAATGCTATGCCGGGCGAATTATCGGGCGGTCAGCAACAACGTATAGCGATTGCGAGAGCAATGGCTATGGATCCTCAGATCGTGCTTTTTGACGAGCCAACCTCAGCACTTGATCCAACGATGGTAGGAGAGGTGCTTGCCGCTATACGTACCTTCGCGGATAAGGGCGTTACGATGCTTATTGTGACTCACGAAATGGAATTCGCACGTGAAGTGGCAAGTCGCGTTCTCTATATGGATGAAAACGGCATTTATGAGGACGGAACGCCCGAACAAATCTTTGATAATCCTCAAAAACCCAAAACGAAAGCATTTATCGGTAAGCTAAAAACCTTGCGCTACGAAATTGCTTCCAAAAACTTCGATTTTCTTCAGTTATATACTCAGATTTCTCTATTTTGCCAGAAATACCGTATCACACCGAAGTCAAGCCATTCTATGCAGCTCTGTACGGAGGAAGCCGTGTTTTATCTGTTAAACAATGACTTGGCATCCCGTATTGAATTGTCGCTTGAGTATAGCGATAAGAACGGTACCGTGACGCTTTCCTTGGATTATGACGGTCCGCCCGGAAATCCATTTGATGGTGAAGAAGATCTCGGATTGATACTATTACGTGCAAAGAGCAGTCAAATCGAATATACAAACGATGAAAAAGGAAATCACTTAAAATTAAATT
The DNA here is from genome assembly GCA_937894775.1 of uncultured Clostridia bacterium. Lineage (GTDB taxonomy): Bacteria > Bacillota > Clostridia > Oscillospirales > CAG-272 > HGM12713. Next base: position 6,433 of record CALAXC010000409.1, read on the forward strand.
TACAGACAGGAGAAAAATAAAATGAAAAAATTATCTATCGTTCTTTCAATGTTACTCGTACTCTCGTTGCTTCTTTCGGCGTGTGGTAAAAACAACACGGATCCCATTACAAAATGGGAAGATCTCGACGAAAAAACACTTGCGGGATTTGGTTTTGCAATCTCTGAAACTGAGTTTGCTGATATGATGAACAGTGCTCTCGACATCACGCTTGAGAGTGCGGTTATCGTTCCGACTCCTGCGGAAATGGCTCTTTTGATTCAAAACGGTCAGGCAGATGCGGGCGTAACGCACGTTTACAACGCTAAGTATATTTGTTCGCGCAACGATGATCTTGACTATATCGTTGGCGGTCCTATGGCAGCTTCGATGGTATTTAACAACGGTAGCGGTTTGAAGGCAGAGATCGATCAGGCAATCGCAACGCTGAAAGAAAACGGTGTGATTGATAATCTCAAAGAGACTTGGCTCTCCGACGAAGCTATGAAATCGGATCCTCAGCCTGCAACGATTGAAACTATTCCCGGTGCGGAGACCATTAAGGTTGGTATCAGCGGCGTTCTTGCTCCTATGGACTATGCAACTGCGGACGGCAAGCCCGGTGGCTTCAACGTAGCTCTTATCGGTGAAATTTCAAAGCTGATCGGAAAGAATATTGAGTTCGTTAATATTGATCCCGATTCCAAATTCCTCGCTCTCTCCAGTGGAACGATCGATCTGTTTTTCTGGAATTTCTATAATTCGTTCATCACCGAGGATTACGAAGTTTCCGAGCCGTATTTGGAAGATAACGGCGCACTCATAATCAAAAAGGCAGCCGATTGATAGCCAACAACCAAAATAAAAACACGTTCAAGAAGTTTCGGCGTGTATGTTGACCGATACAAACCCGCGTATTCTATTCGTGTTTCTCAAAAGAACTTTGGGTTTGAGAACAACATCAAATCCGTTCCGCTTTATGCGACTTTCTGTATTGTTTGAAAGAGGGCTATATGGAAAAAGAACAGCGTAAATGCGTGGTGGAATATAGACCTGCGGCACCGGGAGTGTATTTATCCGAAATGGCTAAATATCATTTGAGTTCAAGGGTGCCATACGGTCGGATTACAAGAGATAAAGATATACGCAATGCTCTCGCAAAGCTGTTTGGCGTTTCGTGGGTTAGCTTTGAACGCGATTATGCTCAAATGATGCAGATTCTATGGGATGATACCGCTATGCAATCTTGGAATCGCCATCGAATCGTTTCCGACGGAGGTAATGTCTATCCATTTATGGAGGAGCAACTGATGGCAGAGGGGTTTGAACTTGTTCCATCAAAACGATCAAAGGGTGAATACAGAGTAGTCGATTATAAAAAGTATTTGTATGACTTTTAGAAGGAGTGCTCGCTCGTTCTTGAAGATTTCATAAAGTATAAATTGGATCGAGATATATTGTAACTGTTATGACGGGGAGAGCTGACAATTATTTGTTTTATGAAGCAGAACAAAGTCCTCTTAGAGCGATAGAAAGTAAAATAAAGATTTGCTAAAAGCCCCGAGACATTATCCTTTCTAAAATTCTTTAACCATTCTTCTAGATAAGAATAATCATTTTTAATATAATACTCTTTCCTGTTACAGGTTGAAATTTCAATATACTCCCCAATAGAATATTTCTCCTGTAA
>CALAXC010000410.1 GCA_937894775.1 uncultured Clostridia bacterium
CGATGGTCAGGATCACGGCGAACAGAAAGGCGTCGGGCAGCCAGCGGTTGACTACGCGAACGCAGCCATTTGTGAACTTTTTGAACATAGTACACACTCCTTTTTTGATTTTTCGATAAATCGGTCATTGAGAACCTCAAACTCAATGATAATTTATTAAACAAGATTTATTGATTATAGTTATGAATTAACTTTTATTGTTGCAATAGAATGATACAGATATAGTTAAAGCAACCCACACTCCAAATACACACTTTGGGGATCGGGGTCTTTATACCCTTGCTCACTCCACGGAAACTTGATCTCGTAAATCTCCGTTTTGAAGCTGATGCTTGGAAGTTTATCCATAATCGGTCTTGCAAAGTGGCTGTCGGACAAACCAATTACAAACATACCATAATCCTTGGAGATCTCTCGTTTGATCTCGTTAAGAAAAATGCGGTAATTGTCTGCGTTATCATCTTTACTTAGAAAGAATGCAAGCATTGGAAAATCAAGAGGCTCGTTCGCTTTGGGCAACTTGATGTACCGCAAAGCAGAAAGCATAGGATTGAAAATGCGAGCAAGCTTCATCACTCCGCCGTATCGCTTAACAATATATTGCTTGTACTCCGTTTGTTTCCAAAGCGCTGCGGTTGCAATGATATTCTCTCCATCGAGAAGCAAATAAAAATCACTGATATGAAGATTGTAGAAATCATCAAGAGATTTTACAACGGGAAACATATCCTTTCTTTTTCCTTCAGTATTCAGAAAATTCAGCAACGTCGACGTGTCGCTCTCTGTTGCTCTGCGAAAAGTAAAGGTGTGCTTCGGCACTTTTATTTTCACCTTCGGATTTATGATATAGGTTTTATATCCCGAAATCGGTTTCATCGAAAGAAGGCGACGGCTTTTTTCAAACATTCTCCGAGCATCAGTGTTTTCTGCTACTACAGAACAGTAATAAAAGTCAACGTCACTTTGCTGAAGGTCTTTGATAAACCTTGCGCCAAAGCCTACGCCACCCTCATATTCCGCGTCCTTTTTGAGTCCGCATACGTATGCTGCGCGGCACATCTCACCGCCGATATAGACCTCTCGCACAAGCTCTGCACAGGTGCCGATAGCTCGGTCACCGTCACGCGAAATGAATACACGCGCATCTTTTGCATCCTTCATATAGGACTCGTAAGCATCGGGGCGCCGTGTGTAGATGAGCTCAATACTGCCCTTGGCTGCCGAGCTTTCAAGAATACGCAGTATCTCTTTTCCGTCAGCCAAAGTTGCCTGATATTTTGACTCGCTCATTTTTTCTTTTCCTCAAGGTTTTCGCCAATGGGAATACCGGCACGCTGATCTACTTCAAAGTGGAACAGAATATTGATAAACCAATACGCAAGATTGATCATAAATCGATGTGTGCGTTTGAACATGGTTCTGCCTCGCTTAAAGATAGAACCGAAGCGGAAGAATTTTCTCTTGTACTCCTTGCAGAAGGTACGAAGTGACTCGGGAGTTAACTGCTTAGGGGTGAAAGTGATCGTACCGAACGTGTATCCACTTTGTAACCACCAGCTTTCCGAAATCAAACGATTGTCTGCCTTGAAAGCATCGTATGTTTTGGTGTTGGGGAAAATGAGAAGGTGATTAAATGCGACCACAAAGAACTGGTGCTTCTCACAGAACGCAAGAGTAGCTTTGAAAGTATCCTCGTTATCAGAATCAAATCCAAATACAAAGCTGGCATAAATGCCGATACCAACATCGTGAATCTTTTGAATCAAAGCATCTCGCTCACCAAGACGCTCCGTCCAGCCTTTATTCATCTGCTTCAGGTTATCACTCTCAATAGATTCAAAGCCAATCAGTACCATCTCGCATCCGCTTTCCTTCATGAGGCGGAGCATTTCTTCATCTCTTGCGATATCAAGAGTGATCTGCGTTGTCCAGATGATGTTCAGCTTTTTCAGTTCTTCGAAAAGCTCTTTTGCAAAAGCCTTATCCGAGAATATACTATCGTCTACAAAGAAGAATATCTTGTGCTTGCACGCCTTGATCTCTGCAATAATATCCGCAACCTCTCTGTGAAGATAACGCTGATGATAATATCCTGCGATCGAGCAGAACTCACAGTTATGATAACAGCCTCTGCCTGTTTCAACCAAGGAAACGGGCAGATATTTTTTCATCTTATTCTCGTAAATGCTTCTGTCGGGCATTTTATACATGATACATGCGCCGCCATCGTATCGCTTTTTCAGTTCTCCGGCCTCAAGATCGGCAAGGACGGTGGAAATAATACGGTCTGCATTTCCGACCATGATCGCATCTGCGTGTTCTATCGCTTCCTCGGGACAAAGTGTGACGTGATAGCCACCCATAATGACCTTCTTGCCACGCTTCTGAAACTCGGATGCGATAAAGTAAGCACGTTTTGCGGTATAGGTTTCGACCGTGATGAAAACAATATCCGTTTCAGTTTCGTAATTGATGTTTTCAATTCTATCGTCGAAAAACTCTCGCTCATATGTATCGGGTATCATAGAATTGAGAACCGCGATGGTTAAAGGCTCCATCAGCCAACTGCGCAGGTATTTCTGTCCCGATTTTTTACCTATCGCGGGAAGTATGAAGGTTATTTTCATGCCTTTTTCCTCCATTCTTTCTTTAAGGTCTTTTCTACTTTCTTGTTGTAGATTTTGAATCCAATGTTTACCCCAAGCTTAATAAGTCCGCCGTATTTATTCTTAACGGCTCTTCTCCATATGCGCTTTAGGGTGTAACATTCGTTTGAAACTGCCACCAACATATCTTCAAGCTCTCTTGCCGTAAAATTCTTCGGAGCGAATGTAGCGTGAATACTGTCATAATCATTCCAATTATTCGAAATGATTCGCCCTTCAGCCTCAAATCTTTGATATGTAGGCGTGTTTGGATAAGGTGTCAAAATAGCGAAACGAGGGATATCCACACCGATCTCCTCGATATAGTCGGGCATTTTCATAATGCTTTCTTTCGTATCACCATCAAAGCCCAGCATAAACGTACCGAGTATGGATACGCCGTTTTGGTGGAATTTATCTACTGCCGTCTTGCATTCTGCGACCTTGTTTCGCTTATGACTTTCCTTG
>CALAXC010000411.1 GCA_937894775.1 uncultured Clostridia bacterium
CCCCTCAATCATCAAACGCAGATGATAATCGACCTTGTTCCAACAGCCAAAAAGATTGGAATTTTGTACTGTCCAAGCGAGTCAAACTCGCAATATCAGGTAAACGTTGTGAAAAAATTTCTTGAAGAGAAGGGACTCACTGTTGCCGAGTTTCCTTTCTATAACGCAAACGACGTTTCCGCAGTTACGGCAAGGGCTACCCTTGACAGTGACGCGCTCTATATTCCCACAGACAACACGGCGGCATCTTGTGGTGACACGATAGGGAAGATCGTGACAGAGGCGGGGGTTCCTGTCATTGCCGGAGAGGAGGGAATATGCAGGTCCTGCGGAATTGCAACGCTTACAATAAATTACTACGAGCTTGGCGTAAAGACAGGCGAAATGGCAGCAAAGGCACTCAAGGGGAAGGCAGACATAAACAAAATGCCTGTTGAATATGCTCCGGCCACAAAGAAATACAACCCCGAGCTGTGCGAAAGGCTCGGCATAACAGTTCCGGAGGACTACGTCGCCATTTACTTTTGAAAAGGCTTTTGGAAGTGGGAATGGCTTTGTGAATATTGTCATAAAACATCAGGACGGCTGTCAGAGTGGCTGTTCTGATGTTGTTTTTTTATAAAAAACATTCTAATTTCAAAAAACCCTTGATTTTTTTTGCATATCATGGTATTATTTATATCAGTTTAATTTTAGGAAAGAAGGTCGGGAATTATGGAAAAAATGAAGGTCGGAGTGGTAGGCGCTACCGGTATGGTGGGTCAGCGTTTTCTCACCCTTCTCGCCGATCATCCTTATTTTGAAGTTAGCGCTCTTGCTGCATCGGCAAGATCTGCAGGTAAAACTTATGAAGAGGCGGTTGGCGCACGTTGGAAGATGAAAGCTCCGATGCCTGAAAAGTATAAGAAGATGATCGTGCACGATGCTGCGAAGATCGATGAAATGAAGGAGCTTGTAAGCTTTGTATTCTGTGCGGTAGATATGAAGAAGGATGAAATAAAGGCTCTCGAAGAGGCTTATGCTAAAAACGAGATCCCCGTTGTTTCAAACAATTCCGCAAACCGTTGGACTCCCGATGTTCCTATGGTAATTCCCGAGATCAATGACGAGCATCTTGAGGTTATTGCGGCACAGCGAGCACGTCTTGGAACAAAGCGCGGATTTATCGCAGTTAAGCCTAATTGCTCGATACAGTCTTACGTTCCCGCTCTTACTCCTTTGCGCAAGTTTGGCATTAAAGAGGTCGTTGCAACGACCTATCAGGCTATTTCGGGCGCAGGAAAGACCTTTAATGAGTGGCCTGAGATGATCGATAATATCATTCCTTACATCGGAGGAGAAGAAGAAAAGAGTGAGCAGGAACCTCTTCGCGTGTGGGGTAAGGTAGAAAACGGCGAGATAGTTAAGGCTGACGCTCCCGTTATAACTACGCAGTGTATTCGTGTACCCGTTTCCGACGGTCATACTGCGGCTGTATTTGTAAAATTTGAAAATAAACCCACGAAGGAGGAGATCCTTCAGGCTTGGGCAGAATTCAAGGGTAAACCTCAGGAGCTCGGACTTCCTAATGCGCCCGAACAGTTTATTACTTATTTTGAGGAAGATAACCGTCCTCAGGCAGCGCTTGACCGCGATATTTACGGAGGAATGGGCGTTACCGTAGGAAGACTTCGTGAGGATATAATTTACGATTATAAGTTCGTAGGTTTATCTCATAACACATTAAGAGGAGCTGCGGGTGGAGCGGTTCTCATTGCAGAGCTTCTTTACAGAGAAGGATATTTTAATTGAGATAATAAATAATTATATATAAGTATAAATATAGATGTAGATGAACACCGATCCGATGTCAGAATGTGACAGAAGATCGGTGTTTTTTTACGTTAAAATACCGTTATTTTTTGATAGCTATATATATAAATATATAAATATGAAGAAAAACTTTTTTGAAAAATTGTAAAAATCCGCATAAAAGAGCCCGAAAAAGGCTCTTTTTTTGCTTTTTTGGGAGGGAAATATTTGGGTTTGTGTGTTGTTTTTTGATATTTTTTTGCAAATTTTTAAGTAGGATCGTCTTCAAAAAAGTGTCTAAAAAAGTTCATAAAAAATTAAAAAAGCAGACTAAAAAATAGTGAATTCGCGACCGAAACGATTACATTTTTTAAAAGAAATGTAAATAACTGTAAAAATACTCTATATTTTTCAAAAAAGCAACAGCTTTCGTGGAAAAAATAAAACTTTTTTTAAGAATTTTTATAAAAATTAAAATGTTTTTGAAAAAAGGTCTTGATTATTCTTTAGAAGTAGTTTATAATAAGCTCGTCGGGTGGGGAGGAATGGAGCGAAGTGGTGAAAAGTGAGGCGACGATGCACCGAGTGGTGTAAAAGGGTGCAAATAGCCTTAAAAAGCCGATAAAAATCGCAAAATCCCACAAATAAGAGGCTTGACAGCCGAAAAAATGACAAAAAATGAAAGGAGGCAACGAATATGTTCATGTTGGGTGAGTTCAATCATAACCTTGACACAAAGAAAAGACTTTTTATACCCGCAAAATTTCGTGATGAGTTGGGCGAGACGTTTGTTATAGCAAAACTTCTCCGTGGCGATTGCCTCCGAATCTGTTCTCTCGAGGAATGGGAAAAGTATTTGGCTCCCATTTACCAGATGGAGAGAAAGAAATCCGAAAACGTACTCAGAAGACTCCACAGACAGTCTATACAGGTAACACCCGATTCACAGGGAAGAGTAGTTCTTTCGAATGATCTTGTAAATCTTGCGAAGATCGAAAAAAGTACGGTTATTATCGGATGCGGTCATTACGCAGAAATTTGGTCCGAAAGCTCTTACAATGAAATGGTTGCTAACGAGAATGACGAAGAGATGCTTAACGATCTCGAAGCTATTGGACTTTGATTTTCGATATGGCGGAAGAAAAAATAGAATTTTCCCATTACTCGGTTCTGCTTTCCGAGTGTATGGATGGACTTGATATAAAGCCCGACGGTGTTTACGTAGACGGCACCGCAGGCGGAGCCGGTCATTCGTCCGAGATAGCTAAGAGACTTGAGAAGGGTATGCTCATAGCGATAGATCAGGACGCAACAGCGGTCGGTGTGGCTCGCGAAAGACTTGATCGGTTAAAAAAGAATACAAAAGTGGTGCAGAGTAATTTCTGCGATCTCGCAGCGGTTTGTAAAAGCCTCGATATCGACGCTATTGACGGACTGCTTTTGGATCTTGGGGTATCTTCTTATCAGCTTGATACGGCAGAGCGTGGATTTTCCTACAGCGCAGATGCACCTCTTGATATGCGAATGGATGTAAGTAAGAGACTTACAGCTTACGACGTAGTGAACGGCTATAGCGAGCAGGAATTGAAAAAGATCCTGTTTGAATACGGTGAAGAACGGTTTGCACCGCAGATCGCAGGAGCGATAGTAAGAGCAAGAGCGAAAAAGCCTATCGAAACTACGGCAGAGCTTTCCGATGTTATCAAGTATGCAATACCGCCTGCGGCAAGAGAGGGCGGGCATCATCCTGCAAAGCGCAGCTTTCAGGCGATAAGGATAGAAGTAAACGGAGAGCTTGACGTTATTGAGCCTGCAATAAGAGATGCAGTTTCACTTTTGAAGCCAGGTGGAAGAATAGCAATAATAACTTTCCACTCACTTGAAGACAGAATAGTAAAGCAAACGTTTGCGTCACTTGCTTCGGGATGTACCTGTCCTAAGGATTTCCCGATATGCGTTTGCTCGAATAAACCGAAAATAAAAATAATAACTAAAAAACCGATAATTCCGTCAAAAGAGGAGCTTGAAGTAAATCCTCGTTCAAGAAGTGCAAAGCTTCGTGTGGCGGAAAAGATCTAACGAAAAATACGACTACTGAAAATATACGAAAAAAACATAGGGGGTAACAAAGGCTATGGCAGTTGAACAAATGAATGATTCTTACAACCGTTGTATAGCGGAGCTTCGCGACAGATACAGAGGAAAAGCGGTTTCTAATAACATAAAGCATGAAGCGGCAGAGCTTAAAGCCCGTGATGCACTTGCTGCAAGCGAAGCATCTGAAAGATATGTCTTGTTTGATTCTCGCTCAAAGATAGCTGACAGTTACCGAAGCGGAGTTTATAACGGAAGCAGATATATGACTTCGGATGATTTCGTAAGATATTTTAAAACACGCAGAGCATTTTATATGCCTTCAGCTTTCAAGGCTGAACCGACTGAGGCAGAAACCGAAAAAAATTCGGCTGTTCCTGCCAGAAAGAACGGAGCATCGTCTTCGGGTCTGACACCTTCGGAGTCGGGCTCAAAGGAGAGTCACATACGAGGCCTTATCGCAGCCGCTAAAAGATTTGCAAAAGAATGGTTCCCGGTAGAAAGATTGGAAGGACGAAGCGAAGGAAAGAAATTCAAGCTTCCCGTATCCGCTATGGCGGGTATAGCCGTCTTTGCTGTGTCGATGACTCTTATAGTAAGTGGATCGGTCTTGGTAGGAACCTCTGAAAGCGACGTGGGAAAGCTTGACAGCCAGATAGCTTCTCTTAAAGCGCAAAAGGCTGATATCGAAGGAAAGCTTGACCTCAAGTATACCGTTGAGCAAATTGAAGCGGATGCAAAAGATCTTGGCATGATAAAACGTCAGTACGCAGATAATGAGTATATAACTCTTAAAGAGGATGACGAGGTCGTGGTTTACGATGACGGTGAGGAAAAGAACGTAGGACTTGCGTCTCTTCTTTCGGCATTCGGCATAAATCCCGACAATTAATGCAGATAATATAGCATATACTGAAATATTTTGACATAAGATATACGGAAATCGCAAAAGAACAGCTCTTAGGTTTATATTATCGAAAAAATACAAAAGGAGAGGAATATGCAAGACAGCTCGGAAAAAACAAGAGCAATAAAACGTTCGACTTTAATTGGGATTGTTATTTTCGCTGTGTTTGGCGTTCTTCTTTTGAGAATTCTGTTAATTCAAACGCTTGAATTTGATAAATACCAATCAAGAGTAATCGAACAAATGACGACCGAATCTGCCGTTCCTGCTAACAGAGGTAAAATATACGACAGAAACGGAAATATTTTAGCAACTAATATAACAACTTACCGAGTATTTATTTCTCCGTCGGGAATAAAAGCCGCTGAAGAGGAGAATCATACAAAATATGCTGATCCGATAGCAAAAGGACTTTCTTCCATGATAGAGGGAGTAACTTACGAGGAGGTTTATAAACAAGCGACCGAATATACCGAATATCTCGACAGAACCATAGCGAGAAAGGTAGATGAGGCTAAGGCTGATGAAATAAGAGAGTTTATTTCAAAGTATTCGCTTGAAACTATGATATATCTTGAAGCGCAGAGCACAAGATACTATCCAAGCGGAGATCTTGCCGCTCATGCAATAGGTTTTACGAGCGCTGACGGCGATGGACTTTACGGACTTGAACTTCAATATGACGACTATCTTGGCGGTGTTGACGGATATTATATAAAGGCGCGCGATTCTTACGGAAATGTAATGCCTTTTGAATATGCGAGCTATATCGACGCAATAGACGGATACAATGTTACAACTACGATAGATGCTACGGTCCAAAGCTATCTTGAAGCGGAGATCGCGGCAACGGTAGAAGAACACGAGGTTACAAACAGAGCTTGCGGTATTGTAATGGATGTAAATACGGGAGCGGTGCTTGCGATGGCAACATCATCGCCTTTCGATCTTAACGATCCGTGGAAGCTCGATGAAAATTCTCAGGCAATACTTAACACCGCTCTTGCTAAAGGATTTACCGAGCAGAGTGATGAGTATAATGATATTTCAAGAGCGCTTCTTACCACGATGTGGTCTAATAAAGCGGTAACGGAGAGTTATATTCCGGGTTCGACCTTTAAGATAATAACTTCTTCGATGGCGCTTGAGGAAAAGCTTGTAAATATCACCGAGAGCCTTGTGTGTCCCGGTTACAGAACACTTTTTGGAGAGAGGATCCACTGTCACGTGAGAACGGGACACGGAAATCTTTCTTTCCCTGAAGGACTTCAGCAATCTTGCAACGTTTGGTTCATGGAGCTTGGCACGAGAATCGGTGTACAGAAATATAAGAACTATGTAGAAATGTTCGGCTATACCGAAAAGACAGGTATAGATCTTCCCGGTGAGGGAAGCGGTATTTTTGCTACCGATATGACTGAGCTTGACCTTGCAATATATGCATTCGGTCAGAACTTCAACGTAACCCCCATACAGCAGCTTACAGCGATCTCGTCGGTTGCAAACGGAGGAAGACTTGTAACACCTTATCTTGTTGACAAGATAGCGGATAATGCGGGAAATGTAGTGTTCCAGCACGAAAATCAGAGTAAGCGCGGAACGGTAAGTAAGGATACGGCAAAAACGGTATCTCAGATACTTGAAGAGGGTGTTTCGAATAACGGCGGTGCTAAAAATGCTTATGTTGCCGGATATCGAGTTGCGGCAAAGACGGGAACCGCAGAGAAAAAGGAACGTGAGTGTCCTGAATGCGGACACACGGGAGTTCCTACCGAAAAGATAGATGATATTCAGTTTTATGTTTGCAGTATATGCGGATACAGAGCTGAAAGCGATTATTTTGAAGTAAGCGAAAAATATATATGTTCAACTGTCGCATATGCTCCTGCGGATGATCCGCAAGTAGCGATAATAATAATGGTTGACGAACCGACCAAAGGAGCTCTTTACGGAAGTACGGTGGCTGCGCCTTATGTGGCTAACGTCCTTGAAAATGCCTTGCCTTATCTCGGAATTGAAGCTAAGTATAGCGAAAGCGATCTTGCGAAGCTCACGACGAAGGTTGGCAGCTACAGAGGTTGGTCGATAGAAAGAGCAACAGAATATATAGAAGAAAGAGGACTCAAGGTAAAGGTTATCGGTAGCGGTGAAAAAGTTACCGCCCAGATGCCTGCTTACGGAGAGTATATAGAAAAATCTTCGGGAACTGTGGTTCTTTATGCCGACGTTAAACCGACGGAAAGCATAGAGGTTCCGTTGCTTGTAGGAAAGAATCCGACACTTGCAAATCAGATCCTTACATATTACGGCTTGAATATTAAGATAGAGGGAGACGGAGGACATTCTTCGGGCACTGAATATCAAGTGGTTTCACAGTCGATAGAACCGGGTAAAAAGGTTGCTGAGGGAACCGTTATTACGGTTAAATTTGAAAAAATAAAATAGTTTAAACAAATCAATTAAAAAGGTAAGAACGGGATAAGTACGGAAGTTGAATCAAAATCAATTTTCGGAGGCAAAAGATGTGCTTTGATGAACTGCTCTTACCGATAGGGGTTGAATGCCCAAAAGAGCTTATCGGTGTTGAGGTGACGGGTATCGTCACCGATTCACGGAGGGTTGTAAAAAACAGTATTTTTATCTGCGTTAAAGGCGCTCGGTATGACGGACACGATTATATCGGTGAAGCGATAAACGCAGGAGCTAAGGTTATAGTAGCAAAGACGGTGCGTGACGTGTGTGTGGGTGGTGCCGCAGTACTTTATGTAGAAAACACAAGGAATGTTGCTTCTTTGCTCTATAATCGATGGTTTAAAGATCCTGCTGCCGATCTTAAAATAATCGGGATAACGGGAACAAACGGAAAGACCTCAATTGCGTATATGTTATACAGTATACTTGAGTCGGCAGAAAAGCGAGTCGGGCTTATAGGAACGGTCGAGTGCCTTTCTGCGGATCGCAAACGGCTTTCCAAAAGCGGCAATATGACAACGCCCGATCCTGAGGAGCTTTATTCGATGCTTGCAGAGATGAGAGCTGACGGAGTTGAGTACGTTGTTATGGAGGTAAGCTCCCACGCATTGGCTCAGGGGCGGGTAGAGGCGATAAGCTTTGAGCTTGCGCTATTTACTAATCTGAGCGAAGAACATCTTGACTTCCATAGTGATATGGAAGACTATTTTCAAACTAAGAAAAAACTTTTTGACAAAGCAAAAAAGGCGGTCGTCAATATTGACGATCCTGCAGGAAAAAGGATATATTCTTCTCTTTGTGAAAAAGGCGCTTTTGTAAAAAGCTGTTCTCAAAGAGAGGGGGATTTCTGCGCTCTTGATTTGAAAGTCAGGGAGTGCGGAAATGAATATGTGTTATTGGAAGATAACGATAAGTGTCATTCATATACAGTAAAAACAAAGCTTTCGGGTGCTTTTCAGATAATGAATTCACTTGAGGCGATAGCCGCGGCGAGATGCTGCGGAATAGATATCGGAGTCGCTGTAGCGGCTGTGTCGGATATCGGTAGAATATCGGGAAGAATGGAACGTATTGAGCTTTATCCTGAGCAGGATATCAGGGTATTTATAGATTATGCCCATACGCCCGATGCGCTTGAAAAGCTTTTAAGAAGTGTAAGAGGATTTTCGCAGAACTATGGAAGAATAATTATTCTTTTCGGATGCGGAGGGGACAGGGACAGATCTAAACGTAAAACAATGGGGCAGATAGCTTCAAGGTTTGCCGATCTTGTTATAGTTACCACGGATAATCCAAGAGGTGAAGATCCAAAAGAGATAATAAAGGAAATTTTAAAAGGGATAAATAAAGAAAAGGAATTTGTTGCAATCGAATCACGCAGAAAGGCGATCGAAGAAGCGATCACTTATTATGCGAGAAAGAACGATACCGTCATTCTGGCGGGAAAAGGACACGAGACCTATGAAATAGACGGTAGCGGAGTTCATTCGTTTGATGAAAGAGAGATGGTTTATAAGGCTCTCACAAAACGGAGGAGAATGCAACGAGAAAGGACGGAAGAAAATGAAGGTTAACGTTGGTTGTAATGCATTAACAATGTCGGAACTTGCAAAAATATGCGGCGGAATGCTTTGCCTTGCAGGCGGACAGGATAATAGAGATATACCTTTTAACACGGTTTGCACGGACTCCCGTGAGACCGAAAAGGGTTCGCTTTTTGTTGCTCTTGACGGTGAACGTGTTGACGGTCACGATTTTATCGGCGCTGCCTTGGCTCACGGAAGTGAGTGCGTTCTTTGCGAGAGAATTCCCGACGCCCTTATAAACAGCAGATACGTAGCGCTTGTAGTTGACGATACACTTCGTGCTATCGGAGAACTTGCAAAAGCTTACGATCGCAGAATCGATAACCGTAAGGTGGCGATAACCGGAAGTGTTGGAAAGACTACAACAAAAGAATTTGTTGCGGCTGTTCTTTCGGAAAATCTTCGTTTACATAAAACAGAGGGTAACTATAACAGTACACTCGGTATGCCGCTTTCTCTTCTTACAATGAAGAACGATACTCAGGTATCAGTGCTTGAGATGGGAATGAGTAATCTTGGAGAAATCGAGTATCTTTCCCGCATAGCGGAACCCGATATAGCGATAATAACCAATATAGGTTCGTCGCATATGGAATATCTTAAGAGCAAAGAGAATATCTGCCGAGCTAAGCTTGAGATCATTAAAGGACTTAAGAGTGACGGCTTGTTGCTTTTGAACGGAGATGAACCTCTTCTTCGTAACCGTCCCGAGATCGACGGAAAGAACTACAGATACGTAGGATTTTCTGAGGATTGCGACGTGAGAGCTACCAATATTCGTTTTGTTCTTGATAAAACTTATTTTGACGTGACTTATGGCGGTAAAACGGTAAAGAACGTATCTATCCCGATACTTGGTAAGCACTATGTTTATGCGGCACTTTTCGCTTATGCGGTAGGTCTTACTATGCATCTTTCCGATGAAGCAATAGCGAGAGGCTTGAATAATTTCAGATCTGTCGGTATGCGTCAGACTGTATTTGATATAGGCGATGTTACTATATTACAGGATTGCTATAACGCAAGCCCCGAGTCAATGAAGGCTTCTATAGAGGTCCTTAGTGAGATCGTTAAGCAGAAAGGTCGCGGAAGAATGACAGCTCTTCTTGGCGATATGTATGAACTTGGAGTATGTTCCGACAGCGCTCACGAAAGCGTAGGACTTGAATTTGCACGTGCAGGCGGTCAGGCGCTTTATACTTACGGAAGACTTGCTGATATGATAGCTACAGGTGCTATACTCGGCGGTATGTCCAATGAAAATATTTTCAGAAATCTCGAAGTTACGCGCCCCGAAGTAAGCGGTGAAATGCTTATTAACACCCTTAAAGCAGGTGATACTTTACTTGTAAAGGCAAGTAGAGGAGCTCAGGCAGAGAAGGTTATAGCTTATCTTAGAGAAAATGAAGCAAGACTTAAGTTTTAAAAATTACAGATCGAATTAAAAAAGGAGTCATATGTTTGATAGAACTTTGGCTGAGTTTTTGATAGTGGGAGTATCGTCGTTTCTTTTAACGGCGATACTTTCACATTTTATCATACCGGTATTAAGAGCAAAAAAGCTGGGACAACCGATAAGAAAAGAAGGTCCCGCGTCACATTTTTCAAAAGAGGGCACCCCTACAATGGGAGGTATAGCCTTCATATTTGCAATACTTTTAGTTGCACTCGGAATGGTTATTTATTATGCCGTACGAGGTGAGCATAACAGATACATTCCTTTAGGACTTACGTTAGCGCTTGCGGTGTTTAACGGAATGATCGGTTTTTTGGATGATTACAGAAAATTGTTGAAAAAACAAAACGAAGGACTTAAGGCGTGGCAAAAATTTGCTTTACAAGTGCTTGCCGCAATAGCCTATATCGTTCTTCTTGTTCAATTCGGAGGAATCGATACAACACTGCATATCCCGTTTATAGACAAAACGGTAGAGCTTGGAATAGTTTATTATATTTTTGCGGTCATATTGATAGTCGGAGTAGTAAACAGTGTAAATCTTAACGACGGACTTGACGGACTCGCTTCAAGTGTTACTTTGGTAGTTGCTGCATTTTTTGCGGTAGTGCTTTTCACGGTACACAGTCCGATTATGGAAAACGACGGAATCAAAGCATCTGTTTCCTTCGTTTCTGCAGCACTTATAGGCGCTATGATAGGATTTCTTATTTATAACCATCATCCTGCAAAGGTGTTTATGGGAGATACGGGATCTCTTTTCCTCGGCGGTATGGTCGTAGGTGCAGCATTTATCATTGATGAACCTATGATAATCATTATCGCGGGTGGCGTATATATTTTGGAGGCGCTCAGCGTAATGCTTCAGGTGGGTTATTTCAAGATCACAAAAAAATTAACAGGAGAAGGAAAGCGTATTTTCAAATGCTCTCCTATACACCATCACTTTGAAAAGAGTGGCTGGAGTGAGGTTAAGGTAGTGATTGTATTTTCACTTGTAACGGTTCTCCTTTGCGCGGTTGCGTGGGCAGGACTTTATTTTTAAAATGTTTCGGTAATAACCGTTATTAATTCTTTCTTAGGAGGTGTTGGTTTTGAAAAAAGAAAAAAATAATCAATCTGTTCCTGAGGAAGAGTTTGTTTTTGATAATGAACCCTTTGAAGAAGAATTTGATTCTGATCAAAGCGGTGACAAGAAAGAAAAAAGGCATAAAAAAGAAAAACGCGGATTAAAAGTCAAGATCAATTCTCTTGCTTTAAGAAATGAAGAAAAAAGAGAATATAGGGATGCGATCTATTACGAAAAGATAAAAGAAGAAAAGCTCGATACCGCAAAGCCTTTGCAAAAGGGCAGTGTTGATATGTGGTTTTTGCTTTGGGCTATGATACTTCTTTGCTTTGGAATAGTTATGTGTTACAGTGCGGGTGTGGTTGATGCTAACGAGAGCTATGACGATCCTTTGCACTATCTTGTAAGAAATATTATATTCAGCGTTATAGCGATAGGAGTTACCATTCCTTTCGTTATGTTTGCGCGTCCTTGGTTTTGGAGGGCGTTTGGAATAGGTACTTATATTATTGCGGTAGTATTGCTGATCGCGGTCCTTTTCGTAGGTCAGGTAGGCGGAGGAGCAGAAAGATGGATAGCTGTAGGGCCTATAACGGTACAGCCTTCTGAAATTGCTAAGCTTGCAATAGTTATGGTCTTGGCGCTGTATCTGGAAAAACACGAAAAGCAAGTTAATTCTCTTCAAAAATTCGGTGGACACTTTAAACACGGATTTTTTATGCCTATGGTATTTATAGGTATACTTTGCGCACTCATAATAGGTCAGCCCCATATTTCGGGAGTTATGATAGTAGGTCTTATAGGACTTGCGGTAATGTTTATGGGCGGGACTCGCTTGCGTTGGATATTTATGTTGCTTGGATTTATTGCGGCGGCATTTTTAGTACTTATAACAGTATTTTCAAGCTATGCGCAGGCACGTCTTGATATATGGCTCCATATAGATGAGGTCGATCCTTTGGGAGAAGCTTGGCAGACTTTGCAGGGACTTAACGCAATAGGCTCAGGCGGATTTTTCGGACTCGGACTTGGCGCGAGCCGTCAGAAGTACGGTTACGTTCCCGAGCCTCAGAACGACTTTATATTTACAATAATTTGCGAAGAGCTTGGATTTGTAGGCGCATTCGGACTTATATTCTTGTTTGGTCTTCTTATCTGGAGAGGAATAAAGATAGGACAGAATGCCCCCGATAAATTTTCGGCTCTTGTAGTGTGGGGACTTACCTTCAAAATCGCATTACAGGTCGCGATGAATATTGCGGTCGTAACGAATATGATGCCTAATACGGGTATTTCTTTACCGTTCTTCAGCGCGGGAGGTTCTGCGCTTATGCTTCAGATATTTGAAATAGGAATTATTTTGTCTATTTCAAGATATTCTTCACAGAAAAAATCACAGTAAAGTAAGGTAATAAAAATGAGAGTTTTATTTAGTGGCGGCGCTTCGGGAGGACACGTAAATCCCGCGCTCGCTATTGCAGAGATAATGAAGGCAAATTATCCCGACTGCGAAATAGCTTTCGTAGGTACGCCCAACGGTATAGAGAATTCTCTCGTTCCTCAGGCGGGATATCAGCTTTATAAAATAAAAATAGCGGGTGTAAACGGTAAAAGCGGCTTAAATAAGCTAAAGGCATACGCCCGAGCATTCACCTCATTGTTCGAGGCAAAAAAGATAGTAAAAAAATTTAAACCCGATATCGTTATCGGAACAGGCGGATATGCTTGCTGGCCGGCGGTCAAAGCAGCGGCGGAGCTCCGTATCCCGACCGTTCTTCACGAGTCGAATTCTTATCCGGGTATGGCGGTTCGCAAGCTTCAGGAAAAGGTGGATATTATACTTACGAATTTTGAAAGCACCAAAGAAAAGCTTTCGCCAAACGCCAATGTCATTAATGTAGGAAATCCGGTAAGACGCGACTGTACGGTGCTTACAAAAAGTGATGCACGCGCAAGGCTCGGTATAGACAGCGAAAAATTCGTCGTACTTTCTTTTGGCGGAAGCCTTGGAGCAGAGTGCCTTAATAATGCCGCTGTCGATTATATGCAGAATTTTGCGGCATCTAAAGAGGATGTTATTTCATATCACGTCGGAGGACGTAATTATTACGATGATGCAGTTGAGAAGCTTGAAGGTAAAAAGCTTCTTGAGAATAAAAGAAATACACTTATAAGCTTTACTAATGAGCTTCCGCTTTATATGGCGGCGGCAGATGTGGTTATATGCAGAGCAGGAGCTATGACGATAACCGAGATCGCCAGAATGGGTAAGGCTGCGATAATAATTCCGTCGGTACATGTAACCGATAATCATCAGTTTATCAACGCAAAATCACTTTCCGATGCAGGTGCGGCTGTTCTTGTTGAAGAGGCTGAACTCGAAAAGCAGGGAAGAATAAGTGAAGAGCTTGAGGCTCTTTATTCCGATCCCGAAAGGCGTATCGAAATGAGTGAAAAGGTAAAAGCGTTTGCAAGTGAGGATGTTGAAAAGAGAATTTTTGAAGCAATAAATGATCTTTTGAAAAATTATAAAAAAATAGTAAAGTAAAAATTTAAAGATTTACGGAGACGAGAAAATGAAAAGAGCCAAGAACAAGGTTAAAGCAGGGAGATTGAGAAGAATTCTGCTCAGTAAGCAGTTTTGTATCTCGGTCCTTATAGTTATGAGTCTCTTGGCTCTTATCTGTCTTGTAAAGCTTATATTCGGTTTTATGCCCGTTAAAAGTTATATGGTCGAAGGTATTACTTCATATGATATAACTGAGCTTATCAGCGCGTCGGGAATAAAAGAAGGGGACAGGCTTTATAAGATCAACGAAAAGCAGGTCGAATCGGTAATGGTAAGAAAATGCCCGTATCTTAAAACTGTAAAGATAAAGCAAAAATTTCCCAACACTGTATGCTTTGTGGTAGAGGAAGAGGAAACGGGCTGGTATGTTCAGGTAGGTTATGATTTTTACGCACTTGATTACAATCTTAAGGTCTTGTTTGAAACTTACGATGAACAGCCGCTTATCGATAGAAAGCTTACAAAGCTCACACTGCCCGAGCTTGAAGAAATAATAACGGGTGAGCTTCCCGTTTTTGCAAGTGAAGATCCTCAGCTTAAAAAAGAAACACTTGAGATCATAGATGCATTCAGAACTCATGAGCTGAAAGGCTTACTTACAGTTCTTGACCTATCTAACAGATTTGAGATAAAGCTCCAGATAGATACTAAATTTGACGTTTATTTTGGAGATATGACGAGCTTTGATATAAAGATGAAAGCTCTTACCGGTGTTATAAAAACTGCGGTAAGCGATAAATACGGATTTGTCGGCGGAACGATCACGTGGGATGAAAATTCGGGAACTTTTGCTTTGAAGGGTAAGCTGCCTGATGCTTCCGAAGGCGGTGAAACAACAGAAAACGAGTCGGATTTAACATTTGAGGATTAATATTAGAAGAATTTTTAAAAAAAATTAAAAAATAATGTAAAATTTTCAAAAATCTATTGCAAAAACCTCGTTTTTATATTATTATATTAGTATATATTATTTTATTATTTGTTTAAGATTTTTAGGAGGATGTTTGAAATGGGTTTTGAATATTACGATAACTGCGAAAGCGGTGTTTGCATAAAAGTTGTAGGAGTAGGCGGCGGCGGAAATAACGCAGTAAACCGTATGGTGTCTTCGGGTGTCAGAGGTGTTGAGTTTATTACTGTAAATACAGACCGTCAGGCTCTTAAAAATTCTCTTGCCGCAAACAGAGTTGTTATCGGTGAGAAGATCACTAAAGGCTTTGGAGCAGGTGCAAAGCCTGAGATCGGTGCGCTTTCAGCAGAAGAATCGATCGATGATATCAAGGCTGCTCTCAGCGGTGCGGATATGGTGTTTGTAACCGCAGGTATGGGAGGCGGAACAGGTACGGGTGCAGCTCCCGTAGTTGCTAAGGTTGCTCACGATATGGATATACTTACCGTGGGTATAGTTACTAAGCCTTTCGAGTTCGAAGGTAAAAAGAGAATGGCTCAGGCAGAGCAGGGTATCGAGGAGTTCGCAAAGTACGTTGACTCTTTGGTTATAATTCCTAACGAAAGACTTAAGTATATTTCCGAAAACAGAATAACTCTCTTTAATGCGTTTTCCGAGGCAGATGATATTCTCCGTAAGGGTGTTCAGTCTATCTCTGAGCTTATAAACGTTGCAGGATTTATTAACCTTGACTTTGCTGACGTTACTTCCGTAATGGCAAATTCAGGTCTTGCACATATGGGTATCGGTAGCGGAACAGGTAAGGATAAGGCAGAGATCGCCGCTAAGGCAGCTATCTCCAGCCCGCTTCTTGAAACCTCTATTCACGGAGCTATGGGAGTTATTATCAGTATTTCTGCATCTCCCGATATCGGACTTGAGGATGTTGATATTGCTGCAGGTATGGTAAGAGCTGAGTGCAACGATGATGCGAATATTATTTTCGGTGTTGGATTTGATGAAAATCTTACAGACGAAATGAGAATCACTATAATCGCAACCGGCTTTTCAAGCAACGGAAACGAAACGAAGGCTGCTCCCGCAACTTCGATGAGATCGACTTTTGCCGCGAAGAAGGTTGAACCCGCGCAGAAGCCCGTAGATGATGACGATTTCCTTGACGGATTGTTTTAATGATCGGATATAAAAGTAAATAAAAAAGGCGAACTTTCTAAAGTTCGCCTCTTTTATTAAAAAATATATAAAATTTCGATAAAAGTATTGAAAAAAAAGCAAAAATATATTATTATATTAGTGATAGAAAATTTATGATAAAGGAGTATAGAAAAATGGATTTTGAAAATGAATATGGTGTAAAAATAAAAGTTATAGGAGTAGGTGGCGGCGGAAACAATGCTGTCAACCGTATGATAGCTTCTGAAGTAAAGGGCGTAGATTTTATTGCTATAAATACAGATAAGCAGGCGCTTAAAAGATCGATAGCTCCTACACAGCTTACTATAGGTGAAAAAATAACAAACGGTTTTGGAGCAGGTTCTAATCCCGAGATCGGTAAGAGAGCGGCTGATGAGGCTTATGCTGAAATAAAGAAGCTCGTTTCCGGTGCAGATATGGTGTTTATTACCGCAGGTATGGGCGGTGGAACAGGTACGGGAGCTATTCCTTACGTTGCTAAGGCAGCTAAGGAGCTTGATATACTTACCGTTGCTGTGGTTACAACTCCTTTTGCTTTTGAAGGTAAAAAGAGAATGCTTCAGGCAGAGGTAGGAATTCAGGAGCTCGCTGAGTACGTTGACTCTTTGGTAGTAATTCCTAACGAAAGACTTAAGCTCGTTGCAGATTCAAGAATTTCTCTTGCTACAGCTTTCTCTGAGGCAGATGAAGTTCTTCGCAGAGGTGTACAGTCTATTTCCGACCTTATCAATAATCTCGGCTTTATCAATATTGACTTTGCAGACGTAACGGCAATTCTTAAGGACTCCGGTGTTGCATATATGGGTATGGGTAAAGCAAGCGGTAAGGATAAGGCACAGATCGCTTCGACAATGGCGATTTCGAGTCCTCTTATTGAAACATCTATTAAGGGTGCGGGCGGTGTTATTATAAGTATTGCCGCTTCTGCCGACGTAGGACTTGAGGATGTTGATTTTGCGGCAAACGTTATCAGAAACGAGTGCAACGAAGATGCGAACATAATCTTCGGTGTCGCATTTGATCCTACTCTTGAGGATGAAATGAGAATAACTATTATTGCTGCGGGATTTGATGCTCCTGCAAGCGCAAAGGCTAAGGAAACGAAGAAAGAAGCAGCACCCGCAAACGATGATTTCTTTGCAGGATTGTTTTAATTGAACAAATAATAAAAAAAGAGAGCGTAAGGGGGGCATTCCATAAAGCAGGTTTACCTACCGGAAATATCGTAGGGCGGGGGCTTGCTCCCGCCGAAAATAAACGATATATGCCAAGAAAGCGGCGGGAGATGAACCCCCGCCCTACAACAAAAGGAGTACGAGCTTTTTGTTCGTACTCCTTTTCACACGCCTTGCCTTGCAAGGTATAGTATGTTACACTTTTAGGTGTACTGTCGGGCGGTAAAGAGCCTCCCTTTTAACACAAGAGAGCCTTTCTTTATGTTCATCTATGGCTTGTTATTTTTCCTGACAAGCACTGCTTTTGTGGGCACAAAAGCGAAGCGAATCTCAACTGACTTTAATATTGTGTCAATGCAAAAAACTCGCCACAACCAAAGCCGGCTTCATTGTGAATGAGTCTTTCAATCAATCGGAAAGTTACTGCCGCCTCGATTGCTTTAATTTTGTGAAGCAGATAGCGCGTACCATCATTTGTTTCTAATTCTGCGATATGCAGGGATATCAGTTTTTCTAAAGCTTCCAGTATATCATCATTGGAGATTCCGAGGCGACGAGATAGTTCATTCGGTCGAATTTCTATCGTAAAATATTCGGGATTCTTATGGTCAAACGGCGCAGTGCTCTGAAAATATTCATTACATATGTGAGAAAGCACCTGTCTCACGTTTGGATCCGATAGCTTTTTAATGCCGGAGGATACTTCAGGCTTATCAAATATTGAACCGATATCCGTTGGCTTAATATCGGAGTCAATCATCGTAAGAGTATTAGACACAAATGCAGCTCCTGCCGTGTCAGACAAGCAACACATCGTATAAAGCTGTCGTATTTGGTCGTACTTTTGCGTAGAGGGGTTCCGATCAGTTTTCAAAAAATCCCAAGTATTGCAATTCACCAAATTGGTTTGCTGACATAAGGAATCAATAATCACAGCTTGTGCATCCTTCGGGAAATTGTGAACTGCTTCCTCGTTGAAAACCTTGGATTCCTGTGCGGAGGTCTTGATGATGCGTTCTGCAAACAAATCATCCAAAGTAACATTAAGTGCATTTGCAATTCGAGGAAGGAGCATGATGTCAGGCATAGAAGTTTCTGACTCCCATTTTGATACTGCTTGATTGGTCACTCCGATCTTCTGCCCTAACTCTTCTTGTGTATATCCTTTGATCTTTCTGAAATAAGCAATGTTCTTTCCCATTGACATGTGATTTTCCTCCTTACTCTTGGATGACTATATTATAGCATATTTATGCCAAAAGGTAAAGCGACTCATCAGAGACTTTGCAATTAAATTTTTAACTAAAATCACCGTTTGGTTGGAAAAAACAAACACAAAAGGCAATAAACAATACCGCCGAGAGCAACTGTTCAGTCGCTCTCGGCGGTATTGTTATTCATTTTATAGACCTGCTTTATCGCAGGTACGCCAAGCTCTCTTTTTTTGTTTTAATCTTTTTTTACAACGTCTATTTCTTCTATCCCATAGTGCAACAAAATATCGACTGTTTGCTCATCGATAAGCTCACCGCTTATAACGGGTGGGATCGCAGGTGGGCAGGATACAGATGGTGATGCGCAGATACGTCCTATGGAGTTTTTTGTGAGGATACGTTCGCTTGGCATAAAAAGTGCTTCTCGCATCGAAAATACACGTTTTGGCGTACATACTGTCATATTTTCGGATAATAGCTGCTTTTTGGGTGAAAGCAGACTGAGAGCGATTTTTATGCGGTCAAAGTCGATAGGCTTGCTTTCGGTTGAAAACATAAGTGTAAGAGTATCACAGTCGGCATATTCAGCCTCGACGTCATATGCACGAAGATGTTCTGCAAGAGCTTCACCCGAAAATCCGCATTTTTGACGGTGGATAACGATTTTTAGCGGTTCGCTTTCTTCACACTCAAATCCTATGCCTGATAACTCTTTTTTGAATTCGGCTACTCTTTTTTCAGCTTTTTCAAGACGTAATTTATAGCCTTCCGCAATATATAGGTTTGTCAGGTCGAGTGATTGAAGTATAAGATAAGATGGGCTCGTTGATGCGAATAATGAAAGTATGCTTCTGATCTCTTCTTTATTATAATTTTTAAAGCTCTTTGATACGTGAAGATAAGCTCCGCCCGTAAGGGTAGGAAGTGTCTTGTGTGCCGAATCGCAACAAAGATCTGCGCCGAGCGCTATAGGATGACGCGACGGCTTTTCAAATGCAAGATATGCACCGTGCGCATTGTCGACTAACAGATATATAGAGAATTCCTTGCATACTTCGGAAAGCCCTTTTATATCCAGCATTTTGCCAAGATAAGTAGGTGATGTAACGTAGAGTGCGCAGGGAAGCACCTTAAGATTTTCAAGTATAGAACGCAATCTGTCGGGGGTTATTTCGCAATCGCAAAGATGCTCTCCTTTTGAGGGAAATATCCATTCTACGTTGATATCAAGCAGGGCACAGGCATAAATAAAAGCTTTGTGAACGTTTCTTGCCGCAAGGACGGTAGTTTTACCGCTTGAGTGCTTTTTTAGTATTCCAAGCATCGCTTTGATAGCGAGTGTAGAGCCTTCGGTCGAATAGAAGGTGTGCTGAGTTTTGAAGAGCTCAGATGCATTGTTTTCGCTTTCTTCAATGATCCCGCTTGCCGAGTAGAGCACGTCTGCACCTGAAATTTCGGTAATATCAAGCGCTTCACAACCAATAAATGAAGTTCCCTTGTGAGCGGGCATATGCATTCTTGATATTCCTTGCTTTGCGTAATTGCTTACAAAGTCGGCGATCGGTGTTGTCATTTTAATGTATTTATTACTCATCGGCTTCTGCTACTTGCATCATAACGGCGCACTCAATACGTTTTTTGAAAAGTTCGCATCCGTATTTGTAAACACCGTTTATGCTTCCTGTTGCGTGATAAGCGTTTGCGGCACAACCGCCCGAGCAGTAAAGTCTCGCCCAACAATCTGCGCATTCGGGACGCGCATACGCATTACAGGAGCGAAATTCGTCTTGGATCGCGGTATTCGTTATACCGTCATAAATGTTTCCAAGGCTGTATTTGGGATCTCCTACGAACTGATGGCAGGGGAAGAGCTCTCCCCAAGGTGTTACAGCCATATATTCTGTTCCCGAGCCGCAGCCCGTTATGCGTTTGTATATGCAGGGACCGTTTTTAAGATCGAGCATATAATGATAGAAAGTAAACGGTCTGCCTTCTTTTTTGCGCTTGAGCATTTCTTTTGCAAGTATTTCGTATTGCTCGAATATTTTAGGCATATCCTCTTCGGTGAGAGCGCAGGGATCGGACGGTGCGCAGACTACGGGTTCCATACTGAGCTCGGTAAATCCGAGGTCTGCCATATGTAGGATATCGTTTGTAAAATCAACGTTGTTGTGTGTGAATGTTCCGCGAACGTAATAATCCTTACCGCCGCGAGCATCGACAAGACGCTTGAACTTTGGAACTATTTTATCATAGCTTCCGTTGCCTGCGTAATCCTTGCGGAAAAGATCGTGAACTTCACGTCTGCCGTCAAGACTCAAAACTACGTTGCTCATTTCTTTATTAAGAAAATCTATTACCTCGTCATCTATAAGAAGACCGTTGGTAGTAAGGGTGAAACGGAAATTTTTGTTGTGCTGCTTTTCTATGCTTCTTGCGTATGCTACAAGCTGCTTTACAACGTCCCAGTTCATAAGCGGTTCACCGCCGAAGAAATCGACTTCGAGATTTCTGCGAGTTCCTGAATTTTCAATAAGAAAATCAAAAGCGCGTTTTCCAACTTCAAAGCTCATAACTGCGCGGTCGCCCTGATATTTTCCTTGACTTGCAAAGCAGTAGGAGCAGTTAAGGTTGCAGGTGTGAGCAACGTGAAGACAAAGAGCCTTTATAACTTTACTATTGTTTTTGTAGTTGCAGGCGAGCTCCTCGTATTCGTCTTTTGAATAGAGCTTTCCCGCATCCTCAAGTGATTTTATATCGTCAATACATTCAAGTACGTCGTCGCGTGTAACGTCGCTGTATTTTTTTGTGATAGCCACAACTATTTCTTCGGGCGAATTTGTTTTGTACATTTCGATTATATCGTAAGCAACCTCGTCAACTGCGTGTACCGAGCCGCTTGCCGTATCGAGAACTATGTTATAGCCGTTAAGCTTATACTGGTGAACCATTTTATATATACCTCAAAAATAAACTTTAATAATTTTTAATTTAAAAGTTAAAACGCTGTCTTAAAAAAGACAGCGTTTTTATTTTGCAGAAATTACTTGTTTTCTGCGTTCTCACATTTCTGGTTTGCAACGCCGCAAGATGTTTTGCAAGCAGACTGACAAGATGTCTGGCACTCACCGCATCCGCCATTCTTTACAGTTTTAGCAATATCTTTAGTTTCGATCGTCTTAATTCTGTTCATTTTAAAGACCTCCGCATAAAATTTTACAAAATAAGTATATCACAAGCAATATGTTTTGTCAATAGAAAAAAGCAAAAAGAAAGTATAAAAGCCTTATTTTTCTTCCTTGTTTTCTTCGTTATCTTCGCTGTAGGCTTTTATACCGTTCATTTTTCCTATTTCGCGAAATCCGTCAATATTTCCGCGTTGAATAGCACCGAAAATACGGTATCTGAGCCCTTTGTTTTCTTTTTCAAGTGAAGCAAGAAGCTTCTTCATTTCCTCGCGCTCGGTGTTTCCGTCAGCGGGGCAGAGAGATTTTACAACGGGGAGCTCTGCTTTTGAAGCGAAATATTTAATGTCCTTTTCGGGCATATAAAGCATTGGACGGATAAGTGTTATCTGTGTGTTTGAAAGATAAGTGACGGGTTGAAAGCAGCCAAGACGCCCTTCAAAAAATAAGTTTAGCATAAATGTTTCAACAACATCATCAAAGTGATGCCCAAGCGCTACTTTGTTGAATCCAAGCTCACGTGCAGCACCGTACAGTGCGCCTCTGCGCATTTTTGCACAAAGAGAGCAGGGATTCTTTTCTTTTCTTACATCAAAAATAACGGTTGATATCTGAGTAGGTATTATATGGTAGGGAACGTCAAGCTCTTCGCAAAGCTTCGCGATCGAGGAAAAATCGCTTCCTTCAAATCCCATATCTACAGTTATTGCCGCAATCTCGAATTTTTTCGGATAAAAAATTCTGAGCTTTGCGAGAGCGCAGAGCAGAGTAAGGCTGTCTTTACCTGCTGAAACACCTACAGCGATCCTGTCGCCTTCTTCTATCATAGAATAATCGTCTACGCCTCGGCGTACGTAGCTTAAAATTCGTTTAATGTTTTCCATATTGTCCTCTTAATCAATCAAAAGATAGCGTATCGTAAATTTTTTTTGCTTTTTCGCTCATTACGGTATGCGTGGTATCGCTATATAAAAATAACGGATCTGTGACCTTTGCTCCCGAAGCTCCGCCTTTTATTGCTGAAACAAGCACCACAGAGGGTTCGCTTT
This sequence comes from uncultured Clostridia bacterium, assembly GCA_937894775.1. Classification (GTDB taxonomy): domain Bacteria; phylum Bacillota; class Clostridia; order Oscillospirales; family CAG-272; genus HGM12713. The sequence continues at coordinate 22,672 of CALAXC010000411.1, forward strand.
GAGTGTCGGCGTGAACAAAGGTTATTATCTTCGGTTCAAGACGGTTATTTCGCATTGCGTAAAAAAGATCACATAGTCTGTCAGGTCGCCATACGACATAGAATTTTCCACCGTGCTTAAGCAATTTAAAAGCAGAGGCGCAAAAGGTGTTTATATCTCCGTAAACCTCATGGCGAGCGATATATTTATGATCTGAAAGATTTCGTTTTCCTGCATCTGCTTTCATATACGGAGGATTTGTAAATACGACGTCAAGCTCACCGCCGACTGTATCTGCATTTACGTCAGCTACGTCTGCGTTTATGACCGATATTTTTTCTTCCAGACCGTTCACTGATATATTTCTTTCTGTAAGCTTTGCAAAATCTTCCTGGATCTCTATGGCAAATATTTTAGCGAATTTGTTGCGCTGTGCGAGTAAAAGTGACATTATACCTGTTCCCGCACCAAGCTCTGCGGCTTTTTTTGAAGAAGCGCTTTTTATAAATGCCGACAGCAAAAAAGCATCGGTTCCAAAGGTCAAGCCGTCCTTCTTTTGGATAAGTACTATATTTTCATTTACTCGGTCAAGGCGTTCACCGTCATAAAGTTTAATATCGTTCATACAAGATCTCCGTTATTAATTTTAAATGTTAAAATAAAAAACGAAAGGTTGCTGCCGTAGCAACAACCTCTTCATTTTGTGTTGTCCGTAAATTAGTCGGCAGTGGGAGCTTCAACGGGACAAACGCCTGCGCAAGCACCGCACTCGATGCACTCGTCTGCGTTTATTTCAAACTTACCGTCGCCCTCAGTAATAGCGTTTACAGGACATTCGTCTGCGCATGCGCCACAAGCGATGCAAGCATCTGTAATCTTGTATGCCATGATTAAGTACCTCCATGATTTTAAAAATTTACTGTACATACATTGTAACATATAATTTTATAATTTCAAGAGAAAAAGCAAAATTTTTTGAAAAAATATAAAAAAATTTAATAAAGGAATTCCTTTTTTCCTTTTTTAGGATATTTTGTCGTAAACAAAAAGCGACCTTGCAGATATTCGTGACTGACTTTGACATTTTTTTTACCGTACCGATGGTAAAATTAAAAATATCAATTTATTAATTATAAATATAAAGGAGGATGTTTAATGGCAAGGAAAAACTGTTCGCTCGATTTTAAAGCGGAAGAAGAAAATCTGACCGTCGTAATAAAAGGAGAGATAGATCATTATAGCGCTGTATGGGTAAGAGTTGAGATAGATTCCAAAATAGCGGAATTTCGACCGAAGCTCACTGTACTTGATCTGTCGAGTATAGATTTTATGGACAGCTCGGGTATAGGTCTTATTATGGGACGTTACACAAGAATGCAAAGTATAGGCGGAGAACTTAGCGTAAGATCTCCAAGCGAGAGAGTAAAGAAGATAATCAAGCTGTCTGGACTTTGTAAAATAGTGAAGATTGAAAACGGAGGAGAAGAAATATGAATAGATCTAAAAAACAAAGCGCAAATAGATTTTCTTGTGCGGTTGTAAATGAAATGAAGATAAAGCTTCCTTCACTTTCTGTAAATGAATCGGTGGCGAGATCGGTAGTTGCTGCATTTTGTGCTCAGTTAGATCCTGCCGCATCGGAGATCGCTGATATAAAGTGTGCTGTTTCGGAGGCGGTAACTAATTGCATAGTACACGCATACAGAGATGAGGTAGGCATTATATACATAACTGTAAAGCTTTGCGATGATAGACTTGTTAAGGTGGAAATAAAGGATAGGGGCAGGGGCATAGAGGATATTGCGCTTGCACGTCAACCATTGTATACGACTGATGCCGAGAATGAACGTAGCGGAATGGGCTTTACGGTTATGGAAAGCTTTTGTGATAAGGTGAGGGTTAGTTCAGGATGCAAAAAAGGAACAACGGTAGTATTGTACAAGTTCTTGAAAGAGAGGTAATATCTGAACCGTCTAACGTGCAGGGTTCGGAATATTCTAAAAACCGAGCTCTCATAGAGCTTGCGCAAAAGGGCGGAGAGGAAGAATCGATGCGTGCCACCGAGGAGATTATTCTTTTAAATAAAGGACTTGTGCGAACGGTATGTATGCGGTTTTGCGAAAGAGGAATAGAATTTGAGGATCTTTTGCAGATAGGCACGGTAGGACTTATAAAGGCTATACGAAGCTTTGATCTGGAGCGAGGAACAGCATTTTCTACTTATGCGGTGCCTATGATATTCGGAGAGATACGAAAAACGCTTCGCGATGACGGAATGATAAAAGTAGGCAGGTATTATAAAACACTCGGTATTAAGCTGATGCGCGCAAAGAATGAACTTATGATGCAATACGGCGAAGATGTTCCGTTGTCAAAGATCGCCGAAGCGGTGGGTGTTACACTTGAAGAAGCAGCAATAGCATTGGATGCTATGTCCACACCTGTTTCGCTGTCGGATTTTGCTTACGGTGAAGAAGACGGAGTCGTTTTGGAGGATACTATTGCGGACAAGGACAGTCTTGAAGAAAATAAACGTTTTTTTGATAGACTTGCATTAAGAGATGCTATATCTAAAATGAATTCCGATTGGCAAAAAATATTGATATTGAGGTTTTTTAAAAACAAAACACAGCAGCAGGTAGCTGATATAATGGGACTTTCGCAGGTTAAGGTTTCAAGAGAAGAAAAAAAGATAATTGAATTTTTGCGTAGGGAATTAAAATAGAATTATTTGATAGAGCTTAAAAATAATAAAAATAAGATTTTTTTGTAATTTATACTTGATATTCGGGGAATTTTGTGGTATATTATAAGTTGGTTAATAAAATAACAAAAATTGAAAGGCGGATATAAAAAATGACTTACAACAAAAAATCTGTTGAAGACATTGACGTTGCGGGCAAAAGAGTTCTTGTTCGTTGCGATTTCAATGTACCGTTGAAGGATGGAGTTATCACCTCTGATAAGAGAATAGTAGAAGCTCTTCCTACAATCAAGTATCTTCTCGAAAAGGGCGCAAAGGTAATTCTTTGTTCTCATATGGGTAAGCCCCACGCTATCTTTACCGAGGGATTCTCTCTTACAAAGAAGGAGAAGCAGAAGGTAGAGGCTCTTCCTGCAGATGAGCAGGCAGCGGCAAAGGCTGAACTTTTGAAAAAAGCTCTTGACGATAAAAAGAAATTTACACTTAAGCCTGTTGCAGACAGACTTAACGAGCTTCTCGGCAACAAGGTTACTTTTGCTGAGGATATAATCGGTCCCGATGCAAAGGCAAAGGCTGCAGCTCTTAAGGAGGGAGAGGCTCTTCTTATAGAGAACGTTCGTTTCGATGCAAGAGAAACAAAGAACGGCGCAGATTTTGCAAAGGAACTCGCTTCTTTTGCTGAAGTATATGTAAACGATGCATTTGGTTCTGCTCACAGAGCACATGCTTCGACAGCAGGTGTTGCAGATTATCTTCCCGCTGTTTGCGGTTACCTCATTCAGAAGGAAATCGGTGTTATGGGTAAGGCTTTGGCTGATCCCGCACGTCCTTTTGTTGCTATTCTTGGCGGAGCAAAGGTTTCCGATAAGATCGGTGTAATCAACAACCTCATCGAAAAGGTTGATACACTTATCATCGGTGGCGGTATGGCTTATACCTTCTTCAAGGCTCGCGGTAACAGCATCGGAACTTCGCTTTGCGAGGACGATAAGGTTGATCTTGCAAACGAAATGGTTGCAAAGGCAGAGGCTAAGGGAGTAAGCTTTATGCTTCCCGTTGATAACGTAGTTGCTACAGAGTATGATGAAAATGCAGAGAATAAGATAGTAGATTCTGATGCTATTCCCGACGGTTGGATGGGACTTGATATCGGTCCTAAGACACGTGAGCTTTTCGCAAATGCTATCAAGGGTGCCGGAACAGTTGTATGGAACGGACCTATGGGCGTTTCTGAGTGGAAGAACTTTGCAGCAGGAACAGAGGCTGTTGCGGCAGCTGTTGCTGAAAGCGGAGCTATTTCTATCATCGGCGGCGGTGATTCTGCGGCTGCAGTTGAAAAGCTTGGATTTGCAGACAAGATGACACATATCTCAACCGGAGGCGGAGCTTCTCTTGAATTCCTTGAGGGTAAGGATCTTCCCGGTATTTCTTGCTTGCTCGATAAATAATTAGTAATAAATAACTGCGCCGCCATTTGACGGCGCAGTTAAAATGTTAATTAAAAGCTTACATATCAAAGATATAAGGAGATAAAAAATGAATACCGCAAAAAGAAGAACAGTTATCGCAGGTAACTGGAAAATGAATATGACTCCCAAGAGCGCAACAGCTCTTATCGAGGAGATGAAGGCAGCGGTTGCAGGCAAGGATGCTTGTGACATAGTTCTTTGCGTTCCCGCAATAGATATCCCCGCTGCGGTTGAGGCTGCAAAGGGCTCTAATATAAAGATAGGCGCAGAAAACGTACACTTCAAGGCGTCAGGCGCATACACAGGCGAAATTTCCGCTGAAATGCTTTGTGAGGCAGGTGTAGAATACGTAGTTATCGGTCACAGCGAAAGACGTCAGTACTTCGGTGAGACAGATCAGACTGTAAACCTTCGTACACTCGCAGCGCTTAACGCAGGTCTTAAGGTTATCGTTTGCGTAGGTGAAACACTTGAGCAGAGAGAACTCGGATATACCGAAACTCTTCTTAAGTTCCAGACAAAGATGGCGCTTACTAACGTTACCGCAGAACAGCTTAAGAACGTTATCGTAGCTTACGAGCCTGTTTGGGCTATCGGTACAGGCGTGACTGCAACGGCAGATCAGGCTGACGAGGGTAACGGATTTGTTCGCGCAGCTATCGCAGAAGCATACGGCGCAGACGTTGCAGAGACAGTAACCGTTCAGTACGGTGGATCTATGAATGACGGAAATGCGGCAGAGCTTCTTTCAAAGACTAATGTTGACGGCGGTCTTATCGGCGGAGCTTCTTTGGTTGCAAAGAAGTTTGCGGCTATAGTAGATGCAGCGCAGTAATTGAAAATAGATATAAAAAGAATCGACGTTGAACATATCTGCGTCGGTTCTTTTTTATATTTATTTAGTTATTATGAAAAAGCTATTGAAAAAATGAAGATTAAATGATATAATTTATAATGTTTAATAAAATTATATTTTGCATAAAGGGAGAAGAAAATGTCGTTATTTAAGTGTAAAATGTGCGGCGGTGATTTAGAGATAGCCGACGGTGTCAGCATAGCTGAGTGTGAAT
>CALAXC010000412.1 GCA_937894775.1 uncultured Clostridia bacterium
TATGATGTATGAGGTCTATCCCAACCTGATCCCGAAACTGGTTTATTACCAACAGGAGCAGGACGGAAGACGATCTAAAAATAAGAATAACAATGATGAGGTGAAATGATATAGTTATTTCAAATGCATTTGCTACTCATCCCGGCAAGAAAGCGGAATCAGCCGAGAAGATCAATGAAGATTTCGCTCATGCATGGGAGACAAACGGAGTGTACTATCAGGCACTTGCGGATGGCAACGGAAGGGATGATGTTCTAAATCCCGGGGCGTTCGTGATAAATGAAGTGCACCGATTTATTGAAACGTATTCAAAACCCGGAATGCAGGTTGAGGAAATAAAGAGAATGATAGCGGGAGCAATTCACTGTGCCAACAGAGTCTTGCTTGCGTTCAAAAGAGCAAATAAAGACGTATACTCATCCAGCTTTGCGTCATTTGATCTTACTGCAGTTTTTGATGATAACAAGCTTATATCTGCCCACGTTGGTGATACCAGAAGTTATCTTTTGCGTGACGGAAAAATGCACCCCCTCACCAAAGATCACACGGAAGCACAGCGACTGTGTGATGATGGAAAGATAACAAAGGAGCAGATATTCATTCATCCCGATCGTGATATCCTCACGTCAGCGCTTGGATATGATAATCCAAGAGTGGATATCCGCGAAGGAAAAATCAAAAAAGGGGACATCGTTCTTCTTTTGACAGACGGAGCGCATAAGGTGCTCTCGCCTGAACAGATTCACAATATCGTAGTCTCAGCCGGAAATTGCTATGACACGTGTAACGGAATAATCGAAGGAGCAAATTTACTTGGCGGACCGGATAACATCTCGGTTTGCGTAACATATATTCCAGATTGAACAAGGGCGGAGATCGGATAACAGGCCGATGGATTTGTCCTTGCTTTTTTATTTATACATACCCAAAATTATATTTATGAAGGAGTAGTTAAAATGAAAAAGCAAAGTACAAACGGAAACACAAAATTTTGGATGATCCTCGCCATCATGCTTGGAGTCTTCATCGCCATTGCCGGCATCATTCTTGTTGTTTCAAATCCGTTCTCTAAATCTGTTCCGGACAATCATCCCATTAGGGAAGTTGTTGAGCAAGAAGCTGTATCTGACACTATCGATAACAGCTTTGAAGCTACAAAGGACAGAGTGACGGAGGTCAACGACAATTACGGTCAGAACATAAAAAGTTCTTATGCCGGTAACAACAGCACAATGGAAGCTATGGCAAAGCAGAGAATGTTCTTCAGTGGTCTGAAAAGCACACTGATTGTCATTCTGCTTGCTGCGGCTATTCTGTTGGTAATCGTCAAGTGCTTTAACATCTCGTTTAAGAAAAAGCAGACTGACACAGCGGATGCCGGTGAAACCGAAATTTCGGCGGAGGGCCGCAAATCTGTCCGATCTGCCCCCAAGAATAAGGCAAAGCCGAAAACTGTTGTTCAAAAGCAGAAAAAAGATGATGAGCCCAGGGAAGTGAAAAAGACAACAGAGACCAAAAAGGAATCTGTTGCCACTGTCGATGAAGAGGATGTAGCTGACAGCTGTCAGTTACCCTAATGAACAGGGAAAGGGGTGCGCCCCTTTCCCGGATACTTAAAAATATGAAGGAGGAATTGAATGATGGAAATGCCCGAAAGAATTAAAGAAAATAGTGATAGATCGCTTACCGTGTATGTGGATGAAGCACCCTTTGAAATTGGTGAGAAGCAGTATCTTAAGAGTGACAAAGGTAAGATCCTTTTGAAGCATCAGACCATTGTGGAGCTTGCAAGGCTTGCTAACGTTATTGTTGAGGAGCCACGTCTAGTACATACCCACAGCCCAGTCGTATACGTGTTCTCAAGAACAGCAATTCGCGGGAGTGTGAGGTGTACGGAGATCGGTGAATCAAATGGTCAGAGTTTATACGATGACATTATGAAGATAACGCCGGCAACAACTGCTGACAATCGAGCATATGAGCGTGCGGTTCTTAAAGTTCTCGGACTTTATGGAGAAGCATACGGGGCGAGCGAGATAGATTACAGGGATGGCAAAAAGCAGCCTCCCTCCGTCTCACAGACAGAGCCTAAAGAAATTAAAAAAGATAGCGTCAAAAAGACAGAGACCGACGATGACTCACAGGTGAAGGAATCACCGACCAAAACGGAAGAAAAACCGATATGGTGGGACGACACCGGAGTAGGGGTATTTAAGGAAAGCTTACTTGACCCCGACACCTTTATTGTGACACACGGTCAGTTTGCGGGTAAGAACTGGACTGTTAAGCAACTATATGATTACCAATACAGCAGTTGCAAGTATTATGCTGAACGTTCACAGCTTGAAAACGCAGACGATGAGTTTAAAAAGCAGGTTTATGCCTGCAGACGAGCTATCCGAAAGTACGGAGTGAAATAACAGGCAAGACATTTTTGAGAGGCGGAGTAATCTGCCTCTCTTATTTTTTAGGAGGCAGATGAAATGGCAAAATTACTACAAGACATGTATGCACACCAACTGATCAACGATGTGCTTACAGATTTAAAACCGGAAACAACGATTTCGGGTATTTCAGGATACAACACCTCAGGAGTAGATATATCTGTGCCTGCAGGAGTTGTTAACGCGATGATTAAGATTTTTCTTTCCGAAAAAATTGGTATCGGAGTTACCGAAAACGGAGAGATCTATACCGAGGTAATGGGTAACGAACGAGACAGTCACATTGGAGTGCTGTTTAACCCAAGAGAGAAGAAGGTAAGTGCGTGTCAGTTTGATGTCAACGACATTACAACAAAGCAGACACTTGTCCTTAGTGACACCAAGCTTATTCCGTTTTTTATTTCAATTCCTTGTTTGGTGTTCCAAAGGGTGATGAACAAGTTCAACGAACTTGACGTTGCCTGGAAGGAAATACAGGATGCAATCGGTGAATCATACGTCCCCAAAATTGCTGACTGTCAGGGCTCGCATTGCATTGTAGATTCTTTTGTTTCGGTTGCAGATGAGGATTTTCCTTTAACCCTTGATAAGATAGAGAATCTTGCACTCGTACCCGAGACTGTTTTTGATTATACTCCGGACCTTTTAGACGGGAAAGAAGGCGTCTTTTTCCTCACCAAAGCTATTAAAAAGCCTGAGGATCTTGATCCCTTCGCACATAAGGAAAACGTAACCTTCTCCAATCAGATGGAAGAGTTGAGGGCAGAAAATTGGCCCCTTGTTAAGGACTACTATGAGTCTCTTTCCGAAGAGGACAAGATGCTTGTTCCTGACGAGGAAAAGCTTGGAATCTATATTCCTACGAAAAAGTTCAAGAACATCGTAAAGATCCTGGCTGATGGTATCCGCAACGGAGAAAAGGATACTCAGAATGTGCTACTTAAGGGACCTCCCGGTGTGGGTAAGTCTACGATGGCGGTTGCAATCGCATATGTTTTCTCCATGCCTTACCGCTTTACACAGAGTTATAAGACTGCAGACGCCAGTGAGTACATTGGCACTACGGTCGCCGAAAACGGTGTGTTGAAGACTAACGTTGAGACACAGTTTGCACAGACGGTTATGCGTGGCGGCGTCCATATGGACGACGATAACAACTACGCTGCCGAAGGTGAAGGTACTGTCAAAAACTCCATTTTGATAGCTCCATACACCATCAAGCTCGCTGATGGAACAATGGCAAAACGTCATCCGTTTTCCATCTTTATGATGTCGGCTAACCCTGATGCGAAAGGTTCTCGTCCGATCAACGAGGCGTACAAGGACAGATTCTGTGCCATTATCGACCTTGAGAAGCTTTCTCAGAACGATATGGTTCGAATGGTCAGAGAACGCTCCCGTTTTGAGGATGAGGCAACGATCCTTCGTATGGTTGAAGCCTGGGAACTGATCAATAAGGATATTGCCGAGACCGGTGAAACCGCAGATATGCTCACTCCTCGTAGCCTTGTTAACTGGGCGAAGCAGACGAGAATTCTCGGCGGAGATGCAATCGAAGCTGCAGAATATAACCTGCTTGGTGCTCTGTGTGCAACCGAGGAATACAAGAGCAACGTGCTGAACACTATCATCCGTCCTCGTCTGGGAAGGAGGTAGTATCATGGCTGTAGCAAGCTTGTTCGACCCCTTTACCGGCAAGGAACAGATCGATGAAAAGCAAAAGCTGATGTTCCTCATAAGCCCTGCGTATTGCAATCTTTTGAGGAAGATGGTTGTTGGACTAACGGCGGATCATAAGCTGATGGTTTATCTGCTTCCGCCCGAAAGCCCTGACCTGGCATTTACCGATGGTTCGCACATCATGATCAATACGCTCCATCAGCTCTTTATAGCTCAGCCTGTGGGAGATGTGACAAAGTATTGCTTGGCTCTTGCCGTGCATGAATCCTTGCACCCGATCTACAGTTGTTTTGAGTGCATAGAAGATGCGGCGCGGAAGAAAGCCGGAGATACGGATAACGTGATTCAAATTCGACGTGAGCTCTTCAACATTCTTGAAGATGCTCGCATCGAACGAATCGGTGCTTTTAAGTTTCCCGGTGTTGCTTATGCGGTGGAGGCCCTGAACGAATTCCTTTTCGGTCTTCCAATGGACTTCACCCAAAGCAAGGATATTGAGATCATGATGCAGTGGATCCTGGATTTTGTTTCGGTGGATAAAACACGCGGGGAGCTGAAGGACGACCTAAAAAAGTTGTGGACGAAAATTGAGCCACTTGCTTTGAAGGCAAAGTATTCAGACACCTGCAGTGGATGCTATTTCTACACGAAAAAGATCCTTAAGCTGCTGAAGCCGCTGATTCCCGAAACCGATCCTATCGAACAGCAAAGACAGAAGGCGCAGAACCGTCAGGGCAATGCGAAGGATGTCGATGCAAAGACCGGACAACAGCCTCCTCAGGGCGGCGCAACCGGAAATGGACCATCACGCGGAGCACAGAGTAATCAGCCCGGAAACGGTCAGAATGCAAATAATGGTCAGTCCGGTCAAGGACAGGCCAGTAGCTCCGGACAGGGACAAGGTCAGGGGGCTGGACAAGGCGGTGCAGATGCACTGTCTCAGATGCTTGCTAATGCCCTTACTGCTTCGTTCAACGAGCATCAAAAGGATATGGCGGCAGCTGCACAGGATAAACAGACAACAAAAGGTATCAGCGGAGATTCTTCTTCTGAGTATAGTGTAGTTCCTTGTCAGGGAGATTTCTCAACATTTGATGAGTATACGAGGATCAAGACAGACGTCGCTCCCGTAATCAACAAGCTGAGAACCGGACTTAAGAACATCATCAACTACAACGTGGATGAAATCAGCAGATACCTTCATGCAGGCCGTATCGACTCAAAGAGTCTCAGCCGTATGCCTTCAGGGGCAATATGCGCCAAGCGAATTGAGAAGAATGACGAAGCGGATCTCAATATCACAGTTCTTGTGGACCTTTCAGGTTCAATGAACGGGTATCCCATTGAGAACGCAATGAAGGCTTGCGTTGTTCTGCAAGAGGTGTGCAATTCCTTGAAGATCCCAATTACTGTTTTGGGATTCAAGAGTGGAAGACAGAAGGTGCAGATCTTGCATTTTTCCAATCGATTATTGAAGGGCAGATATGCTCATACGGGAATCGTGAAGATGGATGCAGGCGGCGGAACTCCGCTTTACAATGCGCTGCTTTATCTTCCGAGACTTTTAAAGAAGCAGTCTGAAGAGGACAAGCTTCTCATTGTGATCACAGACGGTGCTCCCGACACCGGTCCTGAGCCCTGCAAGATCGAGGTTACAAAACTTGGTCGATATGCAAAGGTTTACGGAATGGCGATCGGTGGCGGACGTGATGCACTTGCCAATATCTTTGGCTCAAAATATATCGGTATCGACTCTTTGGACAGACTCCCGGGTGAGCTCTGCAAGGTGATCGAAAAGAACATTATCAGGAGGTAATTTTATGAGATGTGAAGTCTGCGGACGAACGGCAAAAGAGGTGGAGGGAGTTTATTTTGTTGACGGCAAATGGTTGCTGATGAAGGCAAACTATTGCTTTAAGCATGGCTCTTTCCTATCAAAATCTGAACTTGAAAATGCTGATGAAGTTGTTCCTAATCCAAAGTTCAGAAGCCATATTCGCCCCGGACTTCACGTCCATGTTTACCTGAGAGAACGTCAAGCGGTCCAACCTGCTGTTGAAGGATATGTGAAAAGTGTTCTTTCAAAGGCGTCAGAAGATTCTTCAGGTATTAAGGTGATGCTTACAGACGGCAGAATAGGACGAATCGTCAGAATTTTGAAGTAAGGTGGCGGACACATGAGTGAAAAAATAGCTTTTGTATCTTGGGATTATCTTCGATTGGTTTGTGATCTTCACGGAGCAGAACTTGAGCTGACGTTGAAGGGAAGCAGAACACTGTATAGTTGCACTGACTGCGGTTGTCATGTTGCCCTGCCGACAGAGCTTTATGAAAAACTTTTAGAAGACGTCGTTAATATGCAGAATAATGGTCCTCTTATGCTTGGATATCGTTGGAAACGAAAAAGCAAGGGCGAAGCATTTGAGTTTTCTGTTGTATCTACGTCCCAGGGTAAGTGTCCGACCATTTCTGTAAAGCTGATTTCAAGGGAGAGATAGCCAATGGAACTTCACTTTCTTTTGACAGAAGAGGACGGCGATATCATCTTTTGGAAGGAGAGCTTACCGCACTTTTATTTTTCGGAATATGTCAAGGATATTCTTGTTGCGGAAAAACGTAAGAAATATGCTTTTCTGCCGGTACCACAAGAACAGGGATTTACTAGAAAGAGAGTAGACACAAAGCTTTACCTTCACGGGAAGGACGTGATCGAAATCGTACAAAAGCTTCCAAAGGGGCGCAGAGCGAGAATCATTAAGAAAATTATTCGCAAGCATCTAAGAATGAACTACAGAAAAGCCGGTGTAGTTGTCCCTTCAGAAGAAACGAAAGAAGAAATCAAGATCAACGCTCAGCCTGCTGAAGAAGAGAAAACTACTACCGACGTTATCGATGCCGTTAACTATGAGGATGATGACAAAATGAGCGACGAGTATAGACAAATGCTAAATCAAATGTCAAGGCGCAAGTTTTCCTGAAAACGCCCCTTGATATAAACAATATTATAAATACAAAAATATGAAGGAGTGTTTTGATGAGAGAAGCTGAAGTCAGGCTTAGGAAAGCCGTAAACGAATTATTGCACGTTGTCAGAATGAATGCATATATGAAAAAAGCACAGTCTGAACTAAATGAGCTTTTGGACGGATCCACAATGTCACTCGAGATATTTGAAGGAAAGCCGGGAAGCGAGAAGCTTACCGATGCTAAAAACTATTTCGATGAGCTGCTTCAAAAGGTGAAGGCTTCATACGGCTCGGAAGCAATTTCTGTAACGTATAATCGCTTCAGGAGTGCACTTGATGATGCGGATTACCGTAAGACGCTTGGAGTGGAAAAAGAACTACAAACAGCAGAAAAGTCAGATCTGTTTAAAAAGGTTTTTGACTTAGTGGTGCCTGCTGCAGAAAAATGGGATTTTGAAAATGATTTCTTCAGTTATTTCATCGAAACCGCAAAGGAGATTTTGATGCCAACCGGAGAAATGAATACCGAACAGGAAACTGTTTGCCCGTACTGCGACGGGTTACCAAAGCGTATTCCAAAATCTGAGTTTTTCGGACCACGTTCAGCTGACACGGATGGTTATGTGTGGGGCTGTGAGTGCGGTGCTTATGCATTGATGAACGACGACGGAACGATTGCAGGAAAGCTTGGAGATACAATGCTTCATCAGAAACGCAATCTGGTAAAGGGAGCTTTGTGTGAGCTTTGTTCACTTGCGGGAATGACCTGCTATGAAAGCTACAGATGGTTCTCGCTTATCACAGGATGTAAACTCAACTCGATTGCAGACGTTGAATACCTGGATGTCGACAAGTGCAATTTGGCGCTTAAACTGTATATCTGCGTGAAGCAAAGAATTAAGGAAATGAATTATGCATATCCAAAAGATCGAAACGAACTCTTTATGTTCTTTGCAGACGGCGGCAGATTGATGGTTTGCAATGCTTTCGGATTTCAGTACGGGAACCTTTTGATACCTTCTGAGATTGGTCCGGAAGGAATACGAATCTACGGCAAAGAAGGCAAGCAAAGCATCAGCTTTGCAAATGGGCTACAGTATGAGTTTAAGGACGATCAGATTTTTGTGGTTCACCCCAGCGGTAAAAAAGAAAAGTACCGTATGATGCCAGCAGAAATCAGGGACGAACTCTTTAGTCTTAAGGAAGAAGATTTTATGGCTGTTAAGGCCGTTTAAGACTCACCGCGCAAGCGGTGATACATAGCGGAGGTTATATGAAAACATACAGAATAGTAATTAATGGGCAAGAGATCAAGATATGTGCCAAAACCATAAATATCTCGCGGAAGAGATGCAATGCATATCTTAACTCACTGCTCGAAAAAACAGAGAAGGAATTCGGCTCACACCGGTTCTTTTGGTCCGACGTGATAATGCTGAATATGCTGACGAACAGAATTCTGTATCATTCGGATCCGCAACATATAGAAAAAATATTGGCTCCTAAGGGAGGGGAGGAAACAGATGATGAATAGGTTTTTACACATTGGATTTGACTCGTATGTTGATTCCGAAAAAATCGTTCTTATTGCTGCTTGTGATATAGATAAGATCAGGCGCGAGATGAAAAAAAGAGAAATCAATAAAAACTCATTGAGTTTTTGGAATGCATGCGGTGGTAAGGAGATGCGTTCGGTCATTTTGATGACTGACGGGATGTTGGTCACGACGTCGCTTAATCCGGATACTTTGGTAGGCAGATATGAGGAAATGATTCAAGGAGGTTTTCTTAAATGACCGATAAGTTCAGAAAAGCATGGCAGGACATAGAAGAGGCAATAGGAAGTTGCTGCCTTCATAAAAAAGCTGCTTTCCGTGAGATTTCGGGTAAGGGTGTACAACAGCTTTCCTTGGTTACAACTGCTTCTCCTGATGTGATAAGAGCATTCATCGGAGAGCGGAACGTCGACGAAAGTCAGCCTAACCGTTTTGCTTTTGCACATGACGGTATCCAGGTGGATCTGACTACCTTCTGTGACGAGGAGGATGTGGACAAACTGTTTGTTAAATCTTTTAGACACACGCTGACTATTGATTCCGTCGGCATTACACGAGACGGACAAATCAGCAATATGTATCACGGTGTCGAGGATATTCAGAACAAGATTCTGCGTTTGACAGATGAGAAGTCTGTGATTTCCGAGATCCTTTTTAGGCGAATTCTTCAAATGATTTACAACGAGGGATTCAGACTGGACGAATCCATCAAACGTAAAATTGAGGCAGAGAAATTTTTTGAGAAAGAAAGTTACAGACGAAAATTCTGCGAGGTGCTTTCTGCTTCCTTAAAAGCGCCTAATACCAACTGGGAAAGGATCGCTGAGCTTGTCGATGTTCTAGGCGGTTACATCGGTCACAGAAAGCCGATTGTAAATTATACGAGAGAGATTTCAGAAGGCAAAAATGATGCATATAAGCGAACATACGCATTTCTGATCTTTGCCTTAATCAAAGTAACGTCAAAGGATATTCACCCCCTGTATAGCGGTGATCCCGCTGTGGGGTATTTGGATTCTCTTTGCAACAGACTCGGCGTGATTGTCGAGACGTACAGTCAGTATAAGGATCTGAAGGAGAAGTACGGTGCGGAATTTATGGAGATGCTCTTTGATATGCAGGAGCTTTGGATGGCAATGGAAAATGTGCCGTACAAACGACCTACCGAGAGAGACTTCGACAGAATGGCACTCCTCATTGCTGATAAGCGTTTTTGGGGATCAGGTTCGCAAACGAAGGAGCCGGAACAGGTAGTATCCAAAATGAAGGAAAAGCCACCTGTGATTGAAGCGGAAAAAGGTCCGGAAATGGGTACCAAGTTATCGCTTGAGGGCTCGTTCGACTTTAACAGAGTGATGAACGGAGGCTATAACGAAGCTGACTATGAAGGTCCCACAGAGGGACCGGTTAAGGATGACTATGTCCATGAGGAAGAGCGTGAGGAGCAAAATGCAGATAATGTATCAACTTCGGACGGTCTTGATATCTTCGATTCGGCAATTGCTGACGAAAATTCTTTTGATGAGACCAAGGATGGCTTTGATGAAAGTGGACTTGAGGAATACGAATCGATGGGAAGAAAAAAGGTTGAACCCCAAGTGCCTGTTCTGAAACATAAGCAAAGCGACTCTATTCTTGGTCGCAACAAAGGTCATAAGATGATCGTTGGCAAATAACTAGGTTTCTTAATACCTGTCCAAAGGACGGTATAGGAATATAAATCTTAAAAAATATGAAGGAGGAATTCAAATGATTCAAAACAGCAAGGTTATCACAGAAAACGAATTTATGCAGAAAAGAAAAATCATTCTTTTGCGAGCTGTAGCAACACTGAAAAGACTCGGAGGAAATGAGAGCCTTATTGAGGAACTTGTCGAAAAAGCAAGGCAAAACGATGAAACTATGCTTGACGGACTCCTTGAAAAACTTACCGAATTGCAAAGCGGATATAGGGAGAAATCATCTGCCTATTGTCGCTTACAAGAAATAATTGATGAAATTGAAGGAGGTTGCTGAAATGGCATACGAAAAACACGAAGACAATTATGAGGGCTTTTTTGACAAACATGATGCGTTCATGGACGAACTGAAGGAACGATGTGCGGAGACAAAAAGGTACGAAGTAAAACCTGATAAAGTCACGTTCTATAGCGGTCATATCGAGGGCAATGATATGATCCTTGAAAGAATCGTTGATAGTAAGGTGGAAAGCTGTGCTTATCCGATTGCTCCCGAAAACGAATGCATTTGGAAAAGTGCGGACGTACAGAGCATTGGTTTAATCATCCGCTTCCCTGATGAGACCGGTAATTTAATTCTCGTTCCGCTTTCTCAGATGAGTAAGCTGTCCATTGGAAATCGCACCAAACTGACCTTTTCGGGTGATTGGAGCATGCCTGTCAACAAGATTGCGCTTGCCCGTATGTACGAGGATCTGATGCAGAAGGAAATCAAAAAAGAATCCGTTCAGATCATCACGGTGTACGGCAAGGTCCATGCAATTATGACGCAGGTGTATTCGCCAACCGGACATGACGAGTTTTTTGAAAAAATCGATGTAAAGGTAGGGGAACGCTTCGGCAACGTTGTAACGCTTCGAAGCGGATATATTTCTCACAAGTGGTCAAGAGCCACCTGGTATATCGGTGAGTATCAGAATGGAAATTCCTCAAGAAAGGTAGAACTCGGCATCTCTGCTATCGACAGTCAGACCGGACACAGCGGTGCTGTTCTTCAGCCGTGCCTGTTTTCGGGTCGAAAGAAGCATGCAATGCTGTTCGATGATGCGTGGTATTCAAAGCATATGGCGCTTACGGAGGAAGGTATCGGTCAGGCAATTGACGTGGTACATATGACTTTAAATGACAATGCGCAGAAGCTTCTTGATACCGTAGGCATCACATTGCAGAATCCGGGCTTATATGCCAAGAGAATTTGCGAGGAGCTTAACAAGATCGCAAAGAAGATGTCGGGAGCTCTAATTCCCGGCAAAACCGTCAAAACCTTTATTTCCTCGGTTGAGGGATTAAGTCTTATCAGATCCAATCTGACCGTATGGGATGTTATTGAGATCTTGTGGGATCTTCCTGAAACAACCAGTGCAGGTGAAGGTCATAAGGACGGTTTGATGAAGACTGTGTCGAGAGTTATCACACTAAATCACAGTGAGCTTGATGCAGCATAAGAGGCATAATTCGTTTTCCCCCTTGAATTTCAAGAAGGAGAATGAAATATGGTTAAGAAAAATGTTTCGCTTAATATCGGCTACTGCCAGGGAGTTATGAATGCAGGCGTATTTTCGCCTTCGCCCTCCTATGCAAGGATGGATGTTCGTACGAAAAACGGACGCAAAAACCCCGTGACAAAAAGGTACGATATGCAGGTCTTTAACTTTGTAGCTCTTGGTGATATGGTCGAACAGATCGTTCACGGCTGCAAGGTAGGAGACCGTGTTACCGTGAGCTATTATCTGAAGGAACGTGTTCATATTAACAAACGCACGGGAAAAGGGGCCTTTGTAAACGAAATGATTATAAAGGACATCTTTGTGCGCAGTGCTGCGGATGAAAAAATTGTTGGTCAGAATTATACCGAAATGTCCAG
>CALAXC010000413.1 GCA_937894775.1 uncultured Clostridia bacterium
TAAAACTGCCAGGGGCGAAGATCCCAGGGGAGTTCAACCTGCTTGCCCATTATCTTGGGATATATAACGTTGCTTTCTATCTGCTGAAGGATCAGTACGAACACCACGAACCATATCGCCTGCATAGGACTTACTATGAGTATTATAAACGCACCGATAACGGTTCCTATAATAGGTCCGAACACGGGAATGAATGCCGTAACCGCAATTATCACGGATACAAGCAACGCATACGGCATCTTCAGTATAAGCATACCGATGAAGCACAAAACACCTATAGTTATCATCTCAAGCGTCTGTCCTGTAACGAACCCGGTGAACGCCTTGTTGGAGAGGCTGGCAAACTTCAGCAGAGCCTTTGCACGCTCAGGCTTGAACACCGAGAAAACAAGTCTTCTCGAGCTTCTCGCAAGTCTTTCCTTGGATGCAAGAATATAGATAGCAAATATAAAACCGAATATAGCGTTGAAAATTCCCGTTCCAACATCCCGGATAACACCTATAGTGATGTCTGCTATGGACTGCTGATTATCATTGAGAAACTCAAGTATCTTCTTACTGACGGCATCCCAGTTTATATTAGGCTCTGTATCACCGACGGGTATATGAAAACGGTCGATCATACCATCAAGCCATACGTTGAGTGCGTCCATATAGCTCGGAAGCTCTCCGGCAAAGTTCTTGATAGCCTCTACGAGCTGAGGCGCGATGATAACTATCAGAACGGTTATAAACGCAAGCACGACAACCACGCTTATAGCAAGGCAAACGGGTCTCTTTATTTTTTTCCACACCTTGCCCGTGCAGTAATATATGCTCGAGGAATCGCCGACATATAGCAGCTGCCCCATCCTTGCGGAATCGCAGCGCTCCTCCGTCAGCGACACGCCCGCACCGAGCATGTCAAGCGTATAGCGGTCCGTAACCCGAACCGTTTCGGCATCTTCACCGCAGGCAACCAGCACAATGGCCGAAAGCAACAGGGGCACAAAACAAAGTAAATGGGAACTCCTACTAATCATCCTTCTATCTCTTGTTTTTCACACAACGGACGGTCCGGGCCCACTGACTTTTACTATACGAAAGTTTGTTCACTACCCCACCATAGCTTCCGTCTTTATAGAAGAAATACAAATAACTGTTTCCAGCACTTTCTTCTGTCGAAGTAAAACAGCTTACATCCCCATTCAAACAATCGGTTTCCGCGTTCCCGATTTACGACTGCTCTAACGAACGGCGCCATCTCTGATTCAAATTGTTCCGGAGTTTTCAGCTTATAGCGTTGTAACGTTTCTTTTGTGGCATAATAAATCATTCGTAAACTCCACCCACTTTTTTGTTTTACGCTTTAACACAGCTTCGTTACATATCCATAGCGGTTTCATCAAGAAGAAATTGCTCGATACCGATATAGAGAATACCGTTGTCATCGTGCCACGGAATAATATTGTCTTTTACTACTACGATCTTCTTAAAAGAGTCGCCGACGCGGTTGAGAGATCTGACTTCCTGCTGACGTTTTTCTTCCTCGCTTACAGTAAGCGCAGATTGGATATAATACTTTTTACTACCTTTGTTAGCCACAAAGTCTATCTCCAACTGTGAGCGTTTGCTCTTTTTATTTTCATCTTTATAACAGTACTCAACTACGCCAACATCTACGCTAAAATCGCGGTTACAAAGCTCATTATAAATGATGTTTTCCATAATATGATTCTCTTCTTGCTGACGGAAATTAAGTCTCGCGTTGCGCAGGCCTACGTCGCTGAAATAATATTTAAGCGGAGATCCAATATATTTTCTGCCTTTAACATCATACCGTTCGGCTTTATATATCATAAATGCATCAATGAAGAAGTCCAGATATCTGCTGACGGTTTCATCGCTTATGCTTACTTGTCTTTCGCTTTTAAATGTTTTGGATATCTTGCTTGCGTTAGTAAGTGATCCTACCGAAGAAGAAATGATATTCAAAAGGTCGTCAAGAACGGATTTATCGTGCAAAATCTTGTTTCGTTCTATAATATCACCGATATATATTTTACCAAACAAAGACTCCAGGTATTTCGCTTTTTCCTCGTGTCCCTTTTTCTTCATTACAAGAGGCAGTCCGCCGTAGGTATAATACTCTTGCCAAGCATCACGCTTATCGCCTTCATACGCATGATAGAACTCTTCAAAAGAAAGAGGATTCACACGGATCTCGTCACCGCGTCCGCGGAATTCGGTGAGAATGTCTGAGGATAACATTTTCGAGTTACTGCCGGTCACGTATACGTCAATGTTTTCGTGTTTCATCAGTCCGAGCACAACGTCCACAAAGCCGATCTTGTCTTCGACTCCTTCTATATAAGGATTTTGAATCGTAACAACCTTTTGAATCTCATCAAGAAACACGTAATATGTTTTGCTTTCGTCTGCGGCTAAGCTTCGGATGTGTTTGCCGAACTCGAGTCCACCAGCAGCAGGCTCGAGATGACCGCCATACTGGCAGAATTTTTCAAGAATCAGAAACCGTCCGATCTGAGGAATATCATCTATCTGTCACAGGGCCGTCTGCATCCTGAATTCCATCCGCTTGAATTAGGCATGGCCGATAAACTTGTATTACGTGCCATTGCCGTAACCGCAGGAATACCTGATAAAAAAGCCGAAGAGATTTGGATTAAAGAAGGAGATATCGGATCTGTAGCTGAGCAACTCATAAAAAAGAAGAAACAAACATCTCTCCTATCTTTCGGAGGAGGCTCAGAATCGCTTACGTTGGATAAAGTCGTTGAAGATCTGACGAAGATAGAGACGTCCGAAGGTAAGAAATCCCAGGATGCAAAGATCGACACACTCAGCGGAATGCTGCACTCCGCCAATCCGATTGAAGCAAAATATCTCTGCCGTATTGTAACTGGCCGTATGAGAATCGGTGCATCCGCCATGACGATATTGGATGCACTCGCACAGAGTTTTGCAGACAAGGAATTCAGAGAGGACATAGAAAGGGCATACAATGTGACATGTGACATGGGACTTGTTGCAGAGAAACTCTCCGAGAACGGAATGGAAGGATTGAAAGAAATCAAGGTCACTGTCGGAAATCCCATCAAAGTCATGTTGGCTGAAAGACTCCCGTCACTGCCGGAAGTAATGAACAAAATGAACGGCCGTTGCGGAATGGAATTCAAATACGACGGTATGAGAGCACAGGCACACATAACGAAAGATTCAGTCACAATATATTCCAGAAGATTGGAGAATCTGACATCCAATTTCCCGGATATCGGAAAACGTCTTTCTGAGAATCTGAAAGGAAAAGAAGCTATCATCGAAGGGGAATGTGTCGCTGTTGATATCGAAACAGGAAACATGCTTCCGTTCCAGACAGTTACTCACAGAAGAAGAAAACATGATATGGACTCTGCTATCAAGGAAGTGCCGGTCAAGATGTTCATGTTCGATATCCTGTACCTTGACGGAGAAGACCTTACATTCAAACCTTATGAAGAAAGACGCAGAATCCTTTCTGAATCTTTCGCTTTGGATGAAATGATTGGTCTTACAACGATGGAAATCATCGAAAACGATGATGAGGCAGACACGTTCTTCAGCAAAGCTATTGAATCCAAATGTGAAGGAATCATGGCAAAGTCACTCTCTTCCGATTCGATATACAGAGCAGGAAACAGAGGATTTCTGTGGATCAAGTACAAGAAAGATTATCACGAATCACTCACTGATTCTTTCGATCTTGCAGTAGTCGGCGCATTCTACGGCATGGGTAAAAGAGCAGGGAAATACGGTGCACTGCTGATGGCATCATTCGATCAGGAAACAGGTAAATTCTGCACAGTATGTAAATTGGGAACTGGTTTCGACGATGCCTTTTTAGATAATATGCCAGCACTGTTAGATTCATCAAAATCGTCAGAATGCCCCAGCAATGTATCCGCCAAAATGGTGCCTGACGTATGGTTCCATCCGGAAATCATACTCGAAGTTGTAGGTGCAGAGATCAGCCTGAGTCCGATTCATACTGCAGCCGAAGGGTGGATCAAAGATGACACAGGAATCGGAATAAGATTCCCCAGATTCACAGGCAGAGTCAGAGATGACAAAACACCCGAGATGACTACATCTGTCCAGGAAATTTATGAAATGTATGAGATGCAGACCTCTGATTCTATGTAATCGTACGCGCAAGCTTTAATATAGGAAGGGGCGTTGGGGAATCCATGGATTTTTACCTCTTCGAGAAAACAGACAAAACCATAACGATTAAGTTCAAAGGAACAGACACAACACTCATCAGTCCTATCATGGACATGCTTGACAAAGATGAGGACGTGAAGATCGTAAGGTTCATCAACAAACACCCTGAACTCGAAGATCCAGCACTCGATGTCGAAACCCGTGAGGGGGACCCCGTTGCAGCAGTAAAAAGGGCT
>CALAXC010000414.1 GCA_937894775.1 uncultured Clostridia bacterium
GTAAAAAATACAAACCTTATAGCCGATATGATAGACGATGTAAGACCTATCCCTAAGGGCTCCTATACGCCTAATATGGAGGGAGCCGAGGAGGAGCTTCAAGATCTTTGCTGGACAAGAGCACGCTCGATGTATGGTGAAGAGCTTCCCGAAATAGTCGAAAAGCGTCTTGCAAAGGAATTGAAATCTATTATAGCAAACGGATTTGCGGTTCTTTATATGATAGCGCAGAAGCTCGTTTGGTATAGTGAGAGTCAGGGATATCTCGTTGGCTCGCGAGGATCGGTAGGATCGTCATTTGTTGCGACTATGGCGGGAATTTCCGAGGTAAATCCGCTTCCACCGCATTATTATTGTAAAAAATGTCAGTATTCTCAATTTTTTACTGACGGCAGCGTAGGTTCAGGATTCGACCTTCCCGACGCAAATTGTCCTAATTGCGGTGAAAAGCTTATGGCTGACGGTCACGATATACCCTTTGAAACCTTCCTTGGGTTCTACGGTGATAAATCACCTGATATTGACCTTAACTTTTCAGGGGACGTTCAGGGCAGAGTACATAAATATACAGAGGATCTTTTCGGCGCCGAAAACGTGTTCAGAGCGGGAACTCTTGGAACTCTTGCCGATAAAACCGCCTATGGATATGTAAGTAAATATTTCGAGGAAAAAGGTCACAGACTCGGACGTGCAGAAATACAAAGAGTTGTAGAACATTGTATGGGAGTAAAAAAGACTACAGGTCAGCATCCCGGAGGTATCATAGTTGTTCCCAGAGAGTATGATGTTTATGATTTTACACCGGTACAACGCCCCGCTGACGATCCTAATTCCGATATAACAACAACGCACTTCGCTTTTTCATATCTTCACGATACTATCCTTAAGCTTGACGAGTTGGGACACGATATTCCAACCAAGTATAAGTGGCTTGAAACCTTTTCGAATACAAGCGTTATGGACGTTCCTATGAATGCAAAAGAGGTTTATGAGCTATTCCATACCACAAAGCCCTTGGGTATAGCACCGTCAGATATAGATTCCGAAATAGGAACATTTGGCCTGCCCGAATTCGGAACACGCTTTTTACAGCAGGTTCTCGTAGATGCAAAGCCCAAAAACTTTGCAGACCTTTTGCAGATATCGGGACTTACACACGGAACAGGAGTGTGGCTTGGTAACGCGGATGAGCTTATAAAACAGGGGATCTGCGATATATCAAAGGTTATAGGATGTCGAGATAACATAATGAATGACTTGATCCGTTACGGACTTGAAAATTCACTGTCATTTAAAATTATGGAATCAGTTAGAAAAGGCAAAGGATTGACTCCTGAATGGGAAGAAGAAATGCGAAAAAATAACGTTCCCGAATGGTACATAGGTTCGTGTAAAAAGATCAAATACATGTTCCCAAAAGCACACGCGGCAGCTTACGTTATGTCCGCTATTCGGCTGGGCTGGTACAAGGTCAATATTCCAATAGCGTTTTACGGTGCTATGTTTACCGTTGCACCGGGCGGATTTGATGCTGAAATCGTTGGAAAGGGAAGAGGACACGTAATTTCCACAATTAAAGAGATAGAAAAAATGGGAAAAGAAGCATCGCCAAAAGAAATTGCTTCTATTCCTTCGCTTCAGCTAGCAAATGAATGTATGGCAAGAGGATTTAAGTTCCTTCCTGTAGATATTGAAAAATCTCATTCCTATGTTTTCCAACCTGAGAACGGTAACCTCAGAATGCCTTTTTCAGCATTGGCAGGACTTGGAGAAAATGCTGCAGCAAATATAGTAGCTGCAAGAAACGAAGAACCTTTCTTTTCCGTAGAGGATCTTCAGATCAGGGCAAAGCTTTCAAAAAGTGTTATAGAAATACTTCGTGTGAACGGTGCTCTTGATAATCTTAACGAAACCGATCAGCTTTCAATGTTTTGATCATAAAAAAGCTATACCGCGAAAGGGTGATGTTCTTAGCGGAGAATTATAAAAATACCACTAAGTGCGAGCATCGCATTTGACTAGTCAAATGCAAATGGGCTAAGCCCAAA
>CALAXC010000415.1 GCA_937894775.1 uncultured Clostridia bacterium
GAAATTCTCCGCCTTCTAATCTTATAAAAATCGCGCCGAGAGCAACCATTATGGTTACTCTCGGCGGTGTTTTTATCGTTGAATCATAACGTCGCAATAACAGTTTTTCGACGGCATTTCGAATTCGCCGTTCCTCTGTGCATATGCAACTATCGTAACGTACAGATTGGAAAACATATTTTGACACATGCGGTCAACATCGTCACTTAAATGCTTAGGAAACAACTTTTTGTAGTCGGCAATGAAGGTTTCTGCAATCTTCGAATATTCGGGCATGAGTTCCGCAAAATATTTTTCTACGATTGCGTCAAAAGTTCTTTTTTGCTCTGCTGTAAAACACGGAACAGTTACAAAAAAGCTTCCGTCGTCTTTTCTGAGAATATATCCGTCCTTTATTGCATTGGCTACTGCATTTTTATCTTCGGAAATTCCACCATATATAATATCTTCACAAGCATTGATATAAGTATCGAGCATCATCTTTCTAAAGTGAATACCATTCATTCCAAACCAAGTCGTATGAGAACAATTTCCTCGGCTACCACGGTTGGCAGAATATTGGCTACCGATTCTTGTTCTCGGATGCTTGCCTGTTTCAACGCTGCCTATATAGTTCCACCAATATCCATCGTATTTTTGCTTGATCTGAGGAAAAGGTAACTTACAATAATGTTTGCTAAGATACTCGAAAGCCATCATGCCATACAGATAAAGCAGATCTGATTCTGATTTACCGGCTTTGTAAAAATCAATTCTCGCTGCTTCTCCGGCAACTGATTTGATAGCTCCCACCAATTTATCCATAATCGGCAAGAGTGCTTTTTCTGCATTTTCTTCACAGAATATGCCATACTTGTCAGACCAGATGATAAAGTCGGTTTGATATCTTCCTTTTGATACCTCAATAACAGCTTCTCGTTTTAAAAGATTATCAATTCGATCTTCAATGTAGTATGCAGGAACACCGCAAAGCTTTGCCAATTCTTCCACCGTTGCAGGCTTTTCATAGGAATAATAGAGGATATTTTGAGATAGAGCATCATTAACATACTTGCTCGGGAACGGCACCATTTTATCATCATATTCTCCGGTTCCGTATATATCAATGTTCATTTTTATGGGGCGAAGAGCAGTTTCGTTCATTTCAGTACACTCCTTTTTCAGTTTTTTCCGAGCTTCCGAAAGTCGCCATGTGACAGTACCTTCGGGAATGTTTAATTGCTCGGCTATACGTTTCGTTGAAAGGCTGTCATAGTAATAAAGAACGATGATATCACGGTATATAGAAGAAAGCATTGCAATTTTTGTGCGCAGAGAATCATAGATAGCTTCTTGCTCGTTATCAAAATCTTCTTCATACGCTATATCTTCCGGAATGTCATAGGAATACATCGCGCGCTGTTTTCCCATATGACGTCGAAAACTTTTTGTTACGTTACTTGCAATCCCCCAAAGCCACGGTTCAAATTTATTCTCGTCTTTGAGTTTCGGTAATTCCCGTACTACCGTAAAAAGTATTTCCTGCGACAGATCATCAGCCTCCTCGCGAGAATAGGTATGATTTACCGCATATTCATATACTTTTTCCACATAGCTTTCTATAATATTCGCATCCATCGTTCTCACCTGCCTTTCACCCATAAAGTGCATTGAATGGAATTTTCATTGGGTACTTTTCAAAATTGTTTGAAATATTATACCAAAAATTATGAATTAGTCTATAACGAAACCGCCGATAGTGGCCAAATGACTACTCTCGGCGGTAGCATTGTTAGTTTTGTACTATAAGCGTAGTAAGAGCTTTTTTCTGTCCTTCCGTGGGCGGCTTTAACTTACCATTGTTCAAAAGTGTGACAATACAATGGAGCAAGAACCATCCGTCAGAGTGGAACAAGAATTGAAGTTCATACTCTTTTACTTTTCGCAAATGCGCAGGAACTGAATCCAACACAGCATCCATATAAGGTGCTTTGATGGTGTCAAATTCTTCTTTATATTTAGCCTTGATTTTTTCACCGATGGCGAGGAGTTTTTCTTTGACATCGTTACTCGCAAGTGTTACGATTTGCCAAGAAGATTTGAAGTAACCGTCGTAATCACCGTTAGTTTTGATGTAACCAAGCTCAGAAAGCCAAATATATTCATCTTTTGAAAGCATCCCGTTTTCTGCTTCGCTTTTTTCAAGAGAAAGCACGCGCTCAATTCTTTCATAATCTTCTTTTCCAACACTCATTCGTCTTCCGGACCACTCGGTATCAAGCTGCCAAAACAGCGTGTGCCCTAATGAGTATTTTTTATTCGAATATCTAAACGGTCCACACCAATTTCTCATATACACATAGTCTTCGGGTAAAACCATATTATCCGGAACGACTGAAGCGTGAGCAATATTATGTGCGCCATCCGGGCGAATAGTAGCAACTTCTTCGAAAGAAATTCTGTCTTGCACTAACTTTTCACCTGATTCTGCCGTGATATAAGGAATCAAAGCCCATAAAATGAAATTTTTATCTCCACGATAACATTCCGTCAGTGTGATTGGTTTGTCCGTTTGTCCACACCAAATATCCGGATGGTCGAGAAGACCTGAAGCAATCAATTCATCGTAAAGCTCGTTAGCATATAAGTCTGCGGCTTTTTTATACATTGAGTCCTGCATGGTAAGGAGTTCAGCTGTCGGCTCACTGATGATGAAATTGACAATGTACTTACCATTTTGCTCCTTCAAAAAGCCGTATTCTTCAAGAAAGTCCACCTCGGTTTCAACATATACGGGAGAGACACCAAGATCATCCGCAATTTCATTAATTGTCTTGTACTCATTTCGAACGCAATAACAGATATTCTGTGACAACGTTGATCGGAAAAACTCGTCTTTGCTTTTTGTCCCTACA
>CALAXC010000416.1 GCA_937894775.1 uncultured Clostridia bacterium
TAGAGAGCGATTATTCAAGGTAGGTCGCAAAAATTTTTCAAATTTTCTCTTGCTCCCTACAACACCGCAGATGACAGAATTGCCAAACGGGACGAGAGGAAAATTTGCGGCGTTAGCCGATCAGCAGGGTTTGGGGAAGGCACTCCCCAACAAGATCACCTGGGGGGCGAAAATAAGCAGTAGGCGAAATTTGGCACCGTGGTAGAATCTTGCTCTGACAACTTCCGCTATCCCTCTGAACGGGGATTTTTGAAAAGTGCTTTCACTTATTCGGAATTTCAAGGGGCAAAAATCAACGGTCAACGAAAAAATATTTTTGAAATTCTCGTTTTCCCTCCAAGTGGTAGCCGATGATACGGCGCGATTTTTAAGGTTGCATAAAAAATGCGCCCTCGATTTTTAGAAAAACGAGAACGCAACACGTCTGCCGTATTCGGTTGGAGGGCGGTGGGCGGAGCTGCCGCCTATTCTATTTGGAAATATTTTCTGAACATTTTCTATACCTCTTGATTTTATTCGTATTTACGAGTATAATATACAGTGATATTTTATAAGCTGACGATGTGCGTAATCCCGTGTAATCGCAAATTGTTCCGCTGATACCATCATCAATATATCAATCAGCGGCTTACACGGAGGGGTCGGGAGGTTATACGATGAAGTATTTATCCGTTACACAGACCGCCGAGAAATGGGGTATCTCCCAACGGCGCATACAGACATTGTGCAACGAAGATCGCATACAGGGTGCTGTGAGGATTGGTCACTCATGGGCAATTCCCGAAGATGCAACAAAGCCTACGGACGCGAGAATAAAAAGCGGCAAATATATCAAAGCTGCTGAAAAAGAAAACGAGCCGCAGAAATAGTTTCGGCGACTCTAACTCGAAATGATGAAGCGCGTTCCACCTTGTGGGTGCGAATGGGCGCACTTATCAGTAACGATCACTCCAATAGCTGCCGCACCTAAAAGGATTAGGGAAAGAAGCAGAGCAACCCAATATGGAACAGCAACAAAAGCCGCAACAACACAAAGCTGTCAATTACCTAAGTTAAGGAGCATTCTATATGAAGCGAGGGATAAATTTACGAGAATATACATATAAGAATAAAATATCCTTGATAGTATATTTTGTTTTAAGAACGTTAGTAGTTCTTTCTATGGTTCGTGCTTTTTTCCGAGATGATTATGAAAGTGTTTTTTTGTGTGGCTTGACGTTAATCTTGATGATAATGCCAAGTATCTTGGCACATAGTTTAAAGCTGGAACTTCCAAGTACATTGGAAGTAATCATATTGCTATTTATTTTTTCGGCGGAAATCCTGGGCGAAATCAATAATTTTTATATAACTGTTCCACATTGGGATGCATTGCTTCATACTTTGAACGGATTCCTATGTGCAGCATTAGGGTTTGCTTTAGTAGATATGATGAATCGAGAAGAAAAATTTACTTTTCAATTATCTCCGGCATTTTTAGCAGTAGTTGCATTTTGTTTCTCTATGACAGTAGGTGTATTATGGGAATTCTTTGAATTTGCAGGTGATACATTTTTGTCGCTGGATATGCAGAAAGATACTATTGTGCATACCATTAACACAGTGAATTTAGATGTGACAAACTCGAATACCGTAGTCCATTTAAAAGATATTGAAGATGTTATAATTGTATATTCAGATGGAACAAAAGAGGCATTAAACCTTGGAGGATATTTGGATATTGGCATTATAGATACAATGCATGACCTGTTTGTAAATTTGATAGGTGCAGTTATATTTTCAATTATTGGATATTTTTACATAAAGAATAAGGGCACAGGAAAAATGGCATCAAGATTTATTCCGAAAATCAAAAAGTAAAACAATTCTATAATAATGAATATAGAGATATAAACTTTGTGGCTTGAAGAATTTTCTATTTATCGGAGCGATAAATTTCAGTTTGATGGAGTGTCAAATTCCAAGTTGTCGAATTGATGAAACCATAGAATTTTGAAAAATCAATCACGTAAAATATGGCCCATGCATTTTTATAACCATATATGCATGGGCTATTTTTTGACTTAGACTTTGTCTACACTCTGAGGCGTCGCAGAAATGCGGCGCCTTTCCTTTTCACTCAAAATTCACAATTACTTCATTGAATTATCCTATTTTGTATTGTATAATATTGAACAATCCAATATTAAAGAACAAAGAGGTGCAATATATGATTACGATTCAGGAAATGAACGGACATGCCAAAAAAGTTGGTCTGGTTTATGAAATGATGCTGACACCGTTGAGTAAGGAAACCGGTATTCCGCAAACAGCACTCAGTATGCTTATGTTTTTTGCAAACAATCCGGACTATGCGACCGCAAGAGACATTTGTGAGATGAGAGGTTTGAAACGTGCCATTGTGTCTACTCACGTGGAGCGTATGGTCTCTGAAGGCTTACTCGAACGAAAGGCATATCCCGGTGACAGAAGAAAGGAATTGCTCGTCTGTACAGAAAAGGCACAGCCGATTATTGAGACAGGCAGAGAGGCTCAGAGAAAATTTGCAGGTGCGATTCTTGAAGGTCTTTCCGAGGAAGAACTTGAGGTTATGGAGCACTGCTTTCAGGTGATGAACGGAAATATCGACCGCATCATCAAAGCCAGCGGTGTGTAATATTGAAAAGGAAATTGGAATTAATGGATATACATGGAAATCAGGAACATTGGAACCGAATGTTATTGTCAGCACTTCCGCTTCCCAAGGAACAGATGAAAGAATGGATTCGGTCTTATGCCGCACCGTATAAAGAACTTATGGCATATTATAAGTGCGCGATGATGGAGGTTGAAACCAAATTCAGAGTGTTAAATGAAGAATTATCTTTGGAATATGATCGTAATCCAATTGAAACAATTAAGACAAGGCTTAAATCGGTCGAAAGCATCGGCGATAAGTTAACAGCTTTGAATGTGCCGATCACGGTAGAAAGCATAGAGCAAAATTTGCACGATGTAGCGGGAGTTCGCGTAATTTGTGGGTTTCCTTCGGATATCTATACACTTGCCAATGCATTTTTGAATCAAGACGATATTACACTGATTGAAAAAAAGGATTATATCGCAAACCCCAAACCAAACGGATACCGTAGCTTGCATCTTATTGTTGAAATTCCTATCTTTCTTCATGACGAAAAGAGAAGGATGAAGGTAGAGGTTCAGTTTAGAACGATTTCTATGGACTGGTGGGCAAGCCTTGAACATAAAATTCGATACAAAAAAGATGTTCAGGTTCCAAACGGTATAGCAGAAGAATTAAAGGAATGTGCCGAAGCAGCGGTAATATTGGATAATCGTATGGAGCAAATTCAGGCAAAGATCACCGATAAGGATCAAAAAAACGCACAAACAGATTTGTTATAAATTAAGTTAATTTTGGAGGAAGTATGGCTAATATGAATGAGGTAAAAAAGCCAAGAAAACCGCTGCTATTCTACTACGGCATTGTATTGCTCGTAATCATCTTGTTTAATTCTTTCATTGTACCGTGGATAGCAGGACAACAAATAAAAGAGGTCGATTACGGCACTTTTATGAGCATGATCGAAGAAAAGAACATCGGTCGTGTGGAAATCAACGAAACGGAAAATCAAATCACTTTTACAGATAAGGAAGAAAAACAGGTGTATTCCACGGCAATGGTTGCCGATGCCAATCTTACGGACCGCTTATATGCATCCGGTGCAATCTTCTCCGGTCAGGTCATTGAGGAACCCAGTTTTTTGTTAAGTTTCCTGCTTACATGGGTATTGCCGATCGTTGTGTTTGTTGCTATCGGACAGTTTATGTCCAAGAAGATGATGGAAAAAGCAGGCGGCGGTGCTGGTTCGATGATGTTCAATATGGGAAAATCCAACGCCAAGGTCTATGTGAAATCGTCTAACGGCATTAAGTTTGATGATGTGGAAGGCGTGGACGAAGCCGAAGAAAGCCTGCAGGAAGTTGTAGACTATCTTCATAACCCCCAAAAATACACCGAGATTGGTGCACAGATGCCCAAGGGCATTTTGCTTGTAGGCCCTCCCGGCACCGGTAAAACGATGCTTGCAAAAGCCGTTGCCGGTGAAGCAAACGTTCCGTTCTTCTCTATGAGTGGTTCAGAATTTGTTGAGATGTTTGTCGGTATGGGTGCTTCCAAGGTTCGAGACCTATTCAAACAGGCAAAGGAAAAAGCTCCTTGCATTGTCTTTATTGATGAGATCGACGCCATTGGCGGCAGGCGTGCCACTGGCGGTATGAGTGGCGGTCACGATGAGCGTGAGCAAACCTTAAATCAACTCCTCACCGAAATGGACGGCTTTGAAGGAAACACCGGCGTTATTATTCTTGCTGCCACCAACCGTCCTGAATCACTCGACCCTGCGCTTACACGACCCGGTCGTTTTGACCGCCGTGTGCCGGTAGATCTTCCTGATCTAAAAGGCAGAGAAGCCATCCTCAAAGTGCATTGTAAAAAAATCAAGGTTGCTCCCGATATTGATTTCACAACTGTTGCTCGTATGGCTTCGGGCGCTTCCGGTGCTGAACTCGCCAATATTGTAAACGAAGCTGCTCTGCGTGCTGTTCGTGCGGGCAGAAAGGCAGCTACACAGGCAGACCTTGAGGAAAGTATTGAGGTCGTTATCGCAGGATATCAGAAGAAAAATGCCATTCTTACCGACAAGGAAAAGATGATTGTAGCTTACCACGAAATCGGTCATGCTTTGGTTGCTGCTAAGCAGACAAATTCTGCTCCCGTGCAGAAGATCACCATCGTTCCCCGCACCTCCGGTGCTCTCGGTTATACCATGCAGGTGGATGAAGGAAATCACTATCTGATGACTAAGGAAGAAATTGAAAATAAGATCGCCACCTACACAGGCGGTCGTGTGGCAGAAGAAATTGCTGTTGGTTCTATCACCACGGGTGCTTCCAACGATATTGAGCAGGTTACCAAACTGGCAAGGGCAATGATTACTCGCTTCGGTATGAGTAATGATTTTGGCATGGTGGCACTTGAGACTGTTACCAACCAATATCTCGGCGGCGATGCTTCTCTTGCTTGCTCTGCTGAAACGCAAACGGAAATTGACAAACAGGTTGTAGCACTTGTGAAAAAACAGTACGAAAAGGCTAAGCAGCTCATTACCGAAAACAAGCCAAAGCTGGATCAGCTTGCGCAGTATCTCTATATGCACGAAACCATTACGGGCGAGGAGTTTATGGATATACTTAATTCCTGATAATAAGTTAGAAGGAATCATAAGGCGGCATTGCTTTAAGGTGATGAACGGAGATTTTGATGGAATAATCAAATCGAACGGTATAAAAGGAGATACAGTGAAATGATAAAATTACTTAGGTATATGAAAAAGCGGGAACGCTGGATGGTTCTCGCGGCTAT
>CALAXC010000417.1 GCA_937894775.1 uncultured Clostridia bacterium
ACCGTCGTTGGCCACAACGAAGCAAGAGCCGGTGGTCTGGCCTTCACCGCCAATATAGTTACCGCCATAGACATTGACCTGAGAAGCGGCATGGGTGTAAATAATTGCACCGTAATACTTGGCTGTACCTGTGCAATCGGCGCCATAAACCGTGCCGCCCCAGCTCCAGTTACCATCCTGATCCTGCACACCGGAGCAATCGCACAGGTTCAGCGTCACACCGGCCTTGGTGTTACCGAATACCCGGTAATCCGTGGTGGTCACATCATAGCCGTTCAAGCAGATGGAAATATTGTTTACGATATTTGTGTAATCTGTGATCTGTACATCCGAAGTCAGATAGTAATTGCCGGCTTCCAGGGTCGAAAAATTCTGCGTACCCTCCGGCAAAGGCTGCCATTGTACCGATGCGCATACATGGTCTGCAACCCCCTGGGCTGAGCCGCCACAGACACAGTGATTTGTTTGAGCGCTATCGTGGGGATGGGTCGTTGAAGCAAATGCCACAACGGGAATCATTCCCAGAAGCAAGATCACTGTCAACATAAAACTGATCCGTTTTTTCATAAAAACTCCTCCGATCATCATTTTGATACTTTAGATTATACCATATTGACTTTTTTCTTAAGTGATAGTATTTTATTAAATATGCAATAATTTTCTATCACAAGGCAGGGGGAGCTTATGGGAAATCCAAATAACCACGGTGGGTTTTATTTTGTTGAATACAGAAATACCGGCACGCACACCATCGACCGGACAAAAGGCAGCTTCCGACACTATATCCATTACCTGCAATCCGGAAGCGCCACTTACTATACAGAATTGGGGACATTTACACCATTATATTCTGCAATAATGAGTGCCGGAGCACGGGAATCCCATAAAAATGCAGTAACAAAACCATTATCATCCACATAACCTTGTACGTCATTGGTGGTACTCCAATTAATAACTGCACCTTCCGCAGCCGATGCCGGAGTAATAGTGGCCTCCAACTGGAATGATTCACCAGGATCCAAACTCAATTCGGTAACATTCAAAGCTATTGATAGCGGCTCAGTATCATCCACAACAGTCACATCACAATAATCGGTAAGACCATTACATTTTATCTGAACACGACACTCACCTTCTCCTACTGCTGTCAAATATAATCCGGAAACTTGAACTACACTCTCATCCTCACTATGCAAAGTTACATTCGCCAAATCCCGTAACGATTCGGGGTAAATGTTATATTCCAAGAACAACTTGTCAGAAACATTCATCGATATACTCTTTTGTACCGGTTCAATACCTGTCACACGTGTAATTTCTCCCGAAACGGGGCGCACATTCTGACCATAAAACTTTTCCGAAAAAATAATTGAAGGATTTTCATTATCCAAGTAAAATTCATATGCATTTGTTGTGAGCTCACTTGAACTGAAGTCGGGGCGATTGTTGTAAACAACAGAATAAGCCTTGCCCGAATAAGTCATTACGGACTCAACCGATGCACCCGATTTAGGAGGTGTGGTTGCCTTCTGTGTAGTGCTTTGAGTAGGCTTTTGAGTTGCAGGTTGAGTTGCAGCCTGAGTTACCTTTTGAGTTGCTTTCTCTGTAGCTTTTTGAGTCTCCTTCTGAGTCGACTTACTGTAATACGAGCTAAAAGGCCACCAATATCTATAGAACGCAACATTTTCAAAATCTTCTTCAAACTGTTCCTCATCAGCGATGTCTACGTCTTTTTCGGGTTCATCCGCTTTCGCACATCCGGTAAATACAACGGAAAAAATCATCAAAAGAGCAAGTAGCAACGCCAGACTTTTTATAGTCTTCATCTTTTATAAACCTCCTTTCTGATATTTTCGTGAGAATATCCCTCAAATTCGCAGCTTGACACCAAGGAAAAGCCCTCTTTTTCCAAATTTATATCAAACACGAAATCTCGTGGATATACCCTGTTCCAATGATACAACGTTACCGTATCTATTTTGTCTATATACGGTTTAACGTCTACATTTTCTATAAAACATACTCTGTCGCTGTCCAGAAGCTGTGAAAAATCTTCGACGATCTCATATCTGCCCTCGTGAGGGGTGAAAAGGATTTCCGAAAACTCGGATATACATATTTTTTGATATCCGAGATCCATCATTATATCGTCGATAAGCATTCTGTCGCGACTCTGGCGGCGGGAATTAAAGAGCATTCCGCCGTAATCGTCAAGACAAACTATTATTTTCATATTATGTCACTCATCGCTTTCCGTGTTTTGCAAGCATATTATGCTTAAGATCCCAAAGCTTTTGCGAAAGGTCTACGTAATAATTATGAGGATTTGTAAAGCGGCGCACTTCCTCCCACATTCCTTCAATTTCTTCCTTACAGTGATTTCTTATCTCATTAAGCGAAGGAAGTTTGTAAATCTGCTCTCCGTTCTTAAATATCGGCACAAGAAGCTCGGTAGCAGTATAATCATTGAAGGTCTTACGCTTCCATGTAGCCACAGGATCAAATATTTCAAGCGGTTTGGTTTCATCAATAACTTCATCGTGAAGGCATATAAGATCCGCTTCCGCCTTCTGTGTCTTTTTATCTCTTATACGGTATATCTTTTTAAAGTGGGGCGTAGTTATTTTACCAACATTTTCACTTATTTTTATCTTAGGAATTATGTTTCCGTCCTTATCCTCAACGGCACATACCTTATACACACCGCCAAAAACGGGATCGCTCTTCGACGTGATAAGACGTTCGCCCACACCGAAAGAATCGATCTGCGCCCCCTGACGTATAAGCTCTCGTATAATATACTCATCAAGCGAATTCGAAATAACTATTTTACAGTCGGTAAGTCCTTCCGCATCAAGTCTTTCACGCATTTTCTTTGAAAGATAGGTAATATCTCCCGAATCCAATCTTACCGCACAATTTGTGATCCCAAGCTCTTTAAATACCTTTATAGCATTTGGAAGACCGCTTTCGAGCACATTATAGGTATCTATAAGAAGTGTGGGTCTGTTTGGATAAGTCTGACAGTATGTTTTAAAGGCCTCATACTCGCTATCAAAAAGCTGTATCCACGAATGCGCCATAGTTCCGACTGCGGGAACTCCGAAAACCTCATCAGAAATCGTGCACGCCGTAGATGAACAACCGCCTATATAAGCAGCTCTTGCGCCAAGTATGGCAGCATCCGCTCCCTGCGCTCTTCGGGAACCGAATTCACTTACAGGTCTGCCCTTTGCAGCTCTTGCTATTCTTGCAGCTTTGGTTGCAATAAGCGATTGATGATTTATCATCATAAGAACATAGGTTTCGATAAACTGTGCCTCTATCATAGGCGCTCTTACCGTCAAAAGCGGTTCACCCGGAAAAACTACAGTTCCCTCAGGGATCGCCCATATATCTCCCGAAAAACGGAAGCTTTTTAAATAATCCAAAAACTGCTCTGAGAAGCAGCCTCTTTTACGAAGATACTCGATATCATCCTCGTCAAAGCGAAGATCCTTAATATACTCTACGATCTGTTCAAGTCCCGCAAATATGGCATATCCGCCCTTGTCGGGATTTTCACGGAAGAAAACATCAAAATACACTATAGTGTCCTTCATTCCGTTTACAAAATATCCATTACTCATTGTAAGCTCATAATAATCGCAGAGCATCGTGAGGTTTCTTTTTATATCCTTCATAAAAACTCCTAAAAAACCAAGAAAAATTTTTAAAATTTTATTTTACAGTTATCTTTCTGAATGCCTTTTTGCCTCTGCGGAATATTTTTCCGTCTTTAAGGTCGTCATATGCGAAGAATGTTTTTATATCGGTTATTTTTTCATCATCAACAGCCACTCCACCCTGCTCTACAGCTCTTCTCGCTTCGGACTTTGTAGCAACAAGTCCCGACAGAACAAGCAAAGAACAAATATCAAGATCACCGTTTGCAAAATCATCGGCAGAAAGAACTGTCATAGGAATTTCCGCAGACGCTCCGTTGCCAAACAAAGCCTTAGCACCTGCTTCAGCCTTTTTAGCCTCTTCCTCACCGTGAACGAGTTTAGTAAGCTCGAATGCCAATATCTCCTTTGCCTTATTAAGCTGTGCGCCTTCCCAAGAATCCATAGCATCTATCTCCTCAAGAGGCAAGAAAGTAAGCATTCTGATGCATTTCAATACGTCTGCATCGGCAACGTTTCTCCAATACTGATAGAAATCGTAAGGGCTGGTCTTGTTAGGATCAAGCCATACCGCACCCGACTGTGTTTTACCCATCTTCTTGCCTTCAGAATTAAGGAGAAGATTTATTGTCATAGCATAGGCATCTTTACCGAGCTTTCTTCTGATAAGCTCTGTACCGCCAAGCATATTTGACCACTGATCGTCACCGCCAAACTGCATATTACAGCCATAGTTCTGATATAGGTGATAAAAGTCGTAAGACTGCATTATCATATAGTTGAATTCAAGGAAGGAAAGTCCCTTTTCCATTCTTTGCTTATAGCATTCAGCGGAAAGCATTCGGTTTACAGAGAAGCAAGCTCCTACCTCACGCAACACCTCGATATAGTTAAGTCCGAGCAACCAATCGGCATTATTTATCATAAGAGCTTTTCCGTCGGAAAAGTCTATGAATTTACTCATCTGCGCCTTAAAGCAATCACAGTTGTGCTGAATGGTTTCATTCGTCATCATCTGTCGCATATCGGTTCGTCCCGAAGGGTCGCCTATCATAGCCGTTCCTCCGCCGATAAGCGCTATCGGCTTATTACCTGCCATTTGCAAACGTTTCATAAGGCAAAGCGCCATAAAATGACCTACGTGCAAAGAATCGGCTGTGGGATCGAAGCCTATATAGAAAACAGCTTTACCGTTATTCACCATTTCTTTTATTTCTTCTTCGTCTGTTACCTGAGCAATAAGTCCTCTGGCAACAAGCTCGTCATAAATCGTCATAATCTGCCTCCAACATTTCGGAATCATTGTTTTAAAAAATTCCATAATTATTTATTATATTATATAACACTCTTTAATTTTTGTCAATAAATTTACAGTATTTTTAACTCAGACATCAAATGTTTATTCATTACTACCAAAAAAGCAATCTGTTTTTTGACTTGACAGCCAAAAGAAAATTTGATATAATATAATTTGAATTTGTATACCCTGATTTTAAAAGGAGAGTCTGTTATGAAGCAATCGATGAAAAGCATCATAGGAAACGAAGTTCTTTGCGAACGTCTTATAAACGATGTTATAAACGGCTCCCTTTCTCACGCATACATAATTGAAGGCTCAAACGGAAGCGGACGAAAAAGTATTGCGCTCAACGTAGCCGCCGCATCGGCTTGTGAGGAAAAGCAAAAAAGCGGTACTCCACTCCCTTGCGGAAGCTGTCCGTCCTGCAAAAAAATACTCGCCAAAAAATCGACCGATGTAATATTTATAAGCAACGAGGAAAAAGCGACGATAGGCGTTGATATTGCACGTTTCTTACGTGAAGACGTAAGAATAATTCCAAACGATATCGAGGATAAATTCTATATAATCGACAACGCCGACAAGCTTACAGATCAAGCGCAAAACGCCCTTCTTTTAACCCTTGAAGAGCCCCCCTCTTTCGTGCATTTTTTTCTGATATGCAACAAAGCGGAATCGCTGATGGAAACTGTAAGAAGCCGTGCGATAACTCTTCACACCGAGCGTCTGTCGGAAGGTCAGATAGCCGATTATATATGTTCACACGATCCCCGCGCAGCTCAGCTTAAGCTTTCATCTTCCGAAGAATTTAAAGAGCTTATCAAAGCATCAGATTCAAGCATAGGTCAGGCTCTTGAACTTCTCGACCCGTCGATTTGGAAACCGATACGTGAAAGACGGGAAAACATCCGTGCGCTTATAGACGCAGCTTTTTCCAGAAAAAGCGCAAAAACAATAATCCCCCTGCTTATGAAGTTTTCTTCAAAGCGCGATATTCTGATCGAAAAATTAAATCTTCTTGCCTTAGCGGTAAGGGATCTGATACTCATAAAAAAATCAGACGATGCTTCGCTTGAATTTTACTGCGACGTAAATGAAGCGATAGAATTGTCCGACAGAGTGACATTAGCTTTTATTTACAATTTTTACAAAAATATAGAAACAGCGATCGAAGAAACTTCAAGAAACGCAAACGTTAATCTTTTGCTCTCAAAAATGATGATAAATTCAGAGCTTTTATAAAGCACTTGAAAGGATAAATATATGGAAAACAAAAACAAATCGCACAGACATAAAGCTTATTTTATAAAGCCGAACGAGCAGTCGGGTGAAAGCAATAACGCTCAGCAGCCCGTACAAGCTTCAACGCCAAATAACGGCGAACATTCTAACAAGCACAAGAAAAACAAGCATAGGCGTCCAAACACAGAAAAGCCCGAAAATGCGATAGCTAAGGAAAACGCAGCTTCAAACGAAGTATCCGAAGCCCCTTCTGTCAAAAACGCACAGAACGACCAAGTTCAAAAGAACGAAAAAAGCAGACGCAGCAGACACCACAACTCAAAGCGTTCGGGCGAAAGCAAAGCTAATCAAACCGTTGAAATAAGTTCCGCAAATACCGAAAAATCAGCTCAGATAAATCAAAACTCCGACCAGGAAAATACTTTTTCCAATGGCGATCAGCTCGAAAAGCCCGCACCTAAAAAGCTCGAGAGTTTTTCTTCATCTCCCGAATTCCAAAAGTACAGCGATTATCAGGAATTCACATATGAAGAGCTTTACGGAAGCAAGGAAGAGACTATTTTGACAAATCCCGAAAGTAAGAGCGATACAGTAGCGGTCGAGATCGTTGATGAGCCTAATGTGGAGGTTGTCGGAATACGTTTTAAATCTTCCGGTAAGACATATTATTTTGCACCCAACGGCATAACCTTGAGAATAGGTACTCACGCAATCGTTGAGACCGCGCGCGGTCTTGAATACGGTGAGGTCGTTATGGGAAACACATTTATTCCCGAAAGCGAGACTGTTCCCCCGCTCCGCTCGGTAATTCGTGCGGCAACACACGAAGATACACTCCACAACGAAGAGATCAAAAAGCTTGAAGAAACAGCCTTCAAAGTTTGCAACGAAAAAATAATCGATCACGAGCTTGATATGAAGCTCATCGATGCACAGTACACCTTCGACAATTCAAAGCTTCTCTTTTACTTCACGTCATCGGGACGAGTTGACTTCCGTGAGCTTGTAAAAGACCTTGCTTCTGTTTTCCGCACAAGAATAGAGCTCCGTCAGATAGGAATTCGTGATGAAGCAAAAATGGTAGGTGGACTCGGGATCTGCGGACGTCCGCTCTGCTGCTCGATATTCCTTACAGATTTTGGTCAGGTATCGATAAAAATGGCTAAAGAACAGAATCTCTCGCTTAATTCCTCGAAAATATCCGGAATTTGCGGCAGACTTATGTGCTGTTTACGTTACGAGCATGACACTTATGAGTATGAAATAAAGAGAACTCCGCCTGTCGACACACTTGTAAGAACGGTTGACGGAGTAGGTACTGTAACCGAGATCTCACCGCTTCAGGGTACTATCAAGGTGCGCCTTGCAGCAACACCCGAAGTTATGCCCAAGAGTTATAAACGTGAAGAGGTCAGGATCTTAAAGAAGAAAAATTAAACGCAAAAAGCAACGGAGACGAGTCCGTTGCTTTTTTATGTTTTTCTTAATATCCGTAGGCGAAGTGTGGCAAAGTCACGCTTCATAGCCATAGGCTGCTTCATTTTTCATGCACCGTAAGGTGCGCTTCATTGAAAAAAGCACTTGCCGAATCAAGTGCTTTTTTCTGCGTTTGTAACTTAAATTGACAACTTTATTTTAATGATGCATCGCCTCACGGCGACATGATGCATTTGCTATGCAAATATGATGTTGCTCCACTACGTGTTGCAATGATGAAATGTTTGCCATAAAATGTGGCGAAGCCACACATCATTAGGCAAAGCCGACATCATTGGCAACGCCAACATCATTTGCCGAAGGCAAACATCATTGAAAAAAGACGATTGCTTTCGCAATCGTCTTAAAATATTGATACTTTTTTGAAGCTCTGATACTTTTTCGATGCTGTACTGAACGGAATTGGTTGCACACAATGTGATAAATGGCACGATTGTGCTTTCGTGTCGATTGAGAAAACGGTTGAAAAAGTATGTAGAAAACCGCTTTTGTACAAAAAAACACAATAAAAAGAATAACCGAAGCCTTTCGACTTCGGTTATTGTAATACCACTAGAAAATAGATCCATACAAAGCTATCGCGCAAAAACAGTTCGTGGTTTTTGGCGATGATTGGTGCAGAAAGTAATCCGAGGTCTTTCGTGCCATACTTGCAAACGAGGCTATGTAAAATCTTTCTCCATATCATCGGTCCATGTATTAAATTGAAATACGGTTATAGTTTCGTCGGGGATGTAATGGCTGCCTGTTTCATCGTACATGGTGTTCACATTATACACTGTGTATGCTATATGAGTATTTAAATCTTTCCAACCTCCTCTGTCATTCTCAAATGCTGAGTCCGTTGTGGGCATATTTCTTAATACATGTGAAAAATATCTGTATGTCTTTTCTACGTCTTTTTCAAAATCTTCGTACTGTGTATAATCGCCAGAACGCAAAGCAAATTGAATAATAAATACCTGATCTGAATCTTCAAAATAATCAACGTTGATGTATCCTTCGATACCAAGAAATTTTGCTTTGTAAAGTTCCAACCCATTTGGAGTCTCACCAATCTTTTCGCCGTACATTTTAACAACATCATTACGGTCGCTATTTGCGTCAATTAGTCTAAAATGAACGGGCACTTCTGTAATATAAGATCGAATGATAGGAGAAAATAAAATTCCTATCAGTACCGACAATGCGATTGTAATACAAACAATGATAATAATTTTCTTTTTCATTTTGTGCCCTCCTTCGTCGTGTTGATGGAGGCGATACCGCCTTTCTTGGCTCTATTATACCACAAAACCGCGAGGATTGCAAGGGTGAGAGATGAAATGATGTATCGCCTTGCGGCGATATGATGTATTTGCTTCGCAAATATGATGTAGCTCGTTTCACTCGCAATGATGCAATGTTTGCCATAAAATGTGGCGAAGCCACACATCATTAGGCAAAGCCGACATCA
>CALAXC010000418.1 GCA_937894775.1 uncultured Clostridia bacterium
TTTGTACGCCGACGAGAACCAAATCACGACTTCTGCATCTGAATGACTCAGCCCCTTTGAAAAACTATCCTTTACGTACCTAACACTTTGCTTTTTTATTTATTTCAATTCGTTTAATATATCCTCAAACGGTTCAAGGCTTCTGCGTAAAATTCCGTGAGTATGCGCAATAACCATTCCGTAATTTGTAATCGGCACGCCCGCATCCTCTGCCTGACGCACTCTGTACTGCATTTCCCTTTCGGTAAGCATACAGCCGCCACAATGTATTACCAATGCGTATTTCGAAAGATCCTCGGGGAAATCCCTTCCCGAAGTAAATTCAAGCTCAAGCTTTTTATTTGTATACCGAGCCAACCAAGCCGGGATCTTTACCGTTCCGATATCACCGCATTGACGGTGATGCGTACAGCCTTCACTTATAAGTATTTTATCGCCGTCGCAGAGCGAATCAAGTTTGGCTGCGCCTTTGACCGCGCCCAACAAATTTCCCTTATATCGGGCAAAAAGTATCGAAAAGGAAGTAAGCGGTATTTCCTTAGGTACGAGCTTTGAAACCTTGCCAAACACCTGAGAATCGGTAATTACAAGTCTTGGCGCACATTTTAAAGAATTTAAGGTTTCTTCAAGCTCACTGTCCCTGCAAATAAGTACCTTTGCTCCGCTATCAAGAATATCTCGGATTGTCTGCTGTTGCGGAAGAATGAGTCTGCCTTTAGGTGCAGCTTTATCAATCGGAATAACGAGAAGAACGGTATCGTTTGGAGATATAAGATCTCCTACTATGCGCCTTTCCTCACCGTTTTTCTTCTGCAAAAAAGCTATTTTTTCTTTTAAACGTTCTATGTTTGTACCATTCTTTGCGCTGACGAAAATTGCGTTTTCTTTTTCGGCAAAATCACCGTTATTTACAAGATCCATCTTATTATAAGCAATAACGTAAGGAATAGATTTGGCATTAAAAAGCGCTATGAGCTCTTTTTCAAGACCGCCAAGCTCTTTAGTTGCGTCTGATACCAACACCGCTATATCGACGGTATTTAAGACCTGCTTTGCTCTTTTTACTCTTGCTTCGCCAAGCTCTCCCTCGTCATCGAGTCCCGGTGTATCTATAATAACGACGGGACCGAGCGGAAGAAGCTCCATAGCCTTTCTGACGGGATCTGTGGTAGTCCCGAGTACGTTTGAAACAAGAGAAAGCTCTTGATTTGTAACTGCATTTACAAGGCTTGATTTACCTGCATTTCTGAGTCCAAAAAAGCCTATATGGATTCGATCTGCCGATGCGCTTTCATTAAGTCCCATAAACACCCTCCTTTACGGCAAAGCCGCATATCTTAAAATCTGAAATCTCGTCTGTTAGAGGATTTTATTGCCTCTATATTTTCCTTTGCAATTTTCTTTACCTTTTCATTCGGTATCTTTTCAAGCTCTTTATCTATAAGCTCAAATCCTATTTTTTGAGTTTCTTCGCTTGCATAATCTATAAGATATTCGGTAAGTGTCATCAATGCGTTAGGATGACAGCAATTAAGTATCTGCCCTGTTTTGCAAAGGCTCATAAATCTATCGCCCGTTCTTCCCTCGCGATAACAAGCGGTACAGAATGACGGTATATGACCGAGTTTCATAAGCCAAGCAACTACCTCATCAAGAGTTCTCTGATCGGATACGTCAAATTGCTCGGAATCGTGAGGGCGTTCTTCCTCTGTATATCCGCCAACTGAAGTTCTTGATGCTCCGCTTATCTGCGAAATACCGTAATTCAACGCCTTACCTCTTACCTCTTCCGATTCTCTCGTTGAAATTATCATACCCGTATAAGGAACAGCGATGCGGATACACGCGATTATCTTAGCAAATACGTCATCGGGTATAGAGTTATCAAATACGTCAGGATCTATATCATCTGCTCTCTTTATACGTGGAACGCTTATCGTATGAGGTCCTACACCGTGTACAGCCTCAAGATGTTCTGCGTGCATCATAAGACCTACGAATTCATATTTATAAAGCTCAAGCCCGAAAAGAACACCGAGTCCCACGTCAT
Source organism: uncultured Clostridia bacterium (assembly GCA_937894775.1). Lineage (GTDB taxonomy): Bacteria > Bacillota > Clostridia > Oscillospirales > CAG-272 > HGM12713. The sequence goes on from CALAXC010000418.1 coordinate 2,051, forward strand.
CGATACCGCCCTCCATAGCTCTGTCCATAGCTTCGGTATGATAATCATAATCGTGCTTCGGTCCCGTGGGATGTAATTTAAGATAGCTTTCTTTATGGTATGTTTCCTGGAAAAGAATATACGTTCCTATTCCCGCATCCTTAAGCTTTCTGTAATTTTCAACGGTTGTAGCGGCAATATTTACATTTACTCGTCTTATTGCTCCGTTCTTATGCTTAACGCTGTAAATAGTATCAATACACTCAAGAATATACTCTATCGGATTATTAACGGGATCCTCACCTGCTTCTATTGCAAGACGCTTATGTCCCATATCCTGAAGTGCGATAACCTCAGCTCTTACCTCATCCTGAGTAAGCTTTTTTCTTGCGATATGTTTATTTTTAAGATGATACGGGCAGTATACACAACCGTTTACACAATAATTCGAAAGATAAAGCGGCGCGAACATAACTATTCTATTGCCGTAAAAAGAGAGCTTTATCTCCTCTGCCAAAGCATACATTTTTTCATTAAGCTCAGGAATATCGCAAAGGAGAAGAACAGCCGCTTCTCTGTGAGAAAGTCCCGCGCAAACCATTCCCTTATCGGCTTTTTTAGGTCTTGCCTTTTCGAGTATCGACTCTATAAGCTCTGCATTATGCTTATTTGCCTCGGCATACGCAATAGTATCAAGTATCTCGGAATCATTGATAAATTCCTCTGCTTTTAATGATTTTGGATTATAAATTGCCATAATATTATTTCCTTTCTGGACAGTCTGTTTTAATGTTTTGCATCGCCTCGGTCAACGACGATTTTATATCCGATAGATGCTATCTTCTTTTTAAGATCTTCAAGTGCCTGAGCTGATTCCGAACCTCCGAAAAGCTTATTGTTATACAGCTCATATTTTTTTCGGTTTTCGTAGGGAGAAAGATTTGGCATAACGACATTAGCTCCCGCCAGAATTCCCTTTTCACGTCCACCCTCTTCAAGACTTCCCAGCGCTGTGGTAGCAGGTAAAAGCACCTTTGGGTGAATTATTCTTATTATCGACAACAGATAGCACGTAAGCTCAACCGTTCCCGCATTTTCTTTTGCAAAAGGAGTAGCCTTATGCGGTATAAACGGACCTATTCCGCACATATGCGGTTTAAAGGTTTCAATAAATTTCAAATCCTTTGCCAGATGTTCGGTGCGTTGATAAGGCGAACCTACCATAAATCCGCATCCGACTTGATATCCTATTTCTTTTAAATTTGTTAGCGCTTCTATTCTTTTTTCCCAACTCATCTCTTGAGGATGAAGCTTTGAATAATGTTCACCGTCAGCAGTTTCGTGTCGCAAAAGATATCTGTCAGCCCCCGAGTCATATAAGCGTTTATAGCTTTCATAACTGCGTTCTCCAAGCGAAAGAGTTATCGCGCAATCAGGATATTCGGATTTAATATTTTCAATTATTTTGCAAAGTCTTTCATCGCTAAAATATCCATCTTCTCCGCCCTGCATAACGAAGGTACGAAAACCGAGCTCATATCCTTCCTTACAGCAAGCGAGTATTTCTTCTTCGCAAAGTCTGTATCTTTCACACTCAAGATTATCCCGCCTTATACCGCAATAATAACAGTTGTTTTTACATATATTACTTATTTCTATAAGACCTCTTATAAAAACCTTATCGGAATAATACTTTTTTCTTTCTGCTACGGCATATTCTGCAAGCATCTTTGCGTTTTCAGCAGAATAAGCCTCAATAAGCGTTTTATATTCTTCAAGAGAAAGCGAACGCTCGGCGATAAGCTTTTTTACAATATCGTTTATATTATTTTTCATCGCTCGCACCGTAGGTCTTGCTTGAATAAGCGGTTTTTACACTTATTCCGTCAAGATTTCCTATTCTTCCCGCCAAAGAGGAGATAATATCCTGCGGAGCATCGATCGCTATGCTGACTATATTTATTTTTTTATCTCGGTAAGGAATTCCCATTCTGCCTATTATATAAGCTCTGTATTCGTGCAGTAAAGAATTAAGCGTTTCAACATTTGAAACCTTTTCAACGATTATTCCCATTACAGCTATGCGTGTTTCCATTATTTCACCTCCAAAAAATAAAATAGCCATACCTAAGGCATGGCTATAGCATAACGCATTATTAAGCCCGATGCCTTCAAGTCAGGATCAAACAATCCTTATTTTCAGGAATTGGTTTTACAGATCTATTCTATCACATTTTTTATAAAAAGTCAATGATTTTATCAAAAAGATACGCCCCGCAATATTTACCTTTTAATCTTGACAATAACAATTTCCTATGATACAATTTACGTAATATATATTGTAGATATTGGAGATAAAAATATGTTCAACGTTGAAAAAATAACAAACGATCTCATAAATTGGATACGTGATTGGTTTGAAGAAAACGGTAAAGACTGCAACGCTATCATAGGAATTTCGGGCGGTAAGGATTCAAGCATAGTTGCGGCACTTTGTGTAGCTGCTCTCGGCAAAGACCGAGTTGTGGGTGTTCTTATGCCAAACGGCGTACAGGCTGACATTTCAGATTCCGAAAAGCTTGTAAGCTTTTTAGGGATCAAAAATTTCACCTGCAATATAAAATCAGCTACCGACGGTGTTATAAGTTCAATGGCAGAATGTGGACTTGAGCTTTCCGAACAAGCAAGAATAAACCTCCCTCCCCGCATCAGAATGTCAACTCTATATGCTGTTTCACAAACCCTCAACGGACGTGTGGCAAACACCTGCAACCTATCTGAGGATTATGTAGGGTACTCTACACGTTACGGTGATTCTGCGGGTGATTTCAGCCCGTTAGGCAAGCTTACCGTTGACGAAGTTAAACAGATAGGCATCTATCTCGGTCTTCCTATAGATCTTGTTGAAAAAAAGCCTTCCGACGGTCTTTCCGGCATGGGCGACGAGGATAAGCTTGGATTTACCTACGCTGTGCTTGACAAATATATACGAACCGGTGTTTGCGAAGATATAGCCACTAAAGAACGCATCGACAGACTCAACCGAATAAACGCCTTCAAGCTTAAGGTTATCCCCTCTTTTGAACCCGATTCTTCTTCTCTTTAATATTTTTAAAATACGAAAAAAAGCTCTTGAGCAATTGCTCAAGAGCTTTTTTATCGTCAGATTACTTTGCGTAAACGCTAACCTGCTTCTTATCCTTTGTCTTCTGCTCGAACTTAACGTTTCCGTCAATAAGAGCGAAAAGAGTGTGATCCTTACCGATACCAACATTGTTACCGGGATGGATAGCGGTTCCTCTCTGTCTTACAATAATGTTACCAGCGAGAACAGCCTGTCCGTCTGCCTTCTTAACGCCAAGACGCTTAGATTCGCTGTCACGGCCGT
>CALAXC010000419.1 GCA_937894775.1 uncultured Clostridia bacterium
TATTTAATTTTATTTCGTGTGTTTTTGTTCTGCGCTAAATGACGCAGCCCCTTTATATTACAGTTCTTCCACAGACACAACCCCGTCAAGATTTGCGATAATAGTTATCATTTTATCGTGACTCGTTCTTCGGGGCATCTGCAAAGAAAATATCGCACAGGAAGTATTGGATTCACTGTTACTCTTGGTTATCTCTATATCACGGATATAGCTTGAATTTTCCTTTACCGTTTCAACGATAGCCGAAAGCTTGCTCGTTTCGGTATACTCAACGAATATCGTTACCGTGCGCGAGTTTGAAACCATAAAATATTCAAACCTTGCGAGGAAAAGTTCAACGATTATAATTACAAGTGTTGCGATAAGCGCTCCCTCAATGAAGCCCGCACCGACACAAAGTCCCACAATGGCAGATGCCCAAAGTCCTGCAGCAGTTGTAAGTCCTTTTACGTTCTTTCTTTTTGTAACTATTATAGTACCCGCACCGATAAAGCCGACACCGGCAATAACCTGCGCGCCAAGACGTGCAAGATCGGTAACACCCTTGAGTTCAAATGCTATGTATTGGCTGGTAAGAGTTGTCATCGCCGCGCCAAGACATATAAGAATATGCGTTCTGAAGCCCGCAGGACGGTGCTTTCTCTCTCGTTCAATACCAATAATTCCTCCACATAAAAGAGCTATCACAAGTCTTACCGAAACGGTGAGAAGATCTATAGTTCCCGTGCGCTGAAAATCAAATATCGAAAGCAAAATCCTCTCCCCCTTTCTTATAACTCTTCTATCATTCTTACCGAATCGACCTTAGCGATCTCAGTCACCAAAGCGGTATGGGTAAGCTTTTTAGGTAATCTCATAATAAGTATTGCAGCATGAAATTTACTGCCCTCTTGATTTGCTTTTATAAGCTCAACGTCAAAAATTCTGACTCCGCGAGTTTTTATGCGCTCAACTATATCGGTTATATTGTCTGCGGTGTCGTATTCAATGTATATGGTTATATTTCTTGATCTCGACGTAATAAAATATTCGATCTTTCCAAAAACGGTTACAGTAAGTATTATAAGAACACAACCTACTATCGCGCCTATGTAAAATCCGGCTCCGATAGCGAGACCCATACAGGCAGATGCCCAAAGGCCCGCCGCAGTTGTCATTCCCTTTACTTGGTTTTTACCCGTAATTATTATCGTTCCTGCACCGAGAAAACCGATTCCGTTTATTACCTGAGCGCCAAAACGCGCAAAATCGATATTTCCAAGATTAGGCGCAATAACTTTCCAAGTATCGTGCATAGCAACTATATATGCGCTCAAAATCATAGTAAGCGCAGCTCCCACACAAACGAGAGTATAAGTTCTGAAGCCTGCGGGACGGTTTTTGCGTCCTCGTTCGACTCCGATTATTCCGCCGCAAAGCGCAGCCAAAAATATTCGCACACAGACATCCCAAAAATGCAAAGTATTCACGGTTTTCTCCTTTCTGATAAAATTATAAAGCCAATGAATTAAAAAAACTGTTTTCGGGGAACAGTTTTTTAAGTGGTATATTTATAATATTATACACTATAATTTTATTTTTTGCAACCCTTTTTTAGTATATTTTTAATAAATTTTATATTCGTTTACTATTCTAACACAAAAGGCAGATCTGTATCCCCGTTTACTCGCTCTCCTCGACTCATTATTTCATAAGCGTTATAGGCATCCTCTGCCGAGATCGCATAATTTACAAGGCGATTTTGTGACATATTTTCCAATTCGTTCGTACACGCGATCGCGCAGATCTCCCCCTTTGAATTAAACAAAGGCGCACCCGCTCCCTCTTGCGTAAGCAATATCCCTACCTGCAGAAGATTAAAAGTCGACGGTCTTCCGTCGGAATTCAATATCTCTATTTCTCTGTCGGTAAGAGCAACTCTACCCGAAAACAAGCTGTTTTCCTCAGATCTTTCATCAACGGCAAAAAAGCTAAAAAGCTCTTCCCCTGCACTGACCTCATAATCCTTAACAAATTCTACCGCGCTAAGTCCTGCCGCATCTATCTTCAAAAGTGTAAGTCCGCTTTTCTGCTCCTGTCTGAAGCTTTCAACAGGGAAAGTGCGTCCATCGCAAAATTTAACTTCTATTCTTCCCTCTACCTCTCTGTTCACTACTCCCTCAAGTGTACCTATCCAACCGTCGGAAGAAAAAACAAATCCTGAGCATCGCTTACCGTTTACGCAGATACTGACCGCAGAAGCCTTGCATCGGTTATAAATCTCCTCACTGCAAAAAGCCCCCGTCCAGATCTTCTCGCTTTCTTCGTTTTTTTGAGCCGTTGTTTGAGCTTCGGCATTTTTTACACTGTAATACAATACCACAGCCGCCAAAGCTATCAACAACAGCAGAACTATAATAAAAAACACAAAAAAAGGATATTTCTTGCGGCGAACAGCATTCGCAGTATCAAAATTCAGATCAACTTTTATATCTTCTCCCGCTTCAAGACGGAGTATATCTTCTTTTTCCATCATTTTCTTCTCCTGATCAAAAAAGACGGCTGCCTATCCGAACGCAGAAAAATTCCGTTCAATATGTGGCAGCCGTCAGCATCCTCGGATACTGAAAATATTATTATAAAATTAAGATGATTCTATTCTCCGCTAAGCGTAAATTTAAAGCAACAGTTTTTACCATACTCGCTTTCCACCCATATACGCTCGCCGTGAGCTTCGATAATAGTTTTCGAAATAAAGAGTCCCAAGCCCGCTCCGCTCTTATCAAGACCACGGCTCTTATCACTCTTGTAAAATCTTTCAAAAACATACTGAAGCTCCTCTTTGGGAATTCCGTTTCCTTCATTGTAAACCTCAACAAGTATTTTTTTACCCTTAAGCTTTTTGATAGAAAGTCTCAGAACTCCGCCCTCTGAGGAAAATTTTACCGCATTGTGAGTAAGATTATAAATAACCTGATATACCGCATCGGCATCGGCATTAACGAAGATCCTCTCTTCCTGAAGATCAAATTCGACCTCAAGATGCTTCGCATCTATCTTTTGCTCGAACGAAATAAAAATTCTTCTTGCGGTTTCGCAAACATCGAAACGAGTCATCGTAAACTTTCTGTCGCCCGCCTGAATTCTTGAAAGATCAAGCAAAGAGGAAACGAGTCTTGAAAGTCTGTGTACTTCATTGGATACTACCTGAAGATAATATTTATGCTGATCGGGCGGAATAACACCGTCTAAAATTCCGTCGATAAATCCCGCAATAGAAGTCATTGGGCTTCTGAGGTCGTGTGAAACGTCTGACATAAACGTATTACGCATATTATCATAATTGTTAAGAGATTCCGCCATATTATTAAAGGTCTCCGCAAGCTCGGATACCTCATCGCTACCTCTTACGGGAACTCTTACATCAAACTTTCCGTTTGCAAATTTCTTTGCGGCATTACTTATTTCACGAAGAGGAGCAATAACTCTTTCACTTATAAAATAAACAGCGATAAGCGCGGCGAGAAGCACCCATAGTATCGATCCCATAATGATCTTTACCATAAGCTCCCAAAGATCTGCCATCATAAAAGAATCCGAACAGGCAAAAACGTATCCGCAAAGATCTCCGTTTCTGTTGACTATCTGCGTTCCGCAAAGCACGTTAGCACCCAAAAACATTCCTTCAAAATCACCCGTAGCATAAAACTCTCCGTGCTTTTGGATCTCGGCGATTATATCCTGAGATATCTCTCCTTCAAATGCCATTCCGTTGCCTTCGCAAAAATAAGAAAAAGCTATCTTACCTTCGGGATCGACCACAACGGTAGAAACGTCATCAATGCTAAGTGAAAGATTTCCCATAACGCGTTTTATATTCTCACGTTCAACATCGTCAAAGGAAGAAAAATCCTTACCGTCAGCGCTGTAAAGCAAAGAAGAAAAATAAAGTTCCGAGCTTTCAACGGTCCTTTTTACAGTTTCTTCCTTTACCGCCGCCGAAAAACGTCCTATTGCCGTTGCCGTTACTATAAGAACAACTAAAAAGCTCACTACTATTATGAGCATAAAAGCTGTAACATATTTTGAAAAAACACTTTTAAACATAAGCTTCTCCAAAAATTAAAGGGCTGTTCTGCGTTTAACAGCCCTTTATTTGAATTTATTTTAAGCGTTACTTCTTATCCGAGAATTTCAAATTTGTAGCCAACTCCCCAAACTGTCTTAAGGACCCATTTATCGGAAACGCCCTCAAGCTTTTCACGCAAACGCTTTACGTGAACGTCAACAGTTCTCGAATCTCCGAGATAATCAAATCCCCATACTTTATCAAGCAGCTGATCTCTCGTAAATACTCTGTTGGAGTTAGACGCAAGGAAATAAAGCAATTCAAGCTCCTTAGGAGGAACATCTACCGACTTTCCGCAAAGCTTAAGCTCATACTTCTGGTGGCTTATCTCGATATTATCAAACTTTATAACATCCTCATCATTCTGATTGGTATGTGCCTGATATCTGCGCAATACAGCTTTTACTCTTGCACTAAGTTCCTTCATATCAAAGGGCTTTACAACAAAATCGTCTGCACCGAGCTCAAGACCGAGAACCTTGTCAAAAACTTCATCTTTTGCAGTAATCATAATTATCGGCTTCGAAGAAGTCTCACGAATCTCACGGCAAACCTGCCAACCGTCTTTTTTGGGAAGCATTATATCGAGCAAAACGATATCGGGATCATATACTTTAAAAAAGCTTACGCCCTCTGCTCCGTTATTTGCAGTTTTCACCGAATAGCCTTCATTTTCAAAGTATCTCTTCAAAAGATCACATATATTCAAATCATCGTCTACTATAAGCATTTTCGTATCTAACATCTTGCACCTCCGAAAGCTTTAAACAGTCAGAAAATCTTTTTCTATATTATAACATATATTTCCTTCTTTTGCAAACATTTTTTTAATTTTTTAACAAAAATAGCATACTTTTTTATCATTTTTCGAAAAATCTTCATAAAAACATAACAAAAAATACGACCAAAGCAAAAAAATATTATTGATTTATTAAAAATAATGTGATAAAATAATAGTATAAATATTTTTTGGAGGTAATTTATGAAAAAATTTTTAGCTATTATTCTCGCAATACTTATGATTTTTTCATTCGTAGCTTGTAATAAGTCATCGGATAAAGAAAACGATGCAACAGATGCTCACAAGCACTCTTTCAGCGAAGAATGGGAAAAAGACGCTACCCACCATTGGCACGTTTGCTCAGATGACAAATGTGACGAAACGGACGATAAGGCTGAACACGTTTGGGACAACGGTAAAGTTACTACCGAGCCTACAAAGGAAAAAGACGGCGTAACTACATTTACTTGTTCGATCTGCGGACAGACCAAGACCGAAGCTGCTAAATATGCCGAAAAGCTTCCCGCAACCGAAGACGAGATCTTGGCATACGTTTTAGCCGCTATCGATGAAACTCAAAAATATAAAGGCTCTATGTCTATGTCGACCGCTTCCGATATGATCCTCTCTCAGAAGCAGGGCGAAGAAAAAGATGAGCAATCGAACAAAACAAGTAGCTTTATGAGCTTTGATGAAGACAATAAGATCGCTTACTATGAAGCTTCAAATGAAAGAAACGACAACAAATCCGTAAACTACACTAAAACTTTCTTAGACAACGGTGCTTTCTACGGATACCAAAAGGAAGTACAAACAGGAAATACTTCAAAAACCGACGAACAGTATTTTAAAATCGAAGATTCCGTCAAGGATGAATACCAAACAGTTGATTTTGAAGAATATTTAGGAGAAATATTTGATATCTACAAGGGAATTAAACTTGCCGAAAATATAGCTGAAATAAGATCGGCTTATCAAACAACTCTTCCCGTATTGCTTTTGGATATCTACAACGACAAAACACTTAAGCCCGATATAACATCAAATATCACTGCAACAGTTGAAAACGGCGTATGCGATTTTGTTATTGACATTATTTCATCCGCCTCAAAAACAGAAGACGGCATTAAAACCGACAGAACTGTAAATTTCTATATTAAAGCTTCGGCAAAAGACAACAAGCTTGTATATTTCAATATGAAGGTTGAAATGACAAGCAAGATGGCTCAGGGCGAAACCGTTATGTTGGATGCAGTTCAAAAGGTTGATACAACTATAGACATCGAATACTCATTCGCAACGGATAAATATAATGCGCTTGCAGTAACTCTTCCCACTAACCCCGACGATATCGAGATCAAGAAAGCCGAAACTATCGATTCTTACGATGATATAAAGATGAGCATAGTAGTAAACGGCAAAGAAAACAATACCGTTTGGTTTAATGGAGTAACAACTCCCCAAGAAGCTTTCGATACGATAGTTTCCCATTCCAACCTCTCGCATAATCCCGTAACTATAAAGGTTTTCAAGGACGAAGCTCTTACTCAGGAATTAACTAAAGAAACCATAACAGAACAAGATATCTTCTCTATGGAAAAAGTATATTTGTCGGCAACTCCGGATGCGACCCACGCACTCATTTACACAACCCGAACATCTCGCGAGAATTACAGTAAGCCCTTCCAGATCACAATTCCCACAATATCGATCTTTGGCAGAAGCTCTTCCGAAAAATCCGAAATGAGCAGTTGCCGCGAAGCAGGTGAATATACTTTAGATGCATCAATCGTAAACGATCCGAGTTATGAAATAGTCGTAAACGGTGTTAAGATGGAAACCAAGACCGCAACTATCACATTAGAAGGCGGCAAGTGCTACAACATTGAATACATAAAATTAATTTCAGATCCCGTAATCGGTGAAAACGAATAATATAAAATTAAAAAGAGGCTGTCTCAAATTTTTTATTTGAGACAGCCTCTTTTAGGAGCTAGGCAGATTTAGGCAAGAAGCCCAAATGCGACAGCATTTTTTATTCTTCCAAAACCAATACGTTTATTTTCTTAGTATCATAAGTCCCTGCATCGAGCGCAATAAATCCGTTTCCGTAAAATATATCAGCGCATTTTTTGTCGCGTGTAGGATCAAACCGATAGGCATAAAGTGTCGGCACATGCCCACAGACCAAGATCTTATCAGGCAGCGGCATAGCTCCCACATATCTGTCGGTCCACTTTACCCAGCGAGCTTTTTCCCAAATCTCATCCGAAATAAGCGTCCTTGCCTCAACAGTCTTTGCATTATCGGGCAACCACCCGTGAACAAATACATATTTATCGGTCTCAAAATAATTTACAGTTTCACCTATAAAATCGCAAATGCGTTTAACAGTTGAAGTCTTACCCGAAAAATCAACGGTATCATCTGCAGGGTCAATAAAATATTTACCGAAGAAATCTACAAGAGTCTGAATAGTTCCGTTAAGATAATTATGAGGAAGTATCTTACCCGTTTCAAATATTTTAAGAAGCATATCCTCGTGATTGCCCCTGATCAATACCTTATGTTTCAGCCGCTCAAAGAATTTTAGAACTTCTACGTTCTCGTTTCCCCTATCGAAATAATCGCCGCAACAAACGAGCAAATGATCCTCGTTTTCATTGTCAAAACCCGCTTTTTCAAGAGCATTCTTTAACAGCGAACAATGTCCGTGAATGTCGGTAACGACGAAAATTTTTCTTTTATTTTCCAACTTACGCACCTCCGTTTCATACAAATAACTTCTCTTACAGTATAACATATTTTTATTTCAGATTCAAGATATCCACTTCAAAAGCAAACAAAAAACACTCCCGAGCTCAAAAATTCAGCGGAGTGTTTTTTATATTCAGATCACAAATCTCTTTCTTCCATTTGCTTTAGCATTACCAAAGCCTCGGGAGCGCCGTACACACTTGCGTGCTTGAAACACATATACGCTTTATCCGTATCAGCCTCACAGCCTCTTCCACACAAATAAAGAACTCCCAACGCAAACTCAGAAGGCGTATCCCCTGCATCGGCTGCATATTTACAGCACTCAAAAGCCTTTTCAAAATTATGATATTCAGGCTGCTGATATAACAAGCCTAAATGCGCCGCAGAGAGAACGTTTCCCTGCTGATAAGCTTTTTCGTAATGATATATTGCTTTTCCTATATCTTTTTTCACGTGACCGTATTCATACATATATCCAAGCACGTAATTTGCGCGATCAAATCCACCGTTTGCCGCAATCTCATAATATTTCTGCGCCTTTGAAAAATCTCCCTTGAAATTTCCGGTAGGATTAAAATATAACTCAGCCAATTCATAAGCCGCTCTTATATGACCTTTTTCTACCGCAATTTGAAAATACATAGCCGCGCTCTTATAATCGGGACAAGGCGGAGAACTTAAAACTCCGTTTTTATACAACAAACCAAGCTCATATGCGGCATAAGGAGAAGAATCACAGATATCCGCATATATATCAGCGGCTTTTTGAAATTCTCCGTGCTTACAATACAACTCGCAAAGATCCATTTTACCGATATTATCACAGCGGTCCATTATACTTAAATAATAAGCTTCGGTTTTTTCATAATCATATTGACATCCCGCTCCGCGAGCCATCATACTTGCAACGTGCCTTGCCGAAAACTCATCGGTTTCTGCAGCTTTCTTATGATATTCAAAGCTTTTTTGATAAGATTGAGGTTCTCTCGGCATACATCCCTGATAATACATTCTTCCTATGAACTTATTTGCCATAGGCGAAAACTCACTTTCGGTAGCCGAAACTTTTTTAAACCATTTTGCTGCTTCTTTATAATTTTGCTCAATAGATATTCCGTAAAAATAATAAATTCCCGCTTGATACATCGCTTCAACAGAACCCTGATTTGCCTCTTCCAATATCTCGTTTAAAACCAAATCGGGATTAAATTCGGGATTGGATTGGTATAGATCTCTATAGTTGTCAATACCGTCTGTTTTTGATTTTAAAGTCTTACAGAAAACGCTAAACGGAGAAGTTAAATACTGTTCGGGAAAAATATATGCATCGATATTCGCAAAAAACGCAATATCCTTACGCTTAATAGAATTTGCGGCAGGCATTTCCACGCCGTTAACGAGTATCGGAATAATAGGCTTTTTATTTTCCTTGGCACAGATAAGCTCGTCTCTGACCCAACAAATTTCATCGTCGGATAAAAGCTTTTCGATATATTCTGCAGTAACTATGCAAACGAAGTCTTTACATCCCTCAATTGCTTTTCTTAAACGCTCGGGAAAATTTCCGCTTTTCACCTCATCGGGATTAAAATAAACACTATATCCATTATCACGCAAGTCCTCAACGAGTCTTGTCGCAAAATTATTTCCTATTCCGTCGTTTTTATAGGAAATAAATATATCTTTCCGTATTTCAATATCCATATAAACTCCTTTATAACGTAAACGCCACACTGTTATTATACTTATTATATTATACTTTAGGAAAATAAAATTGTCAAGTTCTAAATAGTGGTCCAACACAAAATATCGTATAAAACTTTTTAAATTATTTAAATTATTAAATTAAAGAAAAGATTATTTATAAAGACCTCTTGAAAAAATCAGGTTGCTATGTTATAATTTAATAGATTGTATAAATTCGTATGAGATAACGCACAAACAGCATCTCATACCCTAAAACCCTTGAAAATAAAGGAGATATAAAAAATGAAACTTGGTATAGTAGGTCTTCCCAACGTTGGAAAAAGCACACTTTTCAATGCTTTGACAAATGCGGGCGCAGAATCTGCAAACTATCCCTTCTGCACTATCGAGCCTAATGTCGGTGTTGTTACAGTCCCCGACAAACGTCTTGATTATCTTGAAAAAATGTATAATTCCGAAAAATACACCCCTGCTGTAATAGAATTCGTCGATATTGCGGGACTTGTAAAAGGTGCTTCCAAAGGCGAAGGACTTGGAAACAAATTCCTTTCTCACATACGCGAGGTCGATGCTATTCTTCACGTTATTCGTTGCTTTGAGGACGAAAACATCATTCACGTTGACGGTAATATCAATTCCCTTCGTGACCTTGAAACTATAAATCTCGAGCTTATATTCTCGGATATAGAAATGGTAGAGCGCAGAATAGACAGAACAAAAAAGGCTATGAAGGGTGATAAAACTCTTGCAGCCGAGCTTGCTGTGTTCGAGCGAATCCACGCCGCCCTTTCCGACGGAAAATGCGCACGTGAGCTCGATCTCGATGCAGACGAGCTTGCATATCTGTACGATACTCCCCTCCTTACCTTAAAGCCTGTTATCTACGTTGCAAACGTAAGCGATCTTGAGGCAGGCAAAGAGCCCGTCGGAAATGCAAACTACGATGCACTCAAAGCTCAGGCAGAAAAAGAACACTCGCAGATAATGTCTATCTGTGCTCAGCTTGAAGCAGAAATTGCCGAGCTTGATGACGAAGACAAGCAAGCATTCCTTGATGATCTTGGAATTGCCGAAAGCGGTCTTGACCGTCTTATCAAAGCAAGCTACTCACTTTTAGGTCTTATTTCTTATCTTACCGCAGGTCAGCAAGAGGTTCGCGCTTGGACTATAACAAAAGGCACAAAAGCTCCTCAGGCAGCGGGTAAGATCCATAGCGACTTCGAACGCGGATTTATTCGTGCGGAGATCGTTTCCTTTGAGGACCTCGAACGCCTTGGCAGTATGAATGCTGTAAAAGAAGCAGGACTTTACAGAAGCGAGGGTAAGGAGTACGTTATGCGCGACGGAGATATCGTTCTCTTCCGCTTCAATGTTTAATAGCTGTTTGAGGACATCACAATGAGAATGAGAAAAAAGAAGCACGGCGAAGAAAGAATAAACGCTTGTGCCGAGCTTAGAATATGCGAACCCGAAGCTATGCTTTCAAGCTTCGATACTATCTTCCCTCTTTCCCAACCCATACATCTTGAGATCGGATGCGGAAAAGGAAAATTCGCCTGCGATATGGCAAAAAAATATCCGAACATAAATTTTATAGCTATCGAAAAAGTGCCCGACGTTTGTTGTGTTGCGCTTGAAAAGGCTATGGAACAGCGTGAGCTTCGTCAAAATGATAATTTAAGATTTATAATCGGTGATGCAAAAACGCTCGAAACCTGCGTCCCCGAACATTCACTTGACTGCATATATCTTAATTTCAGCGATCCGTGGCCTAAAAAAGGACACGCAAAACGCAGACTCACCTACCGTTCCTTCCTTGAAATATACAAAAAGATATTAAAAGAAGACGGTATACTTAAATTCAAGACCGACAATGCGGGGCTTTTTGATTTCAGCATCGAAGAATTTGAGGCGTTCGGTGCAAAAATCATCTGGCAGACGAGAGATCTCCACGCAAGCGAGCAAAACGAAGAAAACGTTATGACGGAATACGAAAAAAATTTTTCCGACAAAGGTTTTTCCATCTGCTCAGCTTGGGTAAAATTTAACTAAAAAAAAAGAAAGGCGGTGCTATTATGGAACCATCGGGAGTACTTATAGTAAACAAACCCGAAGGAATGACGTCACACGACGTTGTAGCGATAATACGCCGTCTTTTTGCTACACGCAAGGTAGGACACACGGGTACACTTGATCCTATGGCGACAGGAGTTTTAACGGTTCTCATAGGACGTGCGGCGAAAGCGGCAGAATATCTTTCTGCCGACACAAAAGAATATACCGCAACTCTCCGCCTTGGTACTACCTATGATACCGAGGACATAACAGGAACACCGATAACCGTATCAGAAGATATTCCGGACAGCGAAAAGGTATTTTCGGTAATAAACGGTTTTATAGGCGAACAAATGCAAATTCCGCCGATGTACAGCGCACTCAAAGTAAACGGTCAAAAGCTTTGCGATCTCGCGCGAAAAGGTGTTGAAATCAAGCGAGAACCCCGTCCTATCACAATATATTCAATAGATGCAAAAAAAGGAGCACTTTCCACCGATTATATCATCTCGGTAAAATGCTCCTCGGGAACTTATATACGCACCCTCTGTGCCGATATAGGAACAGCTTTAGGCTGTGGCGGTGCTATGGCAACTCTTTGTCGATCAAAGGCAGGAGAATTCTCACTCGAAAGCGCCTATACCATTGAGGCTTTAAAAGAAATGACCTTAGAAGAAAGATATTCGCTTCTTCTTCCAACCGAAGATCTTTTTTCCGACTTAATGCCGATATATCTTCCCGCATTTTATGAAAAGCTCTCGCGAAACGGTTGTGAAATATACTTAAAAAAGATAGGACTTGATCTTCCCTTAGGCTCACGCGTCCGTCTTTGCTCACAGGATAAAAGCTTTTACGCATTGGGCGAAGTAAAGGATTACGAAAACGGAAAAGCCGTGAAGGTCATAAAGCTTTTTGATATCTGAAAATAAAAAAGTTGACGCCAATGGTCTGTAATCTTAAGGACAGTTTTGAGAGTACATTACCTACCGACAGAAAACAGAAACCTCAGATTGATTTTCTGAGGTTTTTGTGTTATAATAGGATATAGAAATTGTTTTATGTTCATTTGTAGCTTGTGAGAAAGGAGATATTGTTATGAGAGCACCATTTCAAATACTTGCACTCCCATATAAGTATCAAAATGGAATCCCTATGTACTGTGTCTTACACCGTTCAGATTATGACCAATGGCAATTTATTGCCGGGGGTGGTGAAGATAAAGAAACGCCCAAAGATGCGGCAAAAAGAGAAATAATTGAAGAAGGCGGTATAACTGCAAACAATATTATTTCGTTAAAGTCGATGTGCTATATTCCTGTTGAAATATTCCCTCGCAGACACCTTTATGGTTGGTCTGATGATATGTATGTCATTCCCGAATATTCATTCGGCTTTGAATGTAACGCCGAGCTTGTTTTATCACATGAACATACAGAACTTGTTTGGCTCCCATACAAAGAAGCAAGAGAAAGATTGCAATGGGATTCTAACAAGACTGCTTTATATGAATTGAATTGCATATTATCAAAACAACACGATAAATAATCGGTTTAGGCTAAGCCTCCCTTGTGTAAAGGGAGGTGGCACGCGAAGCGTGACGGAGGGATTGTAATGCAAAGAAAACACAATAAGGACATAGTGCCAACCGCAAAAATGCTGCGGAAGAATATGACCAAGGAAGAAAAACACCTTTGGTATGATTTCCTGCGTACCCATCCTATTCGCTTTTCTCGTCAAAAGGTTCTCGGTAAGTATATCGCAGATTTTTACTGTGCAGAGGCAAAGCTCGTCATAGAGCTTGACGGTTCTGGGCATTATACCGAGGAAGGAAAGCAATACGATGAAGAAAGAACTGCTTTTCTTGAAGAATATGGATTGACAGTTATCAGAATACCAAATACAGAAATACATAAAAACTTTCGAGGTGTCTGTGAATATATTGATCACCTCGTAGAACAATCCCTCAGTCAGCTTCGCTGACAGCTCCCTTTACACAAGGGAGCCTTTTT
>CALAXC010000420.1 GCA_937894775.1 uncultured Clostridia bacterium
GGATGCTCCGCGAGACTTGGGAGCAGTGGAGCAGATTGTCATTGATGATCTGTTGCGTGGCGCGGATGATATGCTGTGCTTAGCATTCTTCAACTTTTAAGAGCACATTGCAGGAAAGGAATAACAAATGAGTAACCAAAACAAAAAATGCTTTAGCCTTCAATCCTTGGCAGACGAGGTAGTCACCCGTCCTGCACCTGAAAGCTGTGAAGAGATCGCTCGTCTTCTCTCGGATCTGCCGCTTTGGAGTTCCTTCATCAATAAGACTCCCAAGCCCGAGCAAAAAAGAGCGTATGAATTGCTAACGGAAAAGTCCGCCTCTCCAACCCCGGAGGAAATTCTGTTTATGGCAGAGATCGGTTGCGGAAAATATCATAAAATCCGCCAAGATGGAGACTTCGAAGGATTTGATTCGGCCAAAGCAAAGGAGCTATATAAACAGTATTGTGAGCTGACAGGCAGTGAAGAGGTAAAGTATATTCTTAATAACTTTGATGATTTCGCTAACTTGTGTTACAGGTCTTTTTCGCGCAGAAGAAACCGAGACGATCGAGCAGCCATGCGGGAAAACGCAACGCTGTCGACTTCCCGTGATCCCGATAGCGAGGAATGGAAGAAATAAACCGTCGTGACAATCACTTTGAATTATCGCAACAGAATACTTGATAGGAGGTGTAGCGATGTCAAGCTGGGAAGCAGCAAGAGAAGCGTGGGAGCTTAAACATATGCAAAGAATGGAAGCTGCCATTGAAGATGCGGAAAAAGGAGACCCCGAGGCTATGGTAATTATGGCGATCGGCATATATCACACGCAGTATAATTGTGAAGATCAGGCAATACAGATTCTTAAGGACGCTTCGGACAAAGGAAGCGGAAGGGCGAGCTGGCTACTTGCAGATATTTATGCAGGTAAAGGCGCATTGATAAATTTTATAAAAATCGAGAAATATTGCAGACGTGCTATGGCGGACGGAAACGTGTATTCGGACGAGAATGAGGACGATGCGTTATGTCATGCCATTTTCGATTGGGTCGATAGGTTCCACCGCAAGTGGCAGGAAGTGGAGGAAGGCTTCTGGCCTGACGGAAAATATTATTTGTATCCTACGGGACGCTATATGAAGAACGCATTTCGCGGTATCGGCAAGAAGGCAGCTCTCAAAAAACGCCGCGAGGAAAAAAATAATAAGAAAAGCGATTCATAATTTAATGAAAACAAAGTGCCAAAGGGAGTGATGCTTATGGCAAAAAAACTCTATTTACATATCAAATGGGATGAAACGATCGAAAAAAACGGTTCCAAAGCGGGTGATCGCGGCATCTATGATGTCCAAATCACCGAAGGCAGTGAAGTGAGGCTTTGGGGTCATAGCGAAAAAGCAATCGTTAGAAGGCTCACCGATGACGAGGTAACTCTGTTTGTTCCGAACAAAGGCGAGTATGTCTTCAAATTAAACGAGACTGCAAGGATCTCCTACACAAGCGGCTATCAGGTTGCGGGAGACTGGGTGGATGAAAGCTTGATCTTTGATGTTAAGCTATCCGATATGTCCCTAAGTGAATACGAGAGATCTCTGCCGGACTTTGAGATCAAGGACGGTGTACTCATCAAGTCACGTGCAAAGGGTGACGTGATCGTTGTTCCCGAAGGAGTTGTCGAGATCGGTCACAAGGCTTTTTGCGAGACAAAGCTCAAGGAAGTGGTACTGCCATCCACTCTTAAGAAGATCAGTTCATTCGCCTTTTCAGACTGCCGCTATTTAAAAAGAGTCACGCTCCCCGACGGAATTGAGGTGCTGGGCTTCTATGCCTTCGCGGACACGGGAATTGAGGATATCAATTTTCCGGACAGTCTTATGGAAATTGACAATGCCGCTTTCAGGGGTACTCCGTTTATGGAGAAGCTTAAGGACGAACAGTTTGTTGTCTTGGGTGAACGTTTCCTTTGCCTTTACAACGGTTACGACGAGACTATTGAGGTTCCCAATGGAGTCGAGGTCATCTGCTCCGGTGCTTTTACCGACAGAAAATCCGAAGACTACCCTTATTTTCTCACACCGACAAGAATCATTTTGCCCGATAGCGTGAAACGGATTGAGGAAGGTGCTTTCAAATACTTGCGCGGACTAAAAGAGATCAATCTGCGCAAGGATTTGGAGATTGCCGAAAACGCCTTTGACTACTCGGGCTATGAGGGAAAGTTCAAGGCTTTTCTTGCCTCCAAGGGTGAGCCAAAATGAAGAAATTAGCAAAGCTTTGCAAAGAATACATAGAACAAGGCGGTGAGCCTATCGTAAGCGCAGCCTTCGGGCTTCGCATGGCAGAGATCAATATGAGTGAGGTTCAGCTCTATATGCTTGAGAATAAGGACGCTTCATTCAATGAACTGTTATTTATGTTGATAGACAGAACCGGACAAAAGGATAGCGACGTATACAAGAGAGCCAGGATCGATCGAAGACTCTTTTCCAAGATCCGTTCGAGCAAAAAATACGTTCCGTGCAAGAAAACGGTTGTTGCCTTGTGTCTTGCCCTTGAGCTTTCGAGAGAAGATGCGGACGCGCTTTTGTCTTCTGCCGGATACAGCCTGTCAAGATCGGAGGAATACGATCTTGCTATTGCATTTTGCATATCACGACAGGTTTTTGATTTTAACGATATTAACGAAATGCTTTATGAGCTTGGATTTGATGTGTTTTAAAATGTCGCTGTAAAAGCGACCACGGCAAAGGGGAAACATGAGATAATATAGCCACAAGGAGGGATAAGCATGAATAGTATTAGATTGAAAACGAGCTACGTGGATGAGAAACTGCCTGTTGGCGCATCCAAGCTCTTCGGCGCACCCGATATTTTCGATGGCTTTGAATGGCCCACCATTGAGGTGGACGGCGAGGAATATGATCTTTCCTTTGTCGGACAGATCAATCTTGCCGAAGCTACAAAATTCGATAAGGACGGTATTCTGCCAAAGAACGGAATGCTGTACTTCTTCTATGATCTTGACGAAATGCCTCACGATCCGAGCGATGAAAGTGCCTGTCGTGTGATTTATCACGAAAGAGATGATGACCTCCACGCCATCAGCTACGTTGATGAGGACGGCGAAGATTTGTCCTTCAGAGAAATGAAGGTAGAATTCCAATTGGTCGAGGCTGGCTTTTTGGCAGATGACAGCGAAACACACCTGCTTCTCGGCGAGCCTTCCATAGATAACGGCTTTTGGTACGAGTGCATCGACGGCTGGCAGATGCTCTTCCAGCTTGATTCGATGGAAACGGATGATGTTTGCATCAATTTCACCGACGAAGGCTTCCTGTGCTTCTATATTGACAAAGATAAGCTGAAGGTGCAGGACTTCTCCGACGTGAGAATCATGCAGATATACACTTAAGGAGGCACGTTATGGCTGTGAAAGTAAAATGCCCGTATTGCGGAAGTGAAAACGTAACCCGTCTGGACGGAAGCGGTGCTGTGAAAAAGTACGGTCCCGGTGTTATGATCGACATTGCGCCCGATATCCTTCAGTGCAATAATTGCAAGAAGGAATTCAGGGATAATGTGTTCGATGATCTGACGATGGATGAGGCTCTTTTGGAGCAGAAGGATGACTGACTATGAAAATTAAAATCATTGAGTATTTTTGGGCTGTCGGTCACAGAACAAAGAGAAAAGGCACGTATAAGCTACCACTTATTGAAGGCAAAACATTAAAACCGCACTTCGCCAATTTAAGAATTGACAAGGTGGAAGAAGATAAGGTTATCGTGTCTTTTAACCGTGATGACGGAACGCTTATCAAGGAGCTTGCGGTCGAAAAAGGCAAACAGAATTATTACCGCCCCATGTCGATGGATGGGGGCTATGAATACATATTGAAATTTACGAGATTTTAACGAGCGCTTTTTGGTCAGGTCTTTTCGGGATCTGACTTTTAAAGCACGAATGAGGTCGCAAGAATGTGCGAAAGTCAATCTCTGAAAATGAAAGTTTGCTACAATTGATTGATGCCCGCTTGCGATGGTGATATAATAAAACAACGGCTGATTCTCTCGGCCTACAATACAAATAGGTGGAGTTTCATGGAACGAAAATTAAGTTATAACAAGCTTTGGAAGCTGCTCATCGACCATAAAATGAGCAAGGGCGATTTGAGAAAAGCCATCGAACTGGCGCCAAATACGATGACAAAGCTGCGCAGAGATGAAGAAGTGTCAATGTCCGTTCTGATCAGAATTTGCGAGTATTTTGGCTGCAACATCGGTGATATCGTAGAGCTGGTTTAGAAATGTCGCTCCTACAGCGACCAAAGGAAAAATTGAAAACAGTATAATATAAGTGTAACAGAGTTACACGGCGCGAAGGTTCAAAACCACTTTTTAATGGAGGAACGATCATGGATAAGAATGAATTCAAGAGTTTACTCGAAAAGGCTGAAAAGGGCGACTCGAACGCGATGTATCTCGTGGGGCTTGCATATGAAGTCGGCGACGGAGTCGAGGCAGATATCAACGAAGCAATTGCATGGATGAAAGGCGCTGACGAGCTTGGCAATAAGGATGCTCGTGCTTGGCTTGAGGATTACTATTTTGATGATGATGCGGGCGTCCAGGCCCATTCTTGACAGGTGATGAATTATGACAGAGAAAAAATTTCGTTGTTCGAAATGCGGAGCGATGGAAGTGATCCTCGCAGAGCAGAGCGCAGATCCCATGGGCATTAAGCCACCGAGATTCGTATGCCAAAAGTGTGGCAACGAATACGATGCGGATTCCGGCATTGGTGTGATCAATAATAAGACGATCAACTCCTTCCCATCTCCGTCAAATGATCTTAACGTAGATGATCCGCTTACTGAAAGGATTAAATCCAAGAGAAAGACTGATTAAGCTTTTCACATTAACCCATTGGAGGATAAAGATATGTCAGCAGAATTTGAATATGCTATGCAGCAGAAAAAGAACGGCAATGTTGATGAAGCGAAGCTTTACTTTGAAAAGGCGGGCGATAACGGATATGCTGAGGCCTACATAGAGCTTGCTAAGCTCGCTATTCCCGAAGGCGGTGAACCGTACTACAATTTCTCCAAGCTTGACGTGACTCTCTTGCCTTTGGGATATCACAAAGCCGAATTTGAATACTACAAAAAAGCCGCCGAGCTTGGTAACACCAGGGCCATGGTTTACATCGGCATCGCATATAAGCAAGGATATCCCGTAAATCTAAATTGCGATATGGCGTTTAATTATTTTGCAAAGGCTACTGAATTAGGTGACGATTATCTCGCTCCCTACTATCTTGCCGAATGCTACGAAAATGCGCTCGGCACCGAGATGGACGAAAACGCAGCGGTGCTTTACTACACAATGTGTGCCGAGCACGGAAACATCCCTGCAATGCTTGCTCTTGCAAGAATTTATAAAGAGGGTCTTGGTAGTATTGAAAAGGATGAACAAAAATCTACAAGATACTTCTTTATGAGTGGTATCGGCAGAGATTAGGAGAAAGATATGAAATATCCCATTGTATTAAAATATAACTATTCTTACATAAGCTCCGGCAACTATTATAAGGAGGCTGTAAGGGAGTACTATCAGCTTTTTACGGATAGCAAGAATTTTGAAACGTTTGCCTTTGGATTCACTCCGACGGACATTCTTTTGACTGTCAAAGAAGTTTCCGAGAACGAGATCTCCTGTGAGCATACGTTCAGCATTTACTCAAAGTCTTATACCTTCTCGCACGACCGCGAGACGATCACCAACTCCTTTGTCCTCAAAAAAGGCGAGGCAATCGAGAGCAAATGCTACGATACCTATTGGAGATATGCATCCGGCGGTGAAAACGGACCGGCAACCTTGCGCGTTGAGTGGATAACCTACGATCAGTTCTATGATGAGTGTCTTGAAAGCGTAAAGGAGAGCAACAGCAATGCCATAAGATTTGCTTCTCATCTTATCAAGACCGGGGAGTACGATACCGCCTTCAAGATTCTTGATGCGGCAGATGAAGAATGCTATGAGCTTGGGCTTTGCTACGAGATGGGCTACGGCACGGAGATCGATCTTGACCGCGCGCTGAACATTTATTTAAAACAGAGATTGAACGGCTACGCCGATCAAGGAATCGAAAGAATCGTCGAAAAGCTTGAAAACAAGAAGATCAAGCTCGATTCGGTAAAGAAGACAGTCATTCTTGAAAGGCTCGGTCAATACAAGGCGGCGTATTCCAATGCCAAGATCCCGAGAGAGCTTGGTGACAACGATCCTTCCGACCTTCGTAGAAACGTTGAACTTAGTATTATTTGGTTCTTGACGCTCGGACGTCCGTATAACGATCCTATGAGTTATATCGCACCACCGACGTCGCACACGACTCGCCACCTTGCAGAATACTATGACCTTGTGAACGGCGTTCCCGAGAACGAACGTAAGGTATATTACAAAAGGTGGGAGGAGCGCGACGAATACGAAGGCGGAACAAATACCAAGGAGCGCTTCTACGAAGAAAATATCATCGAAACGCTTCGTGCCGAGGCGGAAAAGGGGGATATCATTGCACAGGCGGTGCTTGCCATTCAGTATTACGATAAAGTTGATGATCATGCTCATTTTGCAGAGCTGCTTGACGGATGTAAAAAAGAGGAAAAGGGTCTTGGATACTACTTCCTCGGTCTTTATTATAATTACGCAGCCCAAAAAGCAGAAACTGAGCAGGACTGCCTTGCAAACACCGAAAAGGCGCTCAGCTTCTTCGAACGCTCGCTAAACAAGGATTTTCATCTCGCCGTTGCACCGCTTGCGGATGAGATCGTGAAGGAGCACCCACAGCTCGCGCTTGAAATCCTTCAAAAACATGAGCCGTACATTCCGTATATTCAATATAGTTTCACTGAAAAATACTACGACATACTTGAAAAGTTGAGAGGTTGATTACCGTGAAGGATGATATAAAAAACAATATCATCGGCTTTTCGATTTATAATCAATACACCGTTGGTGATACAATTCTTGGGATAGCATCAGGTCTTTGTAAAAAGTACGGATGGAGCACCGAAGATATCAAGAGTGGCTCAATCGGCAAAAGAAAAGCCTTTGAGTACACGATCAAGGCGGCAACAGAATGTAAAGACGTTTATGCCATTGCGACGGTGTTATTCTTGAAGGAATACTCCTCCGAAATAGAAAACGTCGGATACTGTATCACGAATGAAGCATTGCTCATCGAAATGATCGAGATATTGGAGAGCATCGAGGATAAGGACGAATTTGTGTGCTTCCTTTTGGGAAGGGCGAATTTCAGCGGTCGTGGAGCCGAGCTTGATTTTGAAAAAGTGCTGTACTATTTCGATCGGGCAGCAAAGGGCGGGATCGAAATTGCAATGCTATTCTACCATGAGGTTAAAGGCGAATTTGATGCGATTTTCAACCTTGCAGAAAGGCTTGCCCGGCAGTATCCAGACAGTCATATCATCAAGTTCTATCTTGCTCACTGCTGCTATCACGGATACGGAACAGAAAAGAACTATGAAAAAGTCGTGGAGCTCGTAGGATATACGGCAGAAACGGAAACCTGCAACAATGACCCCATAGATTACTATTTCCTTGCAAGCAGATATCTTCTCGGTCTTTGCTATTTCCACGGATACGCAGTAGAAAAGGATCTTCGCAGGGCTCAAGAGCTCTTCCATTGTTCGGGAGCAAGCTACAATCCCGAGGCGTGGTACACAGAAGCGATTACGATGCTCCTGTCGGATGCAGACAAGGATCCAATATACATCTGGCACCTGCTTGAGAAAAGCGCTCTCAGAGGTTGTCTGCCCGCAGCAAGAAAGGTAATGCTTTGTTTGCGCGTAGGGTACGGTGTTGAGCCCGACAAAGAGCTGTATACGCAGTACGCAGACTACTATGATCACGAAAAGGAAACCGGTGAAACCGTTTCCGATCTTGGTTACGAAGCAGACCACTGCGATTTGATTGATCGCAAAAAGAAAGTCATAAAAGATGATGAGATCGA
The DNA here is from genome assembly GCA_937894775.1 of uncultured Clostridia bacterium. Taxonomy (GTDB): domain Bacteria; phylum Bacillota; class Clostridia; order Oscillospirales; family CAG-272; genus HGM12713. The sequence goes on from CALAXC010000420.1 coordinate 8,017, forward strand.
TTAGGAGGAAGCGATAATGGAAACCAAAAGAAACTACAAGTACGATCCTGTTGAGGATACACCCGAATACCAGGCGATCAAGGACGAGCTTGAAGCAAAGATCCTTGAAAGAATGGGCGGCGAGATGACTCGCGGTAATGCCTATATGTATCCCGGTCTGAAAAAGGAGATCCTGAAGAAGGACTACGGAATTGATTGGAAGTCGCCTCAGGAGCTCAATCCGAGGATCAAATTTAACTGATATGAAGCTTACATATACATACACAGTACACGGCTTTTCGGGCGGCAGAATGCTATCAAACACCGTATCCGGCGAATGGGAGTTTGAAGCCCTATGCATAGGAAAAGAACTTGATACCCCAAATAGCGAAGTGAAACTGACTGTAATTCAAAAAACGAGCGATATCGTTACGATACATGCAAAGTATCGCGCAAATGAAAAAACAATGACCGTCTCTCTTTCAAATGAAGAAACATTCAAAGACGAGGCGAACGCTTACGGTTTCTCGTATGCATTTACAGTGAAGGAGTGATGAAATGGAACGAAACACAAAGTATCCACACCTTAATACTTATCGGGATGTAACGCCCGCGATCGATGAAGCAATCAAAACGCTTGATTTTATGTTTGACTACCAAAAGACATACTTTGCTGTTCAGCGTGAGCTTAAGACCGCACTCTTTCGACTCACCGATGAAAGATTCTTGGAGAGGATCAAACAAGAAAACAACGAGACGCTTCTTCGTGAGGTAGAGAAAATTGCCCCTTATAAGGATGTCATCATGAAACTAAGTGATGATATTAATATCTTTGAGGCAGAAAGCAAAAAACTCCTTGAAGCAATCATTGCTTCAGGAAAGATAGTAGGCGAAGAATTTGATGCTATTTATCCCTACTTTTATAATCTTGCTATGGACAATACTTCTAACGATCACATCCCAACCGAGCTTGTGTTTTTCTTCGGAGAGGATACAAGAGAAAAGTGCAGCACATTGCCCGATGAAGAGTATGCGGTTCTCTGTTATTTGCTTATAAAGATAAAATCCAAATGCAGATATTTCTTTGCATATCCCCACCTTGCAGATGAGCTGGTTTTGCTGGCAGATGCATCGAAGGATATGCCGTATAGAGCCCGAGAGAATTTTTATCTTGAAGCCGCCGATTATTATGACAGGGCGCGTCAAAGAGATAAGGCGATGACCTGCTATAAAAAAGCGGCTACGATCGCCAAGGATAACGGCGATACCCAAGATTCTGCTCAGGCTATGAGGAAGTATTACCGAATGAATCAGTTATTCCCCAAAGCGATGCAGGTAAAGGTTGACGAGGATGAGATCAAAAAGGAATACGGCAAGTATGCGCACATTGTACTTGAAGGTATCCGAGAGAAAAGCTTAAAGGTCGATCCCGTTGAATTTACCGAGGGCTTTGCCGAAAAGCTCCAAGAGGTTATGTGGAAGGTCGAAGCGGCGATCGATAAGGAAGGCGACTTCCACAGCGGTTATCAGCGCTGGCAGCTGATGGAGCAATATTTTGGCGAAATGAAGATACGTTGGAGAAATCCAAAGCAGATGAACCCCGACATGATGTTCGACTAAGAAAAAACTAAAACTTAGAAACAAGGAGATTGATAAAATGGAAAGCAAGAAATTTGTTAAGGTTATAGGCAAACAGGTAGAAAAGAACGGAACCGTAGTGGCAGAGGCAACCGCTGTTGTGCCCTATAAAAAAGGCGAACACGTAAGCCTTCCTGCTGTTGCCCCCTTTAACACGAACGTATGGCTCGACGGTGACACCGGATACAATATGACTTCCCTTGGATTTACCGAAAACGGTAAGGTTGATTATTTTTACGGTCATTATTATGATTTTATTGACGGCAAAGCTCACGCAGAGTGCGAGATCAAGGGCTGCAATATGGTATTCGACTTTGAATTGATCGACCTTGCCAAAAACGCCGATTATGCAATCGCAATGAAGGTAAGAAAGGTCGAGGCAGATGAAAAGATCGACGAGAGCTGTAGCAAGTTCTTCGGAAGACCTTGTCTGCCCGAGTCGATGGGAGAGCCCTATCCCGATGATGGAGTATTCTTTGCACAGATCCGATGCTCCGATATCAAGGATCTTGATCCCGAATGCAGACTGCCTCACGAGGGTTATCTGTATTTCTTCCTCGATGCCGAAATGTATCCTTCAAATGACCTTTATATGATGGTGGATCATACTACTGATGAGCTGAAGGTAGTTATCGACGATTACAACGAGTGCTGCAATATCAAGGGACTCACCGATACCTACGTTATCACCTTTGAAAAGGTTGATGCCGGATACGAGGGCACTAAGCTTCTCGGTTATCCCAGCAATGATGTGGATGATAGTGATGACAGAAGTGGTCTGCTTCTCCAGTACGATCCGCTGGACTTTGACGTTCCGTTTCTTTCCACACTTGACGGATATGCTTTCGTGTTCTTTGGTGATGATGAGGAGGATAAATTCAGCGGCGTAGATTACGTTGTTTGGGGATCATAATTTCCAAATTCACAATAAAGTGAAAGGAGAGTGACATATGGCAATACACTACTGTCGCCATTGCGGAGCAATCATTCCGTATGGTAACTCAAACTGCTGCCACAATTGTGCGCAGAAACGAGCTGATGAACAACGATGGCGAGAGTCGAGCAAAGAAGTTCGCCCAAATGCTGCGGGAGCTGAGCTGCTTAAGGCGTTAGCCAAACCTCTGCTTAAACTTCTGAAGATCTTTGGCGTCTTTCTTATTATCAGTGCTGTCATATGGGTGATACTCTTCTTCGTTTATGACGTGTATAAGATCGATTATAGTGTCGTCGACGAGTCCACACGTACTGTGGATGGATTTGCATCCTTTCTCTTGGATATGGACAACAACAGGGATACCTGGGAAGTTCAGTATGAGAAAAAGAACGCCGGTATGTTCAGTCGTTTGGCATTTTGGGATAAGGCTTCCTGCACGATCCGGTACAACAAAGGCACGAATGCTGCCCATACCACCTTTATTTTGGAAGGCGAAAATCTCGGCACAAAGCTGCCGGACGGTACATACGTCTTGACGAAAATTAAGGGTGTCGATGTGCTGATCGACAAGAATAACAAGCTCATTTATAAAGCGGACAGTGAGTTTTATAAAACCAATGCTCCGATACTTGGGGAATTCGCACACGATGCGCTGATCGACAAAATACTTAAAGAAACCGAAGGAGGTGAGCACGGGCTCATAGATACCAATCCACCGACGGAGGCCATCTTTACAGAAAAGGCGGCAATCACCGCAAGGCTTGTGCGTAATAATCCTAACGCACTGATGGATCACGGATTTGAAGCACGATGCAGGATTGGAGACAGCAACGAGTGGGAGGTTTATAAGTTTACCTACAACTACTCAAACGCAGTATATGATTTTAACATTGACGGCTATACTTACGCCGAATAGGAGAAGAATTATGAACACAAAACCTATCATTCACGTTCATTATATCAACGACGACTATAAATTATGGAATCCTCCGCATAAGCCTAACTTTGAAAAGTATTTGTTGGCAACTCCCGGGAGAATTTTTGAAAGTTGTGGTGGGTTTGATCCGCTGGACGTGCTTTCCGTATCCAAATACAAAATAGTTTTGCGTCTGGACAAAGAAACAGGAACGCTCCGACAGGGTGAAACGCTTACTATGCACTATGAGCTCCCCGGTCTGATCGCCGACGGCAGTGGCTATGAGAACTTTACAGCAACCATCCGGTGGTTAACAGCAGAGGAAGCGGAACAGGTTACCGCCGAGCCTATGAATGACCGTTACTTGGCTATGAAATGGGACTATAAGTACGACAAGGAAAGCACTTGGTTTGACGAAGACAGCGGCGAAGAACAGTATGAACTAAAAGAAGGTGCATCCTATACACTGCCCCACATAAAAGAGGAAAGCCTTGAGATTCGTTCGGTTAAGACTGAAGGTGACCTCGTCCAAGCCAAGATATACGTGGATCACAACACGTATACCGTGTGCGAAAACGGAGAGCCTGTTGTCGGCTATGCATACGACGATTATATGGTTGCCGGAGACTTTGTTTCGCAATCGCTTTGCATGAAATTTACAATCCAATAAAAAACAAAGGAGATTGATAACAATGAACAAGAAAGAATTAATCACAGCAATTGCCGAGGAAACCGGCATGACAAAAAAGGATGTTGCAACTGTTGTGGATGCAACCTTCGACAAGATCACCGCAGCTATGGTGGCAGGTGACAAGGTTCAGCTTATGGGCTTTGGTACATTTGAAACCCGTGAGCGTGGTGAGCGCACCGGCAAGAATCCTCGCACCGGAGAGGAAGTAAAAATTGCCGCTTGTAAGGCTCCTGTGTTTAAGGCTGGTAAAGCTCTCAAGGATGTTGTAAATGAGTGAGTTGGCATCGACACAACAAAAAGGCGGTGACGGAATCCAATCCTTCACCGCCTTTTTTAGCATATTGTCCTTGTTAAAGAAAACTTTAATTGTATTCACGAATGTAATTTTCATTGCGTTTGATCCAACGAATAAGCCCCTGCTTGTCCACGATGATCCTGTCTCTTTCCATAACAGCAGGGAACCCTGGCAGATGCGCCCAGGTATAGGCTAAACCGTGAGAGATCCGAAATGCCTCCACTAAGCGATGGGGAGGAAAAACATCCGGAAGATCTGCAAGTGCATTTAGCTTGGAGGCATCGGTATAAACCGAGGTTTTAGACAGTCCCTGCAGCAAGTGTTCCTTAAATAGTATGATTCTCTTGTCGATTCTTATATAAGGAATCCTTTTTTCGTCCAGGAGCTGGTATGTACGTGCTGTAGACAAGCCAATTGCGCTTGATAGCTCCGGAATCCTTACCACATCCGGAAGGGCATGAATCGTCTCAAAATCTAAAAAGTTGTACAAATATAACACCTCTTTCTTTTTGCGAGTATACAGCTCGCATATTGATATGATTTACTCCATACAGGCAAGTGCCCGTATGGAGTAAAAATCGAAGGATGAATAAATTACCCTCTAATTAAGTAATATGAGTCTGGGGCAAAAAAGTCAAGGGGTGGACCTAAAAAAATTTCAAAGAACGTATTTTAATCTTTTGAACAGTCGATGGATTAAGAGGAAAAAAGTAAATTTTGAAGTAAAATAAAATGGACGCGGTGCAATCTATGGACGATGAGCGTGTCCATAGATTGCGCCACGTCCATAGATTCTAATGAAATTGGAAATAATGGACAAATAGAACGCTGTGGACGGTTTATAGCAATCTGCTGTTAATCAGGTTGTCGCTGGTTCGAGCCCAGCAGGGGGAGCCAAGAAAAAAGCACTTGCGATCGCAAGTGCTTTTTTCTATCCAATCCGAAGGATTG
>CALAXC010000421.1 GCA_937894775.1 uncultured Clostridia bacterium
CCTGCACGACGAAAGAGGCAGATTTATACAGTCCGCGCAAAATATCCTCACTCTTTTCGTGCAGCATATTATGCACACAGCCGTGGTATACGTTACACGCGCCAATCTTGATGGCTCTGTCAATCGCCGCCTTGTCAATGACCGTCAGCAATTCATCAAGACTGCCTTTTATCGATGTGGTGTCATAGTAAAACTGAAAAAGGTCGGAAGGCTCCCAACCGAGAAGCTCGTCCTTTCCCGAAAGAAAACCGCAGGTCAACTCTCTGTGCGGCAAGGTATCAAGCATTGCATTATATTTCCCAATATCCGAGGCGTACAGTTCGTCAAGTATCACAACAACATCAATATCGCTGGTTTCCGTTGCTTCGCCACGACCGTAACTCCCCTGTAAGCCCACAAACCATACGCGGTTTGCAAAAGTCTCATTTAATGTCTGTAAGAAATCTTGCATCCAAACAGTAATATCTATCACCCAAGTCACCTCCGTCAAATTGGAATTTGTCATTTATAATACTTATCTATGCCGCCATAGCCAACTATCATTTTCCCGTCATGAGTCTTTTTCAAAAAGCTTTCAAGCCGCTTTTTGAACTCATCGGGACGTTTCCTTGCCGCATCGATATAAGCAATTCGAATTCGTTTATACGGCTCAGAGAATTTTCCGTAGTTTTCCCACGCGACCGCATCCACCTTTATCGCATCAAGGATATCGGTTGGAAACACATACGGCTCTCGAATCAACGGCAACACACTATCCCTTATTCTTGGATGGAGCATTCCTTGTTCGTCAAGCCAAATCAGTCTTTCTATGTTTGGGCGTGAGTAGGGGCTTCCCTTTTTTCTCGGTGTAAACCGTTGCGCGCGATGCGTAGGATCGATGTGCTTAATCGTGCTGTCGATCCAACCAAAGCAAAGAGCCTCTTCAACCGCATCGTTATAGGAAAGCGCTTTATCGCCTGATTCCTTCATCGGAAAAACAAACCAGACCTCACTTTCGGTTTCAAAGTGTTCTGCAAGCCACTCGCGCCATACTTCTCTTTCACTTGTGTAAAAAGTTTTCATTTTTAACCTACAAATTTGTATTTAACTATAAGACCACTTTCCCTTTCGCAATAAAATAAACTTCTTGCATTACCGCAATGGTTGCAAGTACACATATTGTCGCAACGCTAAAGGTGGTTTCAACAAAAGTAAGCGTAGGCGGCAAAAGGAACAAAGCAAATCCTGTTATTTTATTTAACACGCTATGTATTGATATTAGTTTTTTCTTGCGAATAAAAACTAACGCAATATTAAATATCTTAATCAAAGCAATAATAATAATCCACACCCATAGCCATGCAGGTATGTGTATTAGGGGTAGTATTTTTACTCCGCATACGAACATAAAAACGAAGTCAGCAGCCGTATCAAGTTTTGCTCCAAAATTACTAACTGCTCCCGTCTTTCTTGCAATCGTTCCGTCAATCATATCGGTAAGTCCGCAAAACATATAGAGTACGTAAAACCAAGCCGATGTTAAAGGAATGAACAGAAGAGGCAAACTAAATGCAACTCTGCTGCCTGTAATAATGTTTGCGATATATTTCTTCATAAATTTAAATCTGATCAACTGTTGCATTTGAAATCAATATCCGCTTTTCTTGCCTGAGCGCACAGATCCTTTGTCTGTAATTTATACTCCTTGCCGTCCTTGATAAAGTGCGTTCCGCACTGTCTGAATTCGAAGGATACGTTTTTTCTGATACATTGCTCTCTGATATCAAGCACCCAAGCGTAGTCAATGGGTCTTGCGTTAGTATCTGATTCACCGCCGACAACCACAAGCTCGATATCATCAAGATAACGTTCCACGTCAATGGCTTCTATAAGAGGCTGAGCCGTTATGCACTTATGCTTGATTGGGAGCTTTGAAAATATACCGAGCTTATAGTCTGCGTTCTTTTGGTTCTCGACCGTACAGCAAACCACCACGTTATCATAGCCGTCCCCCCAATCATCGGGGATGCAGTCCATAAATCTGTCGATACGCTTTGTGAGAAACAGAAAGGTGCAATCCTCTCGCTCCTTTATCATCTGCCAGCACTCACTACGCCACCCGTCAGCTTCCTCAATCAGAAAATCGGTAGAAAAGCAAGTATAGACAATGCCGGATTTCATTTTGTAATTTCCGTTTTTAAGGCGTTCTATGGGCTTTGCAAAATCCTTTGTCTTTTCGATAATACTTGTATCAACTCCGCGCTTTGCGTCGCCCTTGTGGATATAGCAATAGAGACAGCCGTCGCTGCACTTTTTGCAACCTCTCCACGGATTCCACATTGCCATATTCTCACCTCGCAAATTGTAATTTTCGATGGGATTATTATACCATATTTTTATGAATATTTCAATCGTTTTATAGGGATAGGTGATTGAACTATTCACATTTTTATGATATAATATCTTTACAAGCCTCGGCTT
>CALAXC010000422.1 GCA_937894775.1 uncultured Clostridia bacterium
GTCCGTGGATGACGTGACCATGTCCGGAAACTACTGTGCAGGTGAAACGGTCATCTCGTCCTTCACGGTAAGCAATGACAGTGATTACGACATCACGCCCGACATGGGTAACTCGGCTTCCTTCACAGCCTACTATTTCAGCGGTTCGCAGAAGGTGGTCATCGCAACCGATACTTGGAGCAACGTTGTCATCCCCAGTGGTAAGACAAACCTCGTATACTTCAAGTGGAGTGTCCCTTCCAACCTCGTAGGAAAGACGGTATATTGCGAATGCACCATCAACTCCACAGGCTCCTTGAATGAGGAAAACAGAGGAAACAACACCTCTACGTTCAGTACAACGATTACCTCTTTTGCAGATTCGCAGACCCCTAACACGAGATACGAAAGCTCCAAGCCCGGTTCGTACAAGGGATACAGCGCACCTGCAAACTCCACCGACAAGGCAACTTGGACGATGTGGGTATACGAGAATAATCAGTTCGTGCTGAAGTCCTATGGTGTTCAGATCTCGACTGCTTCTCCTGTCATCGCACCGAGTGCCGAGTGCAAGACTGCGGTCTATGCAAACGGCAAGTGGACGATTCGTTCGGGATATGGCTTCACTATGAGCTACAGCCCCACGATCACGACCGTAAGCGGATACAACAATCCCGGAAGCTTGGCGTATACGAGCATTCAGAGCGTATACGCTACGTTCCCCGAATTCAACTACACTACCACAAGCGGAAGCTTCAGAACCCTCGAATACGTTGGTGGCAAGGGGCAGTTCAAGCAGAACACCAATGCCGCCGACAACGAGCGAATTCACTTCATCCCCGTATGGTTTGCAGACGGCAATTACACCGTATCTGTAACCGCAACCCGTGTATGGACACCCGTAGGTATGATTGAAGCCACGAGAACCGCCAATACGTTCACGATTGACGGCTCGATCTACGATGACTACTTTGTAGGTAACTGACGTGAGGAAAATCTATATCTGTTCTGCACTTCGCGGAGCGATGGAAGATAACATCCGTAAGGCTCGGTGCTACTGCGAATATGTGGCACGAGAGCATCGGATGATTCCCATCGCTCCGCACATTTATCTCACACAGTTCCTCGATGATGAAAATGCAGAAGACAGAGAGTTCGGTCTTAAAGCCGGACTCTCTCTGCTTTCCGAGTGTGATGAGCTGTGGTATTTCGGGGATCAGATCACACGTGGGATGACGGATGAAATCTGCTTTGCCATTGAAAATGGCATCCCCGTGAAATATATCCCCGAACATCATTACGAAAAATATTTATCAGAAAGGAAGATCACCAATGAAATTCAACTTTAAGAAAATTGCCTTGGTCATGCTCATTGTCACGGTACTTGCTTGTATGATGAGTGTATCTGCTTTTGCGGCCGGAACAGGCGACGTTGCAGGTGCAGTCGAGGATACTTGGGTAGAAGCCCGTGGTCAGATCAAAGACGTTGTCAACAACGTTATCTTTCCTGTCATCGACCTCATCCTCGCAGTCCTGTTTTTTGTAAAGGTTGCTACGGCCTATCTGGACTATAGAAAACACGGTCAGTTTGAATGGACGGCTCCTGCCATCCTTCTCGGTACGCTGATCTTTGCGTTGACCTGTCCTCTCTATATTTGGAACATCCTCGGCATCTGATTGTGACGGAGGTGAACCCTGTTGGAATGGATTCAAGATCTAATTAACGGCTTCAGTGATGGGATAAGCAAAGCCCTGTCCTCCACTTGGATGAGTGTAAGCGATACGATTTGGGAAAAGTTCATGGGATTTTTGTACTCCATGATCTATCAGTCGCTTGCCGATTTCTTCTCAATGATGACGGAGATCGGTGCAAACCTTTTCGACCTCGATTGGGTGCAAGCAGCTCTACACTTTTTCAATCTGTTTGGATGGGGCTTATTTATTGCAGGTCTTGTCGTTGCAATCTTTGACACAGCGATTGAGTATCAGACGATGGGGCGACTCAACATCAAAAAGCAGGTACTGCCGTTCCTGTACGGACTCTTGGCAGTCAACCTATTTACGACCGTACCCGTCGAATTATTCCGATTCTCGGTGAGCCTCCAAAACACATTCGTAAAGGACTTGGCCAACGAAGCAATCGGAATGAACCTTGACGTGCAGTATTGGGCGCACCAATCCTTGGGAATGTTCAACCCTGCAACCGCAGGTATGTCACAAAACATTCTGCTCGAACTGCTCATGATCATCTGCCTTGGCTACTGCGTGATCAAGTGCTTCTTCTCGAATATCAAGAGAGGTGGCATCCTGCTCACACAGATCGCTGTAGGCAGTTTTTATCTTTTCAGCCTTCCGAGAGGAATGACGGAAGGATTCACCGGTTGGTGCAAACAGATCGTAGCCCTTTGCTTCACGACCTTTATGCAGACAACGCTCCTCATGATGGGCTTGATTACTATGCAATCCCATGCATTGCTTGGTCTCGGTGTCATGCTGGCGGCTAACGAAGTTCCTCGTATCGCACAGCATTTCGGCGTCGATACAAGCACGAGATTCAATGCTATGAGCGCAGTCCACACAACCACTACCGCAATCAATTTGACACGTGCCATCGCACACAAGTAAGGGAGATAACACATGAAAAGACAGTATTTATACCCTCAAAACATGAGAACAGAAGCCAAGCTCTGGTTTTGGGGATTGAAGGATATTATCATCCTTGCTATCGCCCTTACCATCTCGGTAGTATCATGGGCGAAGCTCGGCTTCGTGCTACCTGCGGCTCTTACTCTGGTCTACGGAGTTCTGTCAATGCGCCTTGATGAAAACTCGGTGCTTGACTTTATCAAAAGAGCCGCAAGGTTCTTTATAACCACACAACAGTATTTCGAATGGAAGGAGAAGAAAAAGTAACATGGCTAAAACAAAGATATCGACTGCTGATCTCATAGGCATCAGCAACTTTTCAAGAAACGGTTTGCAGACATACAACAATGGCGAACTCGTTTATTTTATTGTACAGCCTACCAACATTTCGGTATTATCCGAAACGAATATCGGACTCAAGATTCAGCATTTGATGCAGCTTTTGACTCTTCAACCCGATATTGAAATCATTTGCTCAGATGCAAGAGAGAACTTCGAACAGAACAAGCTCTCCCTTGCAAGAAAGGCAGAAAAAGAAAACAACCTCAAGGTGCAGCTTCTGCTCCGAAAGGATATGAAATTCCTTGATGATATCCAGCTTCAGATGTCAACCGCGCGAGAGTTTATGTTCTGCTATCGAGTTGCTCACGCAAACAGTGAACAGAGCTTCAGTATCCTCAACAGAATTGAGAAGCAGATCAACGACCAGGGATTCGATTGCCACAGAGCAAGTAAGGATGATATAAAGAGATTTATATCCAGATACTTTGGTCACCTTTGTGAAGATCCCATTGATGACGTTGATGGAGAGCGCATGATAAGAAAATGGATAATCCCCGATTAAAAGAAAGGAGAAAATATGGCAAAGAAAAAGCAATTACCAGATGAAGTATTACATAGCGAAGCCTATGTAAAAGACTTCTTTGACATGGTCGTACCTTCGACCATCAAATTCAATGTCGATCACTTTGTATGTGGCGACAGCTTCCGTTGCGTATGGGCAATCAAGGAATATCCGCCCAACACCACGGATCAGGCTATCCTTTCTCGCTTCGGGGATAAGGAAGCCGTAACCCTTCACATGTACACCCGATTCGTAGACGGACTCGAACAGCGAAAGATCCTGCAGAACGCCAGCCGCAAGAACAAGATGCTGGCGAACTCAAACGACCTCGAAGACTCGGTCATGGGCGAAGGTAACCTCTACGATGTAGTCGAGCTGATGAATGACCTTCGCAAAAACCGTGAGCCTCTTCTGCATTGCGCCGTCTTCGTAGAACTCTCCGCAAACAGCCTTGAAAAGCTCAAGGAGCTTCAAGCAGACATCTCGATGGAGATGACGAGAGAAAAGCTCTCTGTGGACAGACTCACCCTCCGACAGAAGGAAGGGTTCATCGCTTGTATGCCTTGCGGATCAAATATCTTCGGCACACAGTTTGAACGAGTCCTTCCTGCATCTGCTGTGGCAAACTGTTACCCCTTCAACTATTCGGGTAAAACGGATCCCCACGGATTCTATCTCGGCAGAGATAAGTTCGGCACAAACATCATCGTGGACTTTGACCGCAGAAGCGATGACAAGACGAACTCCAACATCCTCATCCTCGGTAACTCCGGACAGGGTAAGTCGTATCTTCTCAAGCTCATTCTTACCAACACGAGAATGTCCGGCAAATCCGTCCTCTGCCTTGACGCGGAACAGGAGTATAAGGATCTGACAAACAACCTCGGAGGTTGCTACGTTGACCTCATGAGTGGCCAGTATATCATCAATCCTCTTGAACCCAAGGAATGGTCGGACAATACCGACGATGTGGACGATGACGCACCCGAAGCATTCC
>CALAXC010000423.1 GCA_937894775.1 uncultured Clostridia bacterium
TGCCACATCAATGTTGCTGTTGGCTGCGATGATATTTTGCAGGATCGTCAACTCAACAGCGATCTTGAAGAGCAACCGACCTTGACGGTTATCGCTCTCTCTCGTGATGTCCTTGAGCGTAGATGTGATGATATCGGGGACGACATGGGAGCAATCCCCCAGCGAATGAAGCTCCGCATAGTACTGAATCGCCTTGGTGATATACTCACTTTTGCATCCGCATCCGTCTTCCTTGTAGTGCTTCTCAACAAGATCCATCGTGGACTCATCCGTGTAGAGGGCGAACCTGATGCGCCCATTTTCATTTACCATTGTGTTTTCCTTTGATTTTGCCATTTGTGCATATTACCTCATACTTTCTGTCAGTGACATTCATTAGACGCGCAAAAACCGCCCAAAACCGCCGTTTTTACGCAAAAAGTGGCATAGAAGCCGAAATAAAGTGACCTTGCTCCCAAAAAGTGACCTTTGCCCCATAACCCTACACCTCTTGAAAGCTCGCTAAAGCTCTCGAAATCTCGCAAATTCGGTCGGCTCTGCCGTCCGATGTGAGAGGCCGACGCCATAAAGTGGCGCGGCTTTAACCTGCTTTCTAATCGAAAACTCATCATTTCCGATTTTTCTTCTCAATTTGCTCGTCCACCCATTTTTTGAAATGCTCTTTGGGAACGACCAGCCTGCTCCCGATACAAAGCGAAGGAAAATCCTTCTCGTGCATCAGCTCGTAAACGCTGGATTCGGACAAGCCCAAGACCTTGGAAAGATTTTTGGCATTGAGGAACAACGGAAGCTCATCGTAGTTCTTAATAATGGATTCTAACATTTCGAAGTACCATCCTTTCATAGTTTTTATGTAACGAAAAAAAGCATCAGAACAAGGCGGAGACCGGCTCCGCTCATTTGCTCTGATGCTTGACCCTTCATTCCCGAATTCACAGCCGGGAGGATAGCTCACTTTCGATTGTAATTTATCAGCACTCTATACAGCTGATGATCGGCAGAGAGATATACCCTGCCGCAACTTTGGGCTTTTCAATAACCTTCAGCACCGTCTTGCACTTGGGACACATCATGGTCTTACCCTGGTATCCATCACTGGCTATACTCAGCATGACGGTATGCTTATCTTTAGGATCACCGCTGTACATCAACGTTCTTCCGCAATCGGGAACAGGACAGCGAGCGATGGGAATTCGTTTTATAGTTTTCTCCATAGGCACTACCTCTTTTTTATCATACACTAATCAAACAAACTGAGTTGCTCATTTGCTGTTGGATATTCATTGAGATAAGAAAAAATATCATTGGGCGAATACATCACACCTCGCGTCTGACATTCTCTTTTGAATATCCCCCACAGCTTGGTTGCATTATCCGATGGACATTCATAGGAATTTCCAAAGCGTTTTTGATATCGCTCCTTCATGCCCGGGAAATGCTCGTCAAGCTTTTGATAGAAATACTCTCGGTTACCGTTTCGAAGCGTTACTCCGAAACCGAAATTGATAATTCCAACAACTCCCGCGCCAAAACAATAATCAAGGATCCCACGCAGATTATCTTCGGTATCATTGATGTACGGCAGAATAGGACAAAGCCAAACTACCGTGGGGATTCCTCTCTTTTGAAACGCTTTCAGCACCTCGTATCTTCGGTTGGTGCTGCATACGTTTGGTTCAATAATACGGCACAGTTTTTCGTCATAGGTAGTCAATGTCATCTGTACCACAGCTTTGGAATGACGATTGATCCGCTCAAACAAATCGATATCCCGAAGGATACGATCCGATTTCGTAATAACCGTTACCCCGCAATTATACTTGTCGATGATCTCAAGACACCTTCGCGTATATCCGAGACCTTCCTCACAATGCATGTAAGGATCGCACATTGAGCCTGTACCGATCATACACGGCTTACGCTTTCTCCGCAGAGCATCTTCCAACAATTCGGGCGCGTTTTGCTTTACGGCAATATCTTCAAAGGGATGATCCATTTGATAACAATCCGAACGGCTGTCGCAGTAGATGCAACCGTGTGTGCATCCGCGATAAATATTCATGCCGTTTTTGGCGGAGAGTATCGTTTTGGCATCTATATAGTGCATACTATTCTTCTCTCGGTCTTACGTATCTCATCACGAGTGCGCCGTTCTTCTGCTCGGCTTCGGTGAGTTCAAAATCAAAAACATCACCGTCCATGAAGAGAGATTTTGAATCCTTATCCGCAGTAATGGGAGCTTGCACGAGAGATATCTCATCCACGCAATCGGCACGGAGAAAATGTCCATTGATGATACTGCCACCTTCGAGAACGTAGAACTCGGGAGAGAGATGGTCGTGCAGGATCTTCAATGCAAGAGGCACATCGATCTCGGTCTCACCCGCAAAGAAATAAGAGATCTCCTTCTCTTCGAGGTATGCAAGATAGCGAGGATCCACCTGCTCGGTCAGCACCTCGATGATCATCGCTCCACCGTAACCGGGGTCGCTGTCTTCAATGATATTGGACTTCCAACCAAGCTTGCCCTTGGGGTCAAAAGCAATCGCGAAATAATTTGCATCAGCAACATCATCGAACCAGCAATTCATATAGTGTCCGAGGCATTTTTCGACTGGCTTATACTCTGACAGATCAGGATACCAACCACCCGTGAAGCTACCTTCCATGGTCACGCGTCCGCAGATGAAACCACCCGAGCCCTGCGCCTTGTATTCCCTGTTCATTTCATAGTAGATCTCTGTTGCCGACTCACATTCGGGACGGCTCAAGAACTCGCCTGTGACCTTTCCATCGATCGAGGTCACCATATGGCAAACGATATATGGTCTGTACATTTCGGCCTCCTGTCAGTGTATATCCTTGATCACCTTCAAGGCGATTCCTTGTATCGTTAACTCACGCGGATAGAAATTCAGCATTCTTCCTGTGTAGGTCTTGTTCTCCGCGTGAAGTCTCGGCTTTCCATTCTCCCAGAACAATCGCTTGAGGGTGTTGCCATCCTCGGTGAGAGCTACGACAACGTCACCGTCATTGGCAGTTTCGGTCTTCTTCACGAGCACGAGGTCGCCCTTGTCAATGCCGATATCCACCATCGAGTCACCGTATGCCTCAAGCAGAAAGCACTCGCCATCGATCCACTCTTCGGGCACGGCGAGATAGCCTGTGATGTGCTCTTCCTGTTCATCGGGGGTGCCGCACACGATCATACCCACGATAGGGATCCTGCGGAACATGACATTCATCTTGCGCTGCAACGGAGAGGACAAGGTTTTCTTGCCGGTATATGAGATCACACCGCGCTTTTCAAGCTCCAGCACGTGACGGTAGGCTGTGGATTTCACCATACCCATATACTCCATAATATCCGCAAGGCTCGGAGATTCTCCGTTGTTATCCCTTGCGTACTGCTTGATAAACTCTGCGAGCTTGTTCAGCTTTTCCTCGCTCATCACTCTCATAACGACACCTCGACTCATTTTAGAACTTTTGGTTTTATTATTATATCATACCATGAGCGATTTGTCAATATAATTTTAGAACTTTTTGAAAATGCAAAAGAAATTTACGAATCCAACCTCAGCAAAAATGACGAACGTTTCGGCGGTCTTTACAATAACATGGCTCTCGCTTTCGTTGACCTTAAAGACTTCTCCCGAGCTGACGAGCTTTACAGAAAAGCCGATCTTGCACTTTATGCATCCAAGAGGGCAGGAAAGAGTTGCTATACTTTTTACAGTGCCGAAAGCGAAGAAAATTCCGGAGCATCCTTACTGCCAAGAGTTGAGCAATATCGCCGCAACAAGGAATTTCTCTGCACAAATACTGATTTTGATTCCTATATCATCAATTCTGCATTTGAAATCAACGATGCAGGTGAGCGCACAAACGAGCTGTACGATATCCTTTATAAGGCAGGCAAGCATTTCAATGTGAGCCGTATAAGCGTGTATGAATATAATGAAAATCAGGAATGCTTTGAAGTAAAGGAGCAGTGGAACAGTAAATTCGGTTCAAACACAAGTCATCTTAAGTTCCCTTGCGATGAAAAGGAAATATTATCTGCACGTGCGGCTTTTGATGATAACAATATTTTTGTTGCAGATATGAACAGGGATAAGCTTTTACCTGTTGAAAGCTTTATGAAAGAACAGAATGTTAAGTCTTGTATTGCATGTGGAAGATTTGCAGATGGCAAGCTTCGCGGTTTTGTCAGCTTCGAGGAGTGTGTTTCACCTAAGCCATGGTCTATCGAAGAGGCGAAGACAGCAATTGCAATTACAAAGCTAGCTTTTTCACTATATTTATAATATAAAATAAGGACGCCTTATAAAGGCGTCCTTTGGTTTTGGATTATAATTATAACAAAAAACCTGTCATACTATTGTATGACAGGTTTTGGCACGCCAGGAGGGATTCGAACCCCCGACCCTCTGGTTCGTAGCCAGATACTCTATCCAGCTGA